>QHBZ01000241.1:0-13981 GCA_003244055.1 Pseudonocardiales bacterium | reverse complement strand
GCCCGGTACACCCGGCCCTTGTTGGTGAAGAACAGGATCCAGTCGTGCGTGGAGCAGACGAAGAAGTGCGCCACGATGTCGTCGGTCTTCAGGCCCGCGCCCATGACGCCCTTGCCGCCGCGTTTCTGTGCCCGGTACAGGTCGGTGCGGGTGCGCTTGGCGTAGCCGGTCCTGGTGATCGTGACCACGACGTCCTCGACGGCGATCAAGTCCTCGGTCGACATATCGCCGTCGTAACCGGTGATCCTGGTGCGGCGGTCGTCACCGTAACGCTCGACGATCTCGAGCAGCTCGTCGCGGACGATCGTGCGCTGCCGCTCGGGCTTGTCCAAGATGTCCAGGTAGTCGGCGATCTCCCGCTCAAGCTCGGCCAGATCCTCGACGACCTTCTGCCGCTCCATCGCGGCAAGGCGCCGTAGCTGGGTCTCCAGGATGTAGTTCGCCTGGATCTCGTCGACGTCGAGCAGCTCCATCAGGCCGCTGCGCGCGTCGTCCACCGTGGGCGACCGGCGGATCAGCGCGATCACCTCGTCGAGCATGTCCAGCGCCTTGACCAGACCGCGCAACAGGTGCGCGCGCTCCTCGGCCTTGCGCAGCAGGTACCGGGTCCGCCGGACGACGACGTCGAGCTGGTGGCGCACGTAGTGCCGGATCATCTGGTCCAGGCGCAGCGTGCGCGGCACGCCCTCGACGATCGCCAGCATGTTGACGCCGAAGGTGTGCTGTAACTGGGTGTGCTTGTAAAGGTTGTTGAGCACCACCTTGGCCACCGCATCACGCTTGAGCGTGATCACGATGCGCCGGCCGATACGGTCGCTGGACTCGTCGTTGATCTCGGCGATCCCGGCGATCCTGCCGTCCCGGGACAACGCCGCGATCGATTCGATGAAGTTGTCCGGGTTGACCTGGTAGGGCAGCTCGGTGATCACCAGGGTGGTGCGGCCTCTGCTGTCCTCCTCGACTTCCACCACGCCGCGCATCCGGATCGAGCCGCGACCGGTGCGGTAGGCGTCGGCGATACCATCCGTGCCGACGATCAGGCCATGGGTCGGGAAGTCCGGACCCTTGATCCGCTCGATGAGCGCGTCGAGCAGGGTCTCGTCATCGACGTCGGGATTGTCCAGCAGGTAGATCACACCCGCGCTGACCTCCCGCAGGTTGTGCGGCGGGATGTTCGTCGCCATCCCCACAGCGATCCCGGAGCTGCCGTTGACCAGCAGATTCGGGATCCGGGACGGCAACACCGTGGGCATCTCGGTGCGACCGTCGTAATTCGGCTCGAAATCGACGGTGTCCTTGTCGATGTCGCGCAGCATCTCCTGCGCCAGCGGCGTGAGCCGGCACTCGGTGTACCTCATCGCGGCTGCCGGGTCGTTGCCCGGCGAGCCGAAATTGCCCTGCCCATCGACCAGCGGGTAGCGCATCGACCACGGCTGGGCCATCCGCACCAGGGTGTCGTAGATCGCGCTGTCACCGTGCGGGTGGTAGTTGCCCATCACGTCGCCGACTACCCGGGCGCATTTGACGGGGCCGCGGTCGGCGCGGAAACCTGAGTCGTACATCGAGTACAACACTCGCCGGTGCACCGGCTTGAGCCCGTCTCGAATGTCCGGAAGCGCGCGCCCGACGATGACGCTCATCGCGTAGTCGATGTAGGAGCGCTGCATCTCCTGCTGGATGTCGACCGGCTCGATGCGGTCTCCGTCCGGCGGCAGGATAATCTCAGTCACGGAGCTTGGTTCCCTTCAGGGAGCACTTTCGGGGGCCATAGACCTGCCCCTAACCCAGCCAGTCTACCGGTCACGCAGCGTCCTCTCCGGCCGGACGCGTCCCCCGGTCAGCGCGACATGGCGACGGCGCTGAGCCGGGACAGCGCTGCGTTGATCTGGTCGAGTTCGAAGCGTGCCGGGTCATAGCCGATCTCGCCGATCTGATCCATCCAGCGGCGGTACATCTCGTGTTCGGGGTGCTTGTCGTCGTTCAAGGCGCTCATCAGCTCGGCGAAACCCCATGGACCGCCACTGTCCTCAGGCGGCGCGGCGCGGCGGCCGGTCACGCAGCGTGGGTAGGTCAGTGCCGGGTCGGGTCGGTCGACGGACTCCACGACGATGTCGTGCCACCAGTCATCGCCGAAGTCGTACCAGTACGCGATCTGCTCCCCAGGTTGCATCCGAGCCAGCGTCGGGCGCGCCTCGTCGGTGGTGTCCTCGAGCAGGTGCTCGGTGTCGGCGTAGTGCACACCGTTGACCTCGAACTGGTGCAGGTGACAGTCGTGCCAGCCCATCGCGACCTGGATGATGTGGTGCAGCTCGGCCAGGCTCGTCTGAGAGGGAACCTGCAGGCGTCGCCAGACTGGCGGCTTCATGTATCGCAGCGACACTTTGAGCGTGTGAATGCTGGGCCTTACCGGCATCGGGCGACCTTATTCGCCGACACACAGTGACGTCATCGAGGGCTACCAACTCACGTCGTCGGGGCAGTGTGGGCTATCCTATGGCCATGCGTCTGCACATCACACTCGATGACACGCTGGTCGGCGAGCTCGACCGCGTCGTCGGTGCGCGCGAGCGGAGCGGCTTCATCGCCAGAGCCGTGCGCCGCGCGATCGACGAGCACAAACGCTACGAGGCTCTGGACGTCACATTGGGCGCCATCGCCGACTCCGGGCACGACTGGGACACCGACCCCGCGGCCTGGGTGCGCGCACAGCGAACCGACCGGGAACAGCTTGCCGGCTGATGACCGCTCTAGTCCTGGACACCACCGTCCTCATTGACGCGCTGCGAGGGCGACCCGCCGCAGCACGGCTGCGCGACCTCGCCGCCCGTCGCGAGGTACTGCTGACCACGGCAGTCAACGTCGAGGAGATCATCCGTGGGCTGCGGCCGAGTGAGGAGGCGGTGGCCGACGCGCTGTTCACCGCGATCCGGGTGCTCCCCGTGCGGGAACCCGACGCGCGGCGGGCTGGTGCCTGGCGACGCGAACACGCGGCCCGCGGCATCACACTGCACCAGGCCGACTGCTTGATCGGCGCGGTCACCGTCGGGATCGGCGCACGGCTGGCCACCGGCAACGTCAAGGACTTCCCAATGCCCGAACTCACCGTGGAGCAATGGCCCCCTGGGTTGTGAGCGGGGATTCGTCGGGACAGGCGACTCCGTCGAGCGCTCAGCCTGGGAGGAGACCGTCCAGAGTCAAGGCAACGGGGAAGGGTTCAGTGGTGACGAACCGGCCGGCGACCGGGCCGGGGTCCTGGTAGCCGAATTGCGCGGCGAGGTGGCAGTTGATCAATGTCACCGGGTGGTCGAGGTCGATGATCCAGTAGCGCGGGATACCCGCATCGGCGTACTCGCCGCGCTTGATCACATGGTCGGTGCGCTGTGAACCCGGTGAGACGATCTCCACGACGATCAGCGCGTCGCAGGCACGCAGGATGCCTCCGTCGCGGCGCACGCGCTCCACAGCCGCATCCGGCACGACGATCAGATCTGGCCTGCGGACGAATCCGGGTTTACCACGTGGCGCCAGTTCGAGGTCGACATCGATGTCCGGGATCACCTGCAGACCCGAAGGAAGCTGCTCATCCAGCTGGATGAGCAGCTTCCTCATGACGATCATGTGGTCCGGTGCCGGGCTCGGCGACATGACCAGGTTGCCTTCCAGCAGCTCCGAGCGGTAAAGGTCGTCCTCGCCGAGCGCGACGTACGCATCGACAGTCAGCAGGCGGCCCGGCAGCTCCGGCACAGCTGTCATAGCGTCTCCTCACGTCCTCCGACCAGTCTTCCAGATCGTCACCGCCATTCGTTGGCACGAATCGCGGTTCCGCCGACCGGCTAGACGTCGAGGAAGCGGACGTCCTTAGCGTTGCGGGTGATGAACGAGCGGCGGGACTCCACGTCCTCGCCCATCAGGACGCTGAACAGCTCGTCCGCGGTCGCCGCATCGTCCAGGGTGACCTGCAGCAGAACCCGGTTGGCCGGGTCCATCGTGGTCTCCCACAGCTCCTTGGCGCTCATCTCGCCCAGACCCTTGTAGCGCTGGATCGCGTCGTCCTTGGGCAGCTTGCGGCCTTCCGCGTGACCCGCCTCGATCAGCCCGTCACGTTCCCGGTCGGAGTAGGCGTACTGCACCTGAGCGCGCGGCCATTTGATCTTGTAAAGCGGGGGGTTGGCGAGGAACACGTGCCCGTGCTCGACTAGCGGGCGCATGAACCGGAACAGCAACGTCAGCAGCAGGGTGCGGATGTGCTGACCGTCCACATCGGCGTCGGCCATCAGGACGACCTTGTGGTACCGGAGCTTGGCCAGATCGAACTCGTCGTGGATCCCGGTGCCCAGCGCGGTGATCAACGACTGCACCTCGGTGTTCTTCAGCACCCGGTCCAGCCGCGCCTTCTCCACGTTAATGATCTTGCCGCGGATCGGCAGGATCGCCTGGTACATCGAATCCCGGCCGGACTTCGCCGACCCACCCGCGGAGTCACCCTCGACGATGAACACCTCGCTGCGCGAGGGGTCGGTGGACCGGCAGTCGGACAGCTTGCCGGGCAGACCACCCAGATCACCTGCCGACTTGCGGCGAACCAGCTCGCGGGCCCGCCGGGCGGCCATCCGCGCCTGCGACGATGAGATCGCCTTGTTGATGATTGTTTTGGCCTCGGTGGGATTGCGCTCCAGCCAGTCGATCAGCCATTCGTTGCAGGTGCGCTGCACGAAGGACTTGGCCTCGGTATTGCCCAGCTTGGTCTTGGTCTGGCCTTCGAACTGCGGTTCCTTGAGCTTGACCGACACGATGGCGGCCAGACCCTCGCGGATGTCGTCGCCGGTGAGCGCGACGTCCTTGTCCTTGAGCAGCTTCTTGTCCCGGGCGTAGCGGTTTACCACGCTGGTCAGTGCAGACCGGAAACCTTCCTCGTGGGTGCCACCCTCGTGAGTGTTGATCGTGTTGGCGAAGGTGTAGACCGACTCGGTGTACCCGGAGTTCCACTGCATCGCGACTTCGATCTGCATACCCTCACCACCGGCTTCGAAGCCGATCACTTTGCGGTGGATGGGGTCCTTGGAGTTGTTGATGTGTTTGACGAAATCTTCCAGACCCCCGGGGTAGTGGAAGGTGCGCTCCTTGACCTGCGCGGTCTGACCCTCGGCGTCCTCGGTCTCGTTGCTGCCGTTGACCCGCTGGTCACGCAGCACGATGGTCAGACCCTTGTTGAGAAAGGCCATCTCCTGCAGCCGGCGCGCCACCGTCTCGGAGTTGTACGTGGTGGTCTCGAAGATCAGCGGATCGGCCCAGAAGGTCAGCGTCGTGCCTGTCTTGCGGGTCGGACCACCCTTGCGCAACGGGTACGCCGGCTTGGACTCCTCGTAACGCTGCCGCCACACGAACCCGTCGCGCTGGATCTCCACTTCCAGCGCGCTCGCCAGGGCGTTGACCACGCTCACGCCGACGCCGTGCAGACCGCCGGAGACGGCATAGGACTCGCCGTCGAACTTGCCGCCGGCGTGCAGCGTGGTGAGCACGAGCTCCAGTGCGGGGCGGTGTTCCACGGGGTGCATGTCCACCGGGATGCCGCGCCCGTCGTCGGAGACCCGCACCCCACCGTCGGCGAGCAGGGTGACCTCGACCCTGGTCGCGTAACCCGCCATCGCCTCGTCGACCGCGTTGTCGACGACTTCCCAGACCAGGTGATGCAGGCCGCGCTCGCCGGTGGACCCGATGTACATGCTGGGACGCTTGCGAACGGCTTCGAGCCCCTCGAGGACGGTGATGGAAGACGCGCTGTAGTCGTTCTTCTTAGGGGCCACGGTCCTCGGTGTCTCCTTGCCGGTGCGCTGCGGTGGTGTCGCCACAATTCTACTGGTCCCCACTGACAGAAGTGGGTCAGGGACACCCCTGGTTTGGTCACAGCGCCGCTATTTCGCTTCAGCGCAGGTCGGGACGGCGGTGAAGCCTAGTCGCGGCGCCTAACGGACGCTCAGTGGCCTACCCCCGGGCTGCGTTGTCAACCGGGCGTTAGCCGTAGGTGTCTCGGGGGCCACGGCCGCGGACGTGCCTCGGGCCGTGCACCCAGCTCGGCGCCGCCGGGCCCTGCACCCGCAGCCGGGTCACCACGCCGGATCCGACGCCGGCGGCGATCCGCGCGATCAACTGCCGTTGCAGTAACCGAAGTTGGGTGGCCCATGCCGTGGAACTGGCCCGTACCAGCAGCTCGCCGTCCTTCAGCGAGACCGGCTCGGCGTGCTCGGCCACCTCGGCGCCGACCAGCGCAGCCCACCGGGCGAACACCACACCGGCGGACACCCGGTCCGCCCAGCCGCGGTCGGCGACCAGCCGCGACGCCAGCCGGCCCAGCGGCTGCGGGTCCCGGTCATCCGGCCGCGCACCGGACCAGCCGCGGCGCCGCCGAGGCGCCGCGCGCCCCGCGCCGGGCTTGTCCCGGCCGGCGCCCGTCCCGTTGGAGTTGCGCTGGACGGCACGGGCGGCTTCCAGCGCGGCGCGGGCGATGTCAGCGCCTTTGGGCACTCCAGATGGGGTCTGAGATGGGGTCTTGGGTGCATCGAACATCGATTTGTCCACACTATCCACAGGTTTGTCCCCAGCCTGGGGCCGCCGTTCGGCGGCCGCCTCATCAGGCCGCCCGACTTCATCGGACACGGCGAACCTGCCCGGCGTCGACGTCGAATCGGGTTCCCTGGAGTTCCTCGGGGACATCCGCCGGCACCGCGGCGGTGACCACCACCTGTTCGGCGGCCAGCGCGACCTCGGCCAGCCGGGCCCGGCGACGGGTATCCAGCTCGGCGAAGACGTCATCGAGCAACAGCACCGGCTCGGCACCACCCGAGCGCAGCAACTGGTAGCTGCCCAGCCGCAGAGCCAGCGCGAATGACCACGACTCACCGTGGCTCGCGTAGCCCTTGGCCGGCAGGCCGCCCAGGCCAAGTTCCAGGTCGTCGCGGTGCGGCCCGACCAGGCAGACCCCGCGCTCGACCTCGGCTGCCCGTAGCTGGGCCAGCTGCGTCAGCAGCGCCGCCTCCAGCAGATCGACGTCGGCCTTGCCGGTGCTGTTCACCCCAGCGTCGGGCACAGCCGCCGGCAGGGCGTCACCCAGGCTGCTGCGGTACTCGAGCTCGGCGGTAGCCGACTCCGGGGCCACCGCCCGGTAGGCCGCGCGAACATGAGGCGTCAGCTCGACCAGCAGATCCAGCCGGGCCCCGAGCAGTTCCGCGCCGTGCCGGGCGAGGTGACCGTCCCAGACGTCCAAGGTCCGCAGATCAGCGGCGCCGCCGCCGGACCGGCGCGCCATCCCGGCGGATTTGAGCAACGCGACGCGCTGGCGCAGCACCTTGTCGTAGTCGGCTTGTACGCCGGCCAGCCGGGGCGCGCGTAGGACCAGCAGGTCGTCGAGAAATCGGCGGCGCTGTGCTGGGTCACCGCGGACCAGCGCCAGGTCCTCTGGTGCGAACAGGACACTGCGCAGCACACCCAGCACCTCGCGGGGGCGCGGCACCGGGCTGCGGTTGAGCCGGGCCCGATTGGCTCGCCCAGGGGAGATCTCCAGCTCCACGGTCAGCTCCCGGCCGGCGTGCACCACAGCGGTCCGGACAATGGCGTGTTGGGCCCCGTGGCGCACCAACGGCGCGTCGGTGGACACCCGGTGCGACCCCAGCGTGGACAGGTAGCTCAGCGCTTCGATCAGGTTGGTCTTGCCCTGCCCGTTGGCGCCCACCAGCACCGCGACGCCGGGTTCGAACTCGATCTCGGCGTGCTCCCAGGAGCGGAAATCGGTGACCGTGAGCTGCCGGACGTACACAGTCGTACGCTCGTTTTAACTGGCTGAGTCGGGGCCGGCTTGCTGCACGGCGTGCCCGCCGAACTGCTGGCGCAACGCGGCCACCGCCCGCATCGCCGGTGAGTCGTCCTGGCGGGAAGCGAACCGGGCGAACAGCGCCGCGGAGATCACCGGCGCGGGAACGGAGTGATTGATCGCCTCTTCGACCGTCCAGCGACCCTCGCCGGAGTCGGCCACCCAGCCGCGCAGCTGCGCCAGCTCCGGGTCGTTGTCCAGGGCTGTCACCAGCAGGTCCAGCAGCCAGGAGCGGACCACGGTGCCACGCCGCCACGCCTTGAGCACCGCGGGCACGTCGGTCACCACGTCGGCGGCTTCGAGCAGCTCGAAGCCCTCCGCGTAGGCCTGCATCAAGCCGTACTCCACCCCGTTGTGCACCATCTTGGCGAAGTGCCCGGCGCCGACGTCGCCGGCGTGCACGAAGCCCTCCTCGCGAGGACCATCTGGGCGTAGTGCGTCGAACACCGGCATCAGCCGCTCGACAGCGTCGGCGGCACCGCCGACCATCAACCCGTAACCGTTGTCCTTACCCCACACCCCGCCGGAGACGCCGCAGTCCAGGTACCCGATGCCGCTGCGGGCGAGTAGTTCAGCGTTGACCTGGTCCTCGGTATAGCGCGAGTTGCCTCCGTCGACGACGAGATCACCCTCGGCGAGCAAGGCCGCCAACTGGGTGATGGTGTCCCGGGTCGCCTCGCCAGAGGGCACCATGATCCATACAGTCCGGGGTGTGGAGAGCCGGTCGATCAGCTCTGCCAGCGAGTCGACGTCGCGGTCTCCGGGGCTGCGTTTGAAGCCAAGGACTTCGATGCCAGCAGCTCGTAGGCGGTCGCGCATATTGGCACCCATCTTGCCCAGACCAACCAGTCCAAGCTGTCCCACGAGTCCGAGCGACACGACGCGTCCTTCCTATGTGCGGCCTCCTACCGTAGCGGCGGGTGTGGCAGCTCGGGTTTGGGCACCTGCTGCGCTGGGTATCCACCGACCTGGTGTTTGGATCTTCTCCTTTAGAGAAAACATCAGTAGTAGTAGTAGGTGCTGTGGGCGGTGTGGACACCCGC
The DNA here is from genome assembly GCA_003244055.1 of Pseudonocardiales bacterium. Lineage (GTDB taxonomy): Bacteria > Actinomycetota > Actinomycetes > Mycobacteriales > Pseudonocardiaceae. The sequence continues at coordinate 5,074 of QHBZ01000241.1, read as the reverse complement.
CATCTGCCCTGTTCCGCCGGTGTGGTGCCGTGGGGACAGCTCCTCTTGTCATTCGTGACGGGTACTGGCCGACAGTGGACAGGGACGGGGTGCGGGCGCGGGATACACAGCGGTTCCCAGTTATCCACAGAGTTGTCCTCAGGTGTGGGTAGATCGGTTACCCGTTGTCGCTGACTTGTGGCGCACCAATTCGCGCAGTTCCTCAACTTCGGGCACACCGCGGTAACCGCTCACTGCGGTGATCAGTTCGTCGGCTCGCCAGGCGTTCGAGGGGACGAGGTGATTCGCCCCCAGCGCGAGCACACCGCAATGGGCGGCCTCGTCTGGTCGGCCCAGCCGTGCCAACACCAGTCCGAGGTCTAGATAGGCCGTCGCTAGCCGGCGGGGCTGACTGCCTGTGTCACCGGTTGCTGCCTGATTAGGCTCGACGAGGACGGGGCCCGCACGTTGTGCGCGGCGATTACGGAGTTGCTCGGCTGACGGGTGCGGTGATGCCGACACACGGTCAAACCGGTCTGGTGATCCCAGTGCCGGCGGCGGATGCGCTGCTGGCTTCGGTGGGAGATCGGTACCCGGGGACCGTCCGAGAGGGCTTGCCGGCACACGTATCACTGCTGTATCCGTTCGTTGTCGCGGCCGAGCTCGACGAGCGCGTCACCACTGCGCTGAATGAGTTGTTCGTCGAGCAGCTACCGATCGCGGTTGACTTCGTGGAGTGCTACCGGCGCGGCGGGTTCGTGGCGTTGCGCCCTGATCCGAGCGATTGGCTCGACGAGCTCATCAGCAAGACACGGCGCCGATGGCCGGATGTGGTGCCCTACGAGGGCGTCTACGGCGATGTGGAGCCGCACTTGACGGTCGCTCTGCGCTGTTCGGCGGAGACCGCTGTGCGGATCGAACAGGAGGTCTCCGCCGAGCTGCCGATCTGGGCTGAGCTGTGCGAGGCGTGGCTGCTGGTGTTCGAGGGGCGCTGGACATTGCGCGGCCGGTTCGAGTTCGGCGACTCCGCTGCCAGCTAAATGACTTCGCTGGCGGCAGACCCGTCAGCCATGATGCAGATACCCACCACCGTCCCACCGGGACCGGGAGTCGGCGACGAATGGAGCGACCGTGACTACCGAGCGGAGACGGTGGCTGGCGCTGCTGGTGCTGTGCCTGGGGGATTTGATGATCGTTCTCGACAGCACGATCGTGAACGTCGCTTTGCCGTCGATCCGCGCGGAACTCGGATTCTCGGAGGCTTCTCTGGCCTGGGTGGTCAACATCTACATGCTGACCTTCGGTGGGTTCTTGCTTCTCGCCGGGCGGATGGGGGACTTCTTCGGCCACCGTCGCCTGTTCTTGATCGGCCTGACTGTATTCACCTGCGCCTCGCTCGCCTGTGGTCTGGCCACATCGGCGGAGTCTCTGGTCGTGGCGCGTGCGATGCAGGGCCTCGGTGGGGCGGCCGTGTCGGTGGTCTCACTGTCGTTGATTATGATCATGTTCACCGAGCCGGCCGAGCGAGCCAAGGCGATGGGCTTCATCGGATTCGTCATCGCCGGCGGCGGGAGTATCGGTGTGCTCCTCGGCGGCGTACTGACCGGTTCGCTCAACTGGCACTGGATCTTCCTGGTCAACCTCCCGATCGGTGCCGCGGTCATTGTTTCCTGCCTCGTCCTGCTCCCCGCCGTGGCTGGTCGGCGAGGAGCAGGGAAGCTCGACGTGGCCGGCTCCGTCACCGTGACCGCAGCTCTCATGATCGCCGTCTACGCGATCATGGATGGCAACAATGCCGGCTGGGCTTCGATTCAGACGATCGGCCTGCTCGTCGTCGCGCTCGCGCTGTTTGCGGTGTTCCTCCGCATCGAGACCCATGCGGTATATCCGGTCATGCCACTTGCACTGTTCCGACTCCGCAGCGTCGCCACCGCGAACGTCGTCGGTGTGTTGTGGGCGGCTGCCATGTTCGCGTGGTTCTTCCTGTCCGCCCTGTACCTGCAGCTCGTGCTCGGCTACAGCCCGCTCGCGGTCGGTCTCGCATTCCTGCCCGCGAACCTGATCATGGGTGCTTTCTCACTCGGACTGTCCGAACGAATCGTCCTGCGATACGGCTTCAGGGCACCGCTGGCGATCGGGATGCTGCTCGTCGCCGCCAGTCTCGCTCTCTTCGCGCGCGCCCCGGTCAGCGGGAACTTCGCCGTTGACGTGTTGCCGGGCATGATCCTGCTCGGCCTCGGTATGGGAGTGTCGTTCAACCCGGTACTCCTCGCCGCTATGAGCGAGGTGCAGCCGAGCGATGCCGGCCTCGCCTCGGGCGTGGTGAACACCTCGTTCATGATGGGTGGCGCGCTCGGGCTGGCCGTGCTCGCGAGCCTCGCCGACGCCCGGACCAAGGGACTGACGACCGCTGGCGTGGACCGGCTCGACGCGCTCACCGGCGGCTACCACGCCGCCTTCCTGGTCGGGGCGGTCTTTGCCGCCACGGCGGCAGCACTGGGCGCTCTACTGCTCCGGCCCGGCAGTGCCCGACCGTCCCATGAAGATCCGGACGCCCTGCGCGCCCACGTCGTGGTCGACTGAACCCCGCCGTCTGGATTCAGTGCGGGTCACACGCGCTCTATGCGGAGTGTGAGGTCAGCAGCCTGCCCCACCTTCTCGATGTGTGCCCGGTTCGACGTGACGATGGCGTCGCCCCGGCGGATGGCACCTTCCACCACTGTCACATCCACGATGTCGTCATGGCCTGACTGACCGGCGAGGGCGCCGACCTTGCGAGCCTGGTCTTCTGTCATCCACTCCACGTTGCACATCGAAAGCATGCGGACGAGGTTCGCCTGCCGCGACCCTCCTCGCCATGCCTCTGCGAGCACCGGCGCCGGAACGACCGGAGCGACTTCTTCGGCAAGGAAACCGGCGTGTAGAGCCCACATTCGCCGGTCGTTGCGCTCAGCTGCGATCAGCGGCCCCGTGTCGTAGGTGACGCCGGCCATCTATGCCGATTGCTTCTTCGGTTGGCCCGCTGCGGACCGCCCCAGCAGCGCGCGAGCTCGGGCCAACCCGTCGGCGAGCTCCGCTGCCGTCAGTGGCCCGTTGTCGGTCTCCCATTCGGCGATAGCCCGTCTTCCGGCGTCCAGTCGTAGGCGGTGGGCCGCTGTGTCAGCCAGCCAACCGCTCACGGTGGTGCCCTCCGAGCTGGCCGCTTTCTCGATGGCGTCTGCCAGCTCAGCCGGTAGCGAGATCGATCTCTTCTGCCGCTGCGCCATGATGGAAACGGTAGCACAGGCGGTAGGACACCACGGAGCGGCGCACGCCGATCTTCTGGCCCGGCACCACCAGCGGCAGGATGGACTCGTGGGTGACACCGACGAGGACGGCCCGGATCGTATCGACCTCGCAGACTTGCGCGAAGCTCCTGGGCTGACCGCTGCCGATCCGCTACTGGCCCGACGCGGAGCGCCCTGCTGCGTACTAAGAACACCGGAGACAGAGGACGCCGCGGTGCAGACGTGGGCCGCCGTTCGTCGCCAAAGATCACGATTTGGGTGCCGTGAGCGACATCCCGTGTCGTCTACGGCACGCAAACCGTGATCACCGCAGTGTCCACCCGCGCGGTTACCCGCGCGACTAGAGTCCGCCCGCGATGGTCGTCCTTACGTCGAGGAGTAGTCCCAACGGACGATGTCAGGCATCAGTGAAGATGTCGTGGGTGCCGATCCGGCGCCAGATCACATGCTGCACACCGTCGCGGATCGGTGCCCCGAACTCCCAGGTGGCCCGGCCATCCGGCGCCCAGGTCATCTCAAACACCTTCGGTACGCCCTGCACCCGCTTGACCCGCAGCACTGGCCGCCACCGGAGGGCGTCGACATCGGGCCCGAACTCCTCGCGCACGGTCTTCTCAAACCGGGCGCGTTGCTCGGGGCTCAGGGCCTTGAGATCACGCCGGAAGCGCGGTGTCATCGCGAACGTCGGCACTTGTTGTCTAGTCGTTCAGTGAGGCGAACATCGCTTCGGCATCATCGAAGATCTCGACGTCGCCAGCCTTGATCTGTTCGCTCGCCTCGCTCTCGCCGGCCTGCCATTCCGGCTCCCAGAACCAGCGCTGATCGGCAGGCACGCTGGTCATTCCGCGCAGCAGGACCTCGCCCGCGTCGGTGATCGTGAACTCGACCTCGTCCCCCTCGCCGACGTGCAGTGCCTCGCGGATTTCCGTGGGCAGAGTGAGCTGCGCTTTGGCGCGAACCGTCGCACGAGGCGGCCGTGTCTCTGAAGCAGCCATCGCAGCTCCCGTTGAGCGCTCGTCGCCGACGCATCCGACCTGGATGCGCGATCCCCTCCCATGATGCATCCAAAAGTCAGAAAATCCAACTACTCATTCGGCCGGCTGCCTGGGCGTTCCGGCGTGGCGTCCAGGCAACCGACCGATAATCAAGAGCGTGCCGGACCGCGCTGCCGGACACATGAGGGTTGCCCCCCACTGCGACCCTGGGTCGCAGTGGGGGGCCATCGCGCGGGCCACCGGTCAGGATCGGGCGCGCTGCTTGATCCTGGAGGTGAGTTCCTGCACCTGGTCGTAGGTGCGGCGACGTTCGGCCATCTCTTTACGGATCTTGCGGTCCGCGTGCATCACCGTGGTGTGGTCGCGGCCGCCGAAGATCTGACCGATCCTGGGTAACGACAGATCGGTCAGCTCGCGGCACAGGTACATGGCGATCTGCCGGGCCTGTGCGACGTGCTTGGTCTTACCGGGCCCGCACAGGTCGTCCAAGGTCAGCCCGAAGAACTCCGCGGTCACCGCCATGATGTTGGGCGCGCCGATCTCGTGCGCCGCCTCGTCGGGGATGAGGTCGCGCAGCACGATCTCAGCCAGCTGGTTGTCGACCGGTTGGCGGTTCAGCGAGGCGAAAGCGGTGACCCGGATCAGCGCGCCCTCCAACTCGCGAATGTTGCGTTCGATCCGCGCGGCGATGAACTCCAGCACCTCATCAGGTGCGGCCAGCCGGTCGCCGGCGGCCTTCTTGCGCAGGATGGCGATCCGGGTCTCGAGCTCAGGTGGCTGGATGTCGGTGATCAGGCCCCACTCGAAGCGGGT
>QHBZ01000240.1 GCA_003244055.1 Pseudonocardiales bacterium | reverse complement strand
CGGCGACCCGGGGGCAGAGCTACACGAGGTGGTCGCCGGTCGCGTCGAGGGCTGCCCCCGGGTCGCCGCGTGGTCGGGCTACGTCAGATCGACGGGATGCCACACGAGCCCCAGCGTGCAAGATCGCGATAACCCACCGCCACGTCGAGGAGCCAGACCGGGAAAACCCCTGACCAAGAATCAGGTGCTCGGCGGCCATACACACAGCCGGTCAGAGCCGGGTCAGAGCCCGCGAACGAGGAGCGCCCTGCCCTACATCCATTGGTACATCAACGGCTACGGACCACCATGGACGTCCTCGGACCCGAACCCGAAGATTACGCCCGACCATGGACGAATCTGCACGTGGTGGGGGGTGCTGCATGCGACTACGGATCATATGGTTGATCAACTTCGGCTCGCGCTCGCGAGATCCGGGAAGGATCGAGCGAAGGCTTGTCAACGAGCAAGCGCGTCACTGAGGGCGTCAGCGTGGTCTGCGGATAGCGGGAACTCAACGTAGTCGAAGTCCTCCGGCGCGCCGCCCGACGGGCCGATCGTCAGGTTCAGTAGGAACCCTCCCTCGGCCACGCGGCTGATCGATAGTGAACCGTGCACAATCCCTGGATCGCCGTCGATGGTGGTTCCGGGCCATGAGGTCTCAATAACCAACACTTCGTCCACAGCCCTGAGTGTAGGGAGTCGTCTGTTACACACAGCTCGTATCCTGCTCCGTGGTCCGCGCTCGTGCTTTTGACCATGATGGAACGGTGGCGCGGAGTGTGGTGCGAGAGATCGATCGTTCTGTCGGATCGCGTTGGGTCAGATGGCGATGGTGCGATCTCTTCCACGGGTGAGCGCGACGTAAAGCTTGCGGTGTTCTTCGTTCGCTCCGTCGAGGCCGGCGGCGAGGGTAGCGTGCTCACGGTCGGTGAGTCGGACGGCGACCGTGTTCCACTCTCGTCCCTTGGCTTGGTGGATGGTGAGACCGGGGATGAACCGAGCTCGGCCGCTCCGGAGCACTTGGCGGATCTTTTCCAATCGAGCGACCTGCGCCGAGTGTTTCCTGGGAAACGCGCGCGAGGACTCCTGCTTGACGACGGCCACGAGTTGTGTCCACGCTACGTCAGCGGCTTTCGGCTCGTCACCTCGAAGGGTCTCCAGGATTTTTGTAAAGGGTTGAGCCATGCGGTGTAGTGCTTCCGCATCGGTGATGCCGAGGTTGGTGAGCGCGTCCTGGAGGAACACCGCGTGGTAGCCAACGGCGGTTTGGGTTACCCGATCAAGCAGGAGCACAGCTGCCGCCTCCGGTGGGTTCTCCGGCGTGCTGCTGGACGAGAGGGGCAGCACGTTGTCACCACTGCCCCACAGGTCTTTCCACATGCCGGCCAGGACGACGTCGGCTTCCGTGGAAGTGGAGGTGGGTAGAATGACCGGCCGTCCTGCACGGAGTTCTGCCGACAGGAAATGAGCCTCATCGGTGCGGAACCGGAAAGATCTTGTTAACGGGTAGTGGACGAAGTCGCGTTCAGCTACCAGGTTCGGAACGTCCTCCGGACGTGCTCCGCGGAAGCGGTAGAGGGCCTGCCACGGATCACCGATGATGCTGGTCCCGATGCCGTGTTCGCAGGCGAGTTCGACCAGTCGCAAATCGAGTCGGTTGGCATCGAAGACCTCGTCGACGATCAGCGCGCGGATGGTGTCATGCAATCGTTGCGTTACGACTTCCGCAATGGACGGTTGGTTGAGCGCTGCTGTGAGAACCCTACGGACGTCGTCGTGGGTGCATTCACCGTCGTTAACGGCCTCTCTGAACGGTTGAAGTTCTACTCGGCTGGTCGACGTGGGCGCCCACCCGACGGCCACCGAAATCTCGTCATCGTTCAGTTTTAGGTAAGGCTGTTGACGTGTCCACTGGTGCGCGAGGCGTACCTTCCAGGTGTCGTGAACGGTCAGCTTCTGGTGGCCGCCGGGCCAGCGCAACAGCCTCCGACGCAGCAGATACGTGAGCAATTCGTACAAGACTGTATCCAGGGTCACGACCCGATGCGGCCACACTAATGCGCTCGGTCCCCACCGCTGTTTGACGCGGCGTCCGAGTTCCGCGGTGGCTGAGCGTGTGAAGCTGACGGCGATGACGGCGCGGTCGTCGCGGTCAGGAGTGAAGCGCAGTATGCCGAATCGCTCGGCGGCCACCGTGGTTTTGCCGGATCCGGGGGCCGCCTCGATGTAAGTTCTGGGGGCTGGGCTTCCGGCAGCCTTGGCCTGTTCGGAGGTGAGGGCGTGCTCAGCTGGGGCGGTCATCGGTCACGGATTCCTCGGCACCGGGAGGTGCGTCCTCGGGTATGAAGTCTGATTCTTCGGCGGCGGGCTCTGGTTGTAGAGGAAAGCGAACATGCGGGCCATGTGGCCGGGAACAGCCACGCTGGCAGGGTTGTGATCGAGGCGGCTGAGGAATTCGTCGGCCAGCGCCATCGCGAACTCGCCCTTCTTGCCTGCTCCGCGGCCGGCGGGTACCGCTGGCGTGCCTTTCTTCTCGTTGGCCTTCTTGGCACTGCGAAACAGCTCATGAATCGTTTCCCTGGTGATCGATGCCGGGTGCGCGAGCTGGATGGCGGCGAGTGCTGCGGCCACGGCGTCCTCGTTGCCGGGTGTGATCGCTGGTTCAAGTGTGGGGTGGTTGGGGAAGAAGCCGACGATCTGGTCATCGTGATCTGTAAGCCACTGTGGATCTTGCGGTTCGGCGGTGATCGGTTGGTCGCTGTCACGCAAGATCGCGACTCGGTCAGCGAGCTCGGAGCCTTTCGTGGCGAGCAGGCGGACGGGCCATGAGCCGACCTTGTGTCCCATGACAACGATGGTGAGGGCGTCGATGAACGCCAAGCGTTCGGCGTCTGTGCCAGCCCAGGCTCGGCCGAACTGCCGGAGCAGGAGAGCGTCGGTGACACCCTCCACTAGGACGAGTCGTTCGGCGAACAGTGCCGCCGAACGGGTGGCATCCAGGTGCAGCCGCGCCATGCGGAGCACTTCGTCACGTCCCCTGATGGGTAGCGTGGCGACTGTGCGGGCCACGGGCCGCCCAACGCGGTCGCGGCGCAGCACGACGACTTCTTCTGGCCGGCAGGTGGTGATGATGTCGGTGGCGTGACTGCTCAGGATCATCTGCAGTTCGGGTCGGCGACGAATAACTGCGCGCAGGTAGCGCACGAGGCCGTGCTGGAGCTGTGGGTGGAGGTGCGCCTCTGGCTCCTCGATAACGACGGTGGCGTGAAACGCGCTCGTGGGGAAGAAAGAGTCCTCCTCAGAGTCCCGCTCGGCATCTGCGGTCGCGGCCTGCTGCCGGGCCTGTGCCTCCTCATCGCCGTGCACAGGGCCGTCGGCCAGGTCCCCGTCCACGGGCACATTGTTGTCAGAGGTGCCGTCAACCGCCTGTCCATCGACGTCGGCATTGCGCTTGCCGGCGGCGTCGAGGTCGGGTATGGCGGCGAGTGTGACGGCGATGTGTAGGAGGTTGACGTAGCCCAGTCCCGACACCTCGAGGCGTCGTGCGTCTAGTCGTTGGTCGGTGACACCGAGCAGGAGTTCCAGCACGCGGGCGAGGTAGGCATCGTCGATGACCTGTCCGCCGATGAAGGGCCGCTGGCGGCTCACTCCGGCCGACAGCGCTGCCAGGTGGTCCCCGATCCGTTCTTCGACCGCATTGATTACGCCCGCGCTGGTCAACAGCTCCAACAGGGCTGATGCTCGACTGCGCAGCCCTTCGAGGTTTCTGCTGCCGTTCACCAGTTGCTGTTGGGCGCGCAATAGCTCGATCAGGATGCGCGCCTCGCGCCGAGCAAGTTCATCGAGAGGGTTGCGATGCGCGGGCAGATAGATCAGCCGGAACCTGTCCTGATACTCCGAGGCCAGCAGCGACTTGGCTTCGACCTGCCCGAGGTTCCGGCCAAGACTACGGGACCACGTAGCCGCGACACCTTGCGACTCGACACCGCTCTGCACGTGCAGCAAGCGACCCAGAGCGCCCTCATCACCGGGGTCGGCGGCATACTCGTAGTCCACCTCAACCATGCGCGGGGGCGTCCCCAGCGTGGATGACGGTGGCCGTGCAAGTCGGGGGAACACCTTCGGATGAACCAGGTAGAGGGCGTCACTGATTGTCGTCTTCCCGACGTTATTGGCTCCGACCACGAGACTGAACCGACCAGGAAAGCGGCACTTAAGCTCAGCGTCAGCCGCTGCCCGAAACCCTCTCACAACAAGGCGGCTGAGATGCACGTGTCCCTCCGAGGCAATGATCGAGAAGTGGAACGACGAATCTAGGTAGATAAGGTCAAACAGGCGCGTCCTTGACATACGTGCTCAAGACGTCGGATTGTCACCGTAGTAAAGTTGGTTGGGTTTCTGTCATTACGGCTCTTAACCTACTTGCCTACGGCGTAGCGATTTAGATTCATGAGTTCTTCCCGTTAGGTAGATGCCCGATGGGCAGGCTCATACCCGACGACAAGCCTCGCCCCCTAAGCAGCGGCGGCCCAGTGAGCCGCGTACCCGGCGGCTTCGCCGCGAAGCCACGCATCGAGGCCGCGACGGTTGGCATTGCGCCGAAGTGCAAAGATCTTGGCGCGCCGCACGTCCAGGACGCGCGGCAGGCCCTCTGCCAATAGCGCGCCAAGTTGGGTTTCGATGATCCGGAGAGCGGCCTTGGCTGCATCCTCCATCAACGGAGGCTGCTTAAGGTACAGGAGCACGACAGACACGCCGCCGTCAGGCATCCGGATGCCGAGGTGCTGGCGAATGGTCACCGTCAGATCCGGGGTGACCCACTGGCAACCAGTCGCGACAGGCACTCGCGACGGATTGTGCTCCCGGATGAACGCCAACATGCCATCCCGGAGCTCGACGTGATGCTTGCGCTGGTGAGTGGACGTCGTCTGGTTAAGCATGGCGTCTAGCACCGCTTCGGGGTCGGTCGATGCGACCGCCAGCGGCAGATTCCGCGCCGCCGGGGAGTAGTAGTAGAACGCCTGCTGATCCGGGCCTTCGATCCTCCTGCGTTGCTGCTGGACGATTGACATACGTCCCGAACCACGCTCGTTGGCAAACATTCAGCCCTGATGAT
>QHBZ01000239.1 GCA_003244055.1 Pseudonocardiales bacterium | reverse complement strand
AGCTACCTGATGCTCGCCGACCTTGACGATCCGGCCGTCCGACGGCTGCGCGCGCCGGTGCCGGTGGACGAGGATGACACCGCGCTGCTGCAGCTCACCTCGGGTTCCAGCGCCGAGCCCAAGGCCGTCCGGATCACCCACGGCAACCTCTACGCCAACATGACCGCGATGGCGCAAGCTGGGGCTCTCGACCCGGTCAACGATGTAATGGTGTCCTGGCTGCCGCTGTTCCACGACATGGGGATGGTAGGGCTGCTCACCGTCCCGATGGCGCTGGGGCTGGAGTTGGTGAAGGTGACCCCGACCGACTTCATGTCCCGTCCGCTGCTGTGGGCCGAGTTGATCACCAAGTACCGGGGCACGATCACCGCCTCGCCGAACTTCGGTTACGCCTTGATGGCCCGGCGGCTAGCCAGCACCGACGAGCACTTCGATCTGTCCAGCCTGCGCTTCGCCCTCAACGGCGCCGAACCCATCGAACCGGCGGCGGTCCGGGCCTTCATCAGCGCGGGAGCCCGGTTCGGGCTGCCGGAAACCTGCATGGTGTGCGCCTACGGGATGGCCGAAACCACCCTGGGGGTGTCCTTCGCGCCGTGCGGGGTCGGGATGGAAGTGGACACCGTGGATGCCGACGCCTTGGAGACCCGGCGCGAGGCGATCGTGGCCGGACCCGCTGGCCGCAACGTTCGGGCCTTCCCCCGGTTGGGACCACCGTTGCCCGGGATGGAGGTGCGGGTGCTCGCCGACGACGGTCGCCCGCTCGGCCAGCGCGAGGTCGGCCGGCTCCAACTCCGCGGCGAGTCGGTGACGCGCGAATACCTGACCACGGCCGGACCTCTTGGCACCCAGGATCCCGACGGATGGTTGGACACCGGTGACGAGGGCTACCTCGCCGACGGTGACGTGGTGGTCTGCGGGCGGCGCAAGGACGTCATCATCATGGGTGGGCGCAACATCTATCCCCTCGACATCGAGCGCGCCGCCGGGCTGGTCGACGGGGTCCGGCCGGGCAACGTGGCGGCGGTACGAATGGACGCCGGCGCCCGGCGAGAATCGTTCGCGGTGGCCGTCGAGTCCAAACAGGCCGGCGACGCCGACGCCGAGCGAATCCTGCGCAAGGAGGTCATCTCGCGGGTAGTGGATGCGGTAGGTCTGCGTCCAGCCGCAGTGGTGGTGCTGCCGCTGGCCGCATTACCCAAGACCCCGTCGGGGAAGTTGCGCCGCGCCGCAGTCCGCGACCGGATCGCGGACTACTTGGCCTAACGGGTAATCAGTGCACCTTGAAAATCAGTGCACCTGGTTCTGGGTGGCGGCCAGGCCCTGGGTGAGTAACTGCTCGACCGCGTCGGCGCAGCGGTCCACCAGCAGCTCAAGCTCGCGGCGTTGCACGGCGGAGAAGTCGCGCAGCACGAAGTCGGCGGGGTCCATCCGGCCCGGCGGTCGGCCGATGCCGAAACGGACCCGCAGGTAGTCCCGGGTACCCAGACACGCCGAGATCGAGCGGAGACCGTTGTGGCCACCCTCGCCGCCGCCGCGCTTGAGCTTCAGTACGCCGTAGTCGAGGTCCAGGTCGTCGTGGATGACCACCACATCGGTCGGCGGGACCTTGAAGTACCGTGCCGTAGCCGCGACCGGTGGCCCGGAGATATTCATGAACGAGCGCGGGCGGGCCAGCACCACCCGGCGTCCGGCCAGTCGCGTTTCCAGCACGTCAGCCCCGGCCTTGTGTGAGGTGACACGTCCACTCACCCGATGGGCCAGCTCGTCGAGCACCATGAATCCGACGTTGTGCCGGTTGCCGGCGTAGCTGGGGCCCGGGTTGCCCAGACCCACGATCAGCGCGAGCTCCCCGGCGACCCGGTCGGGGCTGGCCTCTACGGTCACGGTGTGGTCGAAGGCCTCCGTCAGGCCGGCTCGTCAGCGACCCCAGATGCGACGGGCGCTGACTCCTCTCCGGTGGTCTCGGCTTCAAGATCCGCGGTGGTCGGGGCCCCGACGATGTTGACCACGAGGTACTCCGGATCGGTGCGCAGCAGCACCCCCGGCGGCAGCGGTACCTCGCTGGCGAGCACCCGGGTGCCGATCTGGGCGCCCTCAACGGAAACCTCGATCTCGTCGGGGATCGACATCGCATCGGCCTCGACCTGCAGGCTCACTAGTTCCTGGGTGACCAGCGTGTCAGGGGCGGCGTTGCCGGTGACGACGAGGTAGACGTCAACGACCACCTTCTCACCACGCCGGATGATCAACAGGTCGACGTGTTCGATGTTCCGCCTGATCGGGTGCACGGTGACGGTTTTGGTCAGGGCGAGTTGCGGCTGGCCGTCCAGGTCGATGCTGAGCACGGCGTTGCTGCCCTGCTCGCGGATCACCCGGGCGAACTCCAGCGCGGGCAGCGCGACATGCTGCGGGTCGCTGCCGTGCCCGTAGAGCACTGCGGGGATCTTGCCAGCGCGTCGGGTGCGGCGGGCGGCGCCTTTGCCGAACTCGGTGCGCGGCTCGGCGGCCAGACGGACCTCGGACACGGTGGGACTCCTTTAGCAGCTTCGAGGCGCGACGCCGGTGAGCGTGACGCGGGATCGAGCTCGGCGGGCTTCCGGCGGGGGCGACGCCCGCCCTCGTGATGGCCGAGCGGGAGCGCGAAGTGCGGCTCCGCCGCGTCGATCACGAAGAGCGCATGCTCTCCCTCGCCGGGGCAACACGTCGAGTATAAGCGGGGCGCGTTCACCTGGTCGCCACCAGGGTGGCGTCAGGCGATTCCGTCGAACAGGCTGGTCACCGAGCCGTCGTCGAAGACCGCGTGGATCGCCTGGGCCAGCAGTGGCGCGATGGACAGCACTGTCATCCCAGGGAAGCGCTTGTGGTCCGGGATGGGCAAGGTGTTGGTGAAGATGATCTCGCGGGCGCCGCAGGTGGACAACCGCTGGCTAGCGGGCTCAGACAGCACTCCATGGGTGGCGGCGACGACCACGTCGGTCGCGCCGCCGTCGAGCAGGGCCCGCACGGCGCCGGCGACCGTACCACCGGTGTCGATCATGTCGTCGATCACCACGCAGAGCCGACCCTCGATGTCGCCGACCACCCGGTTGGCGATCGCCTTGTTGGGTTCGCGGGGGTTACGAGTCTTGTGGATGAACGCCAGCGGCGTGCCGCCGAGGGTCTCGGCCCACCGCTCGGCCAGCCGTACCCGGCCGGAGTCCGGCGACACGACGGCCAGCTCACGCCCGGCGTAGGTGGTCTTGACGTGGTCGGCGAGCACCGGCAAGGCGAACAGGTGGTCCACTGGCCCGTCGAAGAAGCCCTGGATCTGCGAGGTGTGCAGGTCCACCGTCATGATCCGGTTCGCGCCGGCGACCTTGAACATGTCGGCGATGAGCCGGGCGGAGATGGGCTCGCGGCCGCGGTGTTTCTTGTCCTGACGGCTGTAGCCCCAGAACGGCATCACGACGGTGATCCGTTTCGCCGACGCGCGCTTGAGCGCATCCACCATGATCAGCTGTTCCATGATGGAGTCGTTGATCGGGGCGGCGTGCGCCTGCACCACGAAGGCATCGCAACCCCGGACCGACTCCTCGAACCGGACGAAGATCTCCCCGTTGGCGAAGGCGTAGGCCGACTGCGGGGTGACCGCGATGTCGAGGTGCTTGGCCACCTCCTCGGCCAGCTCGGGGTGGTAGCGCCCGGAGAAGAGCATCAGGCTCTTCTTCGGTATCGCCGACATCGTGGAAAGGGTCATGCTCACTCCTGCCGCGTCTGGTCACCGTAGATCCGGTCCGGCGGTTTCGCTTGCTGGGCCAGCTTCGCTGCGTCTGCAGCCGGGGTTCCCGGGCGTTGCCGGCTCACCCATCCTTCGACATTGCGCTGGCGCCCTCGGGCTACGGCCAGCGCCCCGGGTGGTACGTCCTGCGTGATCACAGAGCCCGCCGCGGTGTACGCACCGTCGCCGATGGTCACCGGGGCCACGAACATGTTGTCAGCTCCGGTCCGCGCGTGCGCGCCCACGGTGCTGTGATGTTTGGCCACTCCGTCGTAGTTGACGAACACGGTGGCTGCGCCGATGTTGCTGCCCTCGCCGATCGTCGCGTCCCCGACGTAGCTCAGGTGCGGCACCTTCGAACCAGGCCCCAACTCCGCGTTCTTGGTCTCCACGAAGGTGCCGACCTTGGCCCGCTCGCCGATCCGGCTGCCCGGCCGTAGATAGGCGAACGGGCCGATCTGCGCCCGATCGGCCACCATCGCGCCGATGCCGTGGGTGCGCACCACGGTGGCGCCTGCGCCGATGGTGCACGCCGACAGGGTCGAGTCCGGTCCGATCGTGGCGCCGCGACCCACCACGGTGCCGGCGTGCAGCTGTACCCCGGGATGCAGCACGACGTCCGGGGCGAGCACGACGTCGGCGTCGAGCCACACCGTGGCCGGGTCTACGACGGTGACGCCGGCTAGCATCCAGTGCTCCAGCAGCCGCCGGTTGTACTCCGCACCGAGCGCGGCCAGCTGCACTCGATCATTGACTCCGGCCACCAACCACGGGTCGGCGCACAGGTGCGCACCGACCGGGCGCCCGCCGGTACGAACCAGACCCAGCACGTCAGTGAGGTACAGTTCGCCCTGGCTGTTAGCTGGGGCGAGCTGACCCAGCGCATCGCGCAGCACCCCGGCGTCGAAGGCGAACACCCCGGAGTTGATCTCACGAATGGCGCGCTGCGCCGCGTCGGCATCCCGGTGCTCCATGATGCCGGTGACCGCGCCCGAACCGTCGCGCAGCACTCGCCCGTAGCCGGTCGGGTCTGCCACCATCGCGGACAGCACGGTCACCGCGTGCCCGGTGCGGTGGTGCTCGGCGATCAGCCCAGCCAGCGTGCCGGTATCCAGCAACGGCACGTCCCCGTAGCTGACCAGCACCGTCCCGGACAGCCCGGCGGGCAGGACCTCCAGCGCTTTGCCGACCGCGTGGCCGGTGCCGTGCCGCCGGGCCTGCACGGCGACGCATACTTCCCGTCCCAGCGCGGTGCCCACCGTCTGCAGGTGGGCCGCCACCGCGTCTCGACCGTGACCGATGACCACGACGAGATGCTCGGGCGTCAACCCGGCGGCGGCCCGCACCGCGTGCTCCAGCAGCGATCGCCCGGCCAGCGGGTGCAGCACCTTGGGGATCTCCGAGCGCATCCGGGTGCCTTCACCGGCGGCGAGCACGATCGCCGTGGTGAGGCTCCCGTCTGGGAGCATCGGCCCGTCCCTTCCCGACCTGGTGTGAGTCTGTGCCGCTACGGCCCTGACAGGTCGGATCCTACGGGGGAAGCAGCCTCGGCGAGCGTTGGCCGTCACATTCGTTGTTCACCCGCTAGCCATCCCAAGGCTGGGTTCGCTGTCCCAGCGCGAAGCCAACCAGGTCGATGCACTCAGCTGGGGGATGCTCCGCCGCCAGGATTCGAACCTGGACCATCGGAACCAAAATCCGAGGTGCTGCCTTTACACTACGGCGGACGAGCGGGCCGCGACCCGCAGGCACATGGTGGCACGACCGCAGCGCGCGCCTCAGCGCACCCTCTTCCCGTGTCCCGCACCCTCATCCAGTGTCCGCCCCCAGTGTCACGGGGCGCCGTGTCGCCGAGTCGGCGTCTGGCCACGACAGGCGTCGGGCGGATAACCTACGGTTCAGTTAGTTATGTCGCGCTCGTCAACCGGGATTTGGTCGGGGTTCGGCCGTGGTCTGCGAGCATGATGGCACTGCGGCGTGGCGGCGGTCCGCGCCTGTCGACATGAAGGAGCACCGGCCGATGACGATGACCGCCGACGCCGACCAGCAACGGACGGGCCCCGAGCCGAGTCTTTCGGGTCAGCGGACGTGGGGTCCGCAGGTTCTGGTGTACCTGTTCGTGCTCGCCCCGATGCTGGCTTTGATGATCTCAGTGCCGGTCGCCTGGGGGTGGGGGCTTGGCTGGGTGGACGTCGTGTTGTTCGTCGTCAGCTACTTCATCAGCCTGCTCGGGGTGACTGTCGGGTACCACCGGTACTTCACCCACGGCTCGTTCAAGGCGAAGCGATGGTTGCGGGTGGGCCTGGCGGTGATGGGCAGTACTGCTATGCAAGGGCCACTGCTGCATTGGGTGGCTGACCACCGGCGCCATCATGCGTACTCGGACAAAGACGGCGACCCCCATTCCCCATGGCTGTTCGGTACCTCCCCGCTGGGTGTGGCCAAGGGCTTCTGGCATGCCCACATGGGCTGGCTGTTCAACCGCGACCTGTCCAACCCGCGCCGGTTCGTCCCAGACCTGCTCGCCGACCCGACCATGGTGCGGGTGAGCAAGCTGTTCTGGTTATGGACCGCGATCTGGCTCGTGCTGCCGGGGATCGTCGGCGGCCTGGTGACCTGGTCCTGGTGGGCCGTGCTGACCGGATTGTTCTGGGCTGGGCTGGTGCGGGTGTCGTTCCTGCATCACGTCACCTGGGCGGTGAACTCGGTCTGCCACATGATCGGCAAGCGGCCGTTCGACTCCCGTGACAAGGCTGCGAATTTCTGGCCGATGGCGATCCTTTCCGCCGGGGAGTCCTGGCACAACCTCCACCATGCCGACCCGACGTCAGCCCGCCACGGCGTGCTCCGTGGGCAGATCGACATCTCAGCCAGGGTGATCTGGTTGTTCGAAAAGCTCGGTTGGGTGTGGAACGTCCGCTGGCCGACGCCGCAGCGGCTCGCCAAGCTCGCGACAAGGGCATAGGTCGGGCGCTGCGCAGTCGCTTGCACGACGGCCTCAGAGCACCGGTTACTCCGCTAAGTAATTATGTGGTCACTGTACGCATTCGACACGCTGAGGTATGTGGTTGCGCCATACGGGTGAACGTGGCGGGTGTTACAGTTACCTAGTAACGCCTGGCAGTGAGCGGTAGATATACGCAGTGTGGGGAGGGGCGAACCCACTGTACGAGAGGGTGAGTACTGCACGGCCGGGACCCGCGGGGGCCCGTAGGCGTGCTCACTATCTGTTTGCGTTGGCAGAACATTCAGTTGTCGGCAGACATCTCGAGTCACGGCAGGGGGCCCGTCTCGATGAAGTTCGTTGCAAGTAACGCCCAACCGGCTGCAACCCTAGCTGGCCGCGAACCGGGAGGTCTCACGACCTTCGGTCCCGAAGTTCGCGTGGCGGTGGTGGGCTATGGCTACTGGGGCTCGAAGCATATGCGAGTGCTCAGCAGCATGCCGGGTGTCCAGGTGACCATCGTCGACGAGGACCCTGAGCGGATCGCGGAGGCGAGGCGAAGCTACCCACAGGCGGAATCAGCACTGCATCTCGGCGAGGTGTTGGGACGCGTGGACGCGGTGGTCGTCGCGACCCCGCCGGCCGCGCATGCCCAGGTCGCGCTGCAAGCGCTGCGCCAGGGACGCCATGCTCTAGTGGAAAAACCGCTGGCCACGACCGTAGCGGACGCGCAGGAGATGGTCGACGCCGCGGCGACCAACGGCGTGCACCTGATGGCGGGCCATACCTTCGAGTACAACGCGGCCGTGTGGAAACTGAAGGAGATCATCGATTCCGGTGAGCTCGGCAGGGTCCTCTACATCGATGCCGCTCGGCTGAGCCTGGGCAAGTACCAGCGTGACTGCAACGTCATCTGGGACCTCGCCCCGCACGACATCTCGATCGCGACTTTCCTGCTCGGTGAAGTGCCCCGGTCCACCTGGGTATGGGCCAAACGGCATGTCGGACACCGGCACGCCGACGTGGCCTACCTGCGCCTGGACTTCGAGAAGGCGGCCACCCACGCATTCGTGCACGTGAGCTGGTTGGATCCGTGCAAGGAACGGCGGGTCACGGTAGTCGGTGAACGCAAAATGGTCGTCTACAACGATATGTCGGACAATGAGCGTATCCGGGTGTACGATATCGGCGTCGATCCGACCGATCCCGACGACCATGGTGAGTCGCACGCGATGCCGGTTTCTTACCGAACCGGCGACATCGTCTCGCCATTTATTCAGTTCAATGAGCCGCTGCTGGTTCAGGACAGTCATTTCATCGACTGCATTCGTACCGGCGCCAAGCCCAACACACCTGGCGAGCGCGGGCTGGACATTGTCCGGGTCCTCGCCGCCACCGACGTTGCGGAGGCCACCGGGCGCCCGGCCTTCGTCGCCGGCAGCGGCGCCCCGTCCGCCGCGGAGCTCGTGCGGGAGGTGGCCTCATGACCGCCGCATCCGAGGTTTCCTTCAGTGTTCCTTTTTTGGACCTCGGAGGCGTCAACAACGGGGTGCGCGAGGAGTTCGATCTCGCCTGGAAGACCGTGCTGGATCACGGCCACTTCGTCGGCGGCCCCGAGGTCGAGCGCTTTGAGGGTGAATTCGCTGCCTACTGTGAAGCGAAGGCCTGCATCGGAGTAGCCAACGGAACCGACGCGTTGGAACTGATCCTCTCCGGCCTGGGCATCGGGCGTGGCGACGAGGTCATCGTCCCGACGAATACCTTCATCGCCACGGCCGAAGCGGTATGCGCGACCGGGGCGCGGCCCCGGTTCGTCGACGTGTGTCCCGACACCTTGCTGATCGACCCAGCCGCCGTGCAGGCAGCGATCAACAGCTCGACCGCCGCGATCATGGCCGTACACCTGTATGGCCAGATGGTGGATCCCGAGCCGATCTCAGCGATCGCCGCCGCCCACGGACTCGCCCTCATCGAGGACGCGGCACAGGCCCACGGCGCCCGGCACCGGGGGACCAGCGCCGGCGGCGTGGGCATCGCCGCTGGGTTCAGCTTCTATCCCGGCAAGAACCTCGGCGCCCTGGGCGACGGCGGTGCGGTAGTGACCAGCGATCTCGCCCTGGCCGACCGGATCCGCAGCATGGCCAATCACGGGCGATCGGTGGCTGATCGCTATCTGCACGACCTGCCCGGGCGAAACAGCCGGCTCGACACGCTGCAGGCGGCGCTTCTGTCCGCGAAATTACCGCGGCTGACCGCCGGCAACGCCCGGCGCGCGGCCGCGATGGCCGCCTACCGCGAGATGCTCCCGCAGGGCTGCACCCCAGTTTCGGTGCAGCCGGGCGCCGAGCCGGTGTACCACTTGGCGGTCGTCCAGGTCGATGATCGCAGCGACGTCTGCGCCGCGCTCACCGCGGCAGGTATCGGCTGGGGTGTGCACTACCCGATCCCCTGCCATCGGCAGCCCGCCCTGGCCAGCCTGCATGAGCCGGCTTCGGTGGGCCATGAATGTCCGATAGCCCATGAGTTTCCGGTGGCAGAGCATGCAGCTGGCCGGATCCTTTCCCTCCCGATGTCCCCGACGCTGACTATCGAGCAGGTTGCGCGGGTTTGCGATGTGCTCGGAGGTGCGGTGTGAGCAACGTGTCCAATGTCTTCCAATACGGGGCTAGCGAGTCGAATGGACGTTCGATGGGCTACGAGGAGAAACTGCAGCAGTCCCCTGGGACCGAACCCCTCGAGCCCGGCGCGGTGCCCGCGCCGCGCTCGGAGAGTCGATTCGACAGCCCACCCGAGGACCGTGGCGGCGGATTGTTCTCAACCCGCCTGGTAATACTGGCCTTGACGATCATTCTGCTCGGCACTGCCGCCGGGCTGGTCGGCGCGCTGGTGTTGCCGAAAACCTACGGTGCCCGCGCGGAGGTCCTCTACTCCACCGGGGGAGACCAGCATGGCGGCGGCGACCCGCTCAAGCAGGATCGCCAG
>QHBZ01000238.1:8158-17136 GCA_003244055.1 Pseudonocardiales bacterium | reverse complement strand
GCTCCGACGAACTTCGACGACTCGTGGTACATGCAGATGGCCCGCGGTGCCAACGCCTCCGGCTCGGTCGGCAATGCGATCTACATGTTCAACGTCACCGAGAACCCCTTCGTGGCCAGCCAGTACGTGCTGCAGCTGTGGGGATCGCTCGGTGGTTGGAGCCTGGCCTGGATGCGGCTGGTGCCGCTGGCCTACGGGCTGGTCACCTGGCTGCTGCTGCGCGGGTACCTCGTCGCGGGTTGCGGGCGGGAGCTGGGCACCAACCGAGCCACCTGGGCGCTGCTGGTGGCCTACCTGCTGTGGTGGCTGCCCTACGGGATGACGCTGCGCCCCGAACCGCTGATCGTGTTGCTGGCCGCGGCGACGTTGCTGCTGGCGGAGCTCGCCCGGCGGCGGCGCTCGGTCGGCGTACTGGCCGCCGCCGTCGCGACCGCCGCGCTGGCGATGTCGGTCTCGCCGTCCGGGCTGGTCGCCATCGCGCCGCTGGTGCTGGCGCTGCCGTGGCTGTGGCACTGGCTGCGCGCGCAACGCGCCGCGGCGCGGGTGGCCACGGTTGCGCTGCTCGCCGCCGCAAGCTGCAGCCTGGTGCTGGTGGGCTTCGCCGACGCCACGCTCGGCGACGTGCTGGAGTCCGCCGCAGTGCACCAGTGGTACTACCAGACCTTCTCCTGGTACCAGGAGAAGGTCCACTACCAGACGATCCTGAGCTTCGAGGACTCCAGCCAGTGGGCCCGCCGGGCCCCGGTCGTGCTGACCATCGCCGTGCTGCTGACCGTCGCGGTGGACCGCCTGCGCCGGATCTCGAGTGCGCCACGCCTCCCGAACTCAACAGCAGCGCTGTTCACCCGGCTGCGGGCAGCACTGCTGTTGAGTTCGGGAACAGGAGGGTCGGCCACAACCGGCAGCGACGATCCGGTGCGGCGGTTGCTGGTGAGCAATGCGGCGTGCTCGGCGTTGGCGTTGGCGTTGCTCGCGCCCACGCCGACGAAGTTCGTCAACCATTTCGGGGCGGCCGCGGCCGCGCCCACGGTGTTGCTGGCCGCTGCGCTGCTGCGCTCCCCGCTGCTGGCCGCGATGCAGTCTCGCTGGCAGGTTAGCTGGCACCGTCATCGCGCGAGCGCCATCGCCGCCGC
Source organism: Pseudonocardiales bacterium (assembly GCA_003244055.1). Classification (GTDB taxonomy): domain Bacteria; phylum Actinomycetota; class Actinomycetes; order Mycobacteriales; family Pseudonocardiaceae. The sequence goes on along the minus strand of QHBZ01000238.1, from coordinate 16,003 downwards.
CGTGGGGACGGCGCTGTTGATCGGTGCGGTGTCCTGGAGTTTCGCCGGACCGAACCTGTGGCGGCCCTACTCCGACCGCGGCCAGCCGTTCGGCAACCACCTCTCCGCCTCCCAGGACCACCCCGATCTAGTCGGTATGCGGCCCAAGCTGGGACCCGTGCAGCTGGCCAACCCGCTGGTCTGGGTAGCGGTCGCGCTGGCCGCGGCCGGCTGGATGTGGTGGCGGCGGCGCCGTCGCGGTCAGGACTCCGGGCTGACTCCCGACCGGGCGGTGTTGCTAGCCGGATCGACCGCGCTGGTGGTGATGAGCCTGGTCGTTTTCGTCTGGGCGCCGTTGCGCCAGTACCCGGGCTGGTCGGTGGCCCTGTCCGCAGTCCGCACGATGCAAGACGACCCCTGCTCGCTGGCCGGCTACGCCCAGGTCCTCGTCGATACCCCAGCTCAACCAGTGCCCATCGGATCGGCGGCGATCACCGAAGGAGGATTCGCCGCGGCCGCACGCCGGCCGTTACCCGAGCCGGTGCCCGCGCCGACTCCGGGCACGCGGGTCTGGCACGACGCCGTGAACACCGCCGTCGGCAGCGACCCAGACACCAGCTCACTGACCAGCCCGGTGGGCCTGCTGGTGACGCCCTGGTTCGCGCTGCCCCCCGATGGTGGCACCACCCTGCTGATCCCGCTGCTCGGCGCCCGGGCAGCCCAGCAACTGACCTTGGAGTACGCCACGACCGCTGGGCTGAACCCCGCCGTGGCGGGCAGCACCTCACTGCGGCCAGACCCGGCCGAGCCGCGGACCCAGTGGTACCAAGCCGCCGTTGCACTGGACCGGTTGAGCAAGCAGCGGCCGTCGAGTGTGCGGGTGGTGGTTCGCGACTGGATGGTGACCGACGCCGACAGCTGGCTTGCGGTAGGCCAACCACGGCTGGCCGGCTGGCGCCCCCTGACGACGGTCACCGCCCGGCAGCCCGTGTACGTCGACCAACTCACCGCAGCCCTGCTGCCCTGCCTCGACCAGGTCGGCGTCGAGCATGGCATCGCGCGAGCGCCGCAGGTTCTGGTGCTCAGCGACGAGGGGTTCGGCCGGGGATTCCTCGATCTCGGGTTCGAGCTGGACCGGGGCGGCACCGAGGTACCGGTGAGCCGCTCCGCGACCGCCGTACGGATGCCGTCGCGGCTGGTGCCCAACGGGCCGCCCACGTTGCCCTGGGGCCGGGTCGAGCGGGTGGTCTATGAGCACCCCGTCGGTCTGGTCGACCTGCACGTCGAAACAGTCCGCAGATCCGGCTGGACCCGCATGCCCACTCTCGCCGCCAAGAGCTACCACGGCACCGAGCTGACCCAGTGATCGCCGTCTGTGGGTCAGAAACGACAAGACATGTCGTCCAGGACCCACAACCGATGATCATCCCTGCCGCCGGTACCAACCAGAGGTGACCGGCGGGTTGGTCGTACCCTGCCGCGGTGCCTACCAGCGCCGGCCCCGACGTCGAGAATCGGCGCCGGTTGGGGTGGGTGGTCGCGGCGCTGGCGCTGGTCACGGGGGGGTTGGGGATCCTCGTAATGCTCGCGCCGGTGATCGCCGACGATCCTGTGGTGAGCTGGCCACGCGCTGGTCAGCAACCTATCTCCACGGTGCTGCCGCTGTCACCCTACCGCCCGCTGCAGCTCACCGCGACGATCCCGTGCGCGACGCTGCAAGCGTTAGACGCCCGCCCGACTGGTGGGGAGGCGTTGCGCACGTTGCCCGTCGACGTCGGCACCGCCCCGGGCGAGGGCCTGGTGGTGACGGCAGCCCAGGGCGTCGTGACGGTCACCGCATCCGGCGCCGAGGTGGTGCGCGAAGCGCTGCCGGGAGGGACCTGCTCTTACCAGGTGCTCGCCGACGCCGGGGGGGTGCGGGTGTCTCGGGACGGCGCGGCCATCGGCAGCCGCAAGGACCTGCTGGTACCGCAGGTCGCCGAGCTGCAGACCGACGCGGTGCCGGCTGAGCCGGCGATCAGATCGCCGGCGCGGACCACCGGACTGTCCGTGCAACTGCGCACTGACGCGCGGTACCAGTCACATCCCACGACGCTCAAGATGGCCTTGCTGCTCGCCCACGGTCTGGCGCTGGCGGCGCTGCTCGTGCTGGGCTGGCGGTGGTCGCGGGGGGCGGGTCCCGGCCTGGTCCGGCCGCGCCTGTCGTGGGCCGACGCGGCGGTGGTCGCGGTATCGGGGTTCTGGGTGGTAGCGGGACCGGTCAACATCGACGACTCGTGGTATCTGCTGATGGCCCGCAACGCCATGCAGTCGGGCTACGTCGGAAACGTCATCTACCAGTTCAACGTCACCGAGAACCCGTTTGTGGCCAGCCAGTACGTCATGCAGGCATGGGGCGCCATCGCAGGCGATTGGAGCCTGGGCTGGATGCGGTTGCTGCCGCTGGCCTACGGGTTGGCGACCTACGCCCTGCTCCGGGTGCTGGTCGCAACCGTGCTCGGCCGGGTGGCGCGGCGACCCGTGGTGGCGTGGGCCGTGGCGGCGTGGGCCGTGGCGGCCGCGCACCTGTTGTGGTGGCTGCCCTATGGCATGACGCTGCGCCCCGAACCGATGATCGCGTTAGGCACAGCGGGGGTGTTCGTCTTGGCCGAGTTGGCCCGCCGGCGCCGCTCGGTGGGAGTGTTCGCCGTCGCCGTCGCCGCCGCCGCGCTCACCATCACGGCGTCGCCCACGGGTCTGGTGGCCGCCGCACCGTTAGTGCTGTGCCTGCCGTGGTTGTGGCAGTGGTGGCGGGCCGCGCCTGGAGGCAACCGGGTCACGGCGGTGCTGTTGACGGGTGCGGCCGCCTCGATCGTCATCCCGGTCGCCTTCGCCGACGCCACCCTGGGCGACGTGCTGGAATCGGTTGCGGTACACCGCTGGTACTACCGTCAACACGCCTGGTACGACGAGTACCTGCACTACGCCAATCTGCTGGTGCCCGACGAGCGGGGGGCCTGGGGCAAGCGGCTGCCGGTGCTGCTGACGCTGGGCGTGCTGCTGACCGTGGCGCTCGGTGCGGGGCAGCGGGATGGCACCGCGGGGCGCAGCGGCCGGCTACTGCGCCAGGCAGCGGGGATCACCGCGCTGGGTCTGGCCGCGCTGGCGCTCACTCCGACGAAATGGGTGAATCACTTCGGGGCCGTAGCGGCGCCGGCCACCGTGGCGCTGGCCGTCGCAATGGTCCGATCGCCGCTGCCTCGGCGGGCCGGCGCCGCGACGATGGCCATCGGCAGCGCCGCCCTGGTGGCCGCCGCGTCGGTCGCCTTCGCCGGACCCAACCTGTGGCGCCCGCTGTCGGACTGGGGCCAGCCGTTCGGCAACCACCTGCTCATCGACACGCCGTACGTGCAGAGCCTGCTCGCACCGTCGCTGGGACCGCTGATGTTGCGCAACCCGCTGCTGTGGCTGGCTGTCGCCGGGGTGGGCTGGTGGTGGCTGCGCCGGTGCGGCCCGGCCCGGGCCGTGCTGGTCACCGCCACCGGCCTGGGGGTGGCGCTGATGCTGGTGGTGTTCACCGTCGCGCCACTGCGCCAGTACCCGGGCACCTCGGTGGCGCTGATGAACCTGCGGGCGCTCACCGGTCGACCCTGCGGCCTGGCCCCGGCGGTGCGGGTGCTCGCCGGCGTCGAACCCGGGTTGGGCCCGGCGGTCGGGACCGCCGCACTCACCGGGGACATGCGAGCAGCACCGCTGCCGGAATCGACAGCGGCACCGATCGGTGCCGCTGGGGGCCGATCGGGCACCACGGTGTGGCACGACGACGTACCCAGCGGTACCGGCACCGGAACCCTCCAGACCCCCTGGTACCCGCTGCGCGGTGACCTTCGCGGCGCTTGGGTCACGGTGCCCGTTCGGGGCAATCTCGCCCAGGGTCAGTGGCTGGCGGTGCAGGTGGCAACCGGTGACCCGGCCGCACCGGGCCAGATTCGCCCGGTGGCCCAGGTTCGCACGGTGGCGCTGCCCGCCGTCGGGGACAAGCCTGACTGGACGCAGGTCTCCGTCGCGCTGGCCGACGCCGGCCTGGCCACGCCGACCGCGGTGCGGGTGGTGGCCCAGGACCGCGTTGCCGGTCCGGGTAGTTGGCTGGCCGTGGCGCAACCGCGGCTGACCGCGCCACGGCCGGTCACCGACGTCATCGCCGGTCGGCCGGTGTTCGCCGACCAGGTATCCGCCGGGCTGTGGCCTTGCGCGCGGCAGATCGCCGTGCGAGACGGCCTGGTGCAGCCGCCTGCGCTGCGGCTGCGGGCCGCGGACGGGATGGAGGATTCGATCCTGTGGAACTCGACCTTCGCCGACAACGGTGGCACGCTGCTGCAGGTCGACCGCACCGCCAAGTTCGTCGAGTTGCCCACCCGGCTCGCCCCGCCGGGAGCCCCCACGCTGGGCTGGGGCCACATCGACGAGGTGGTCTACGTCCACCCCCCTGGTCTGGTCGACCTGCGCGTCGAACACCGACGGCGCGCCGGATGGGCCCGATTACCCACACTGATCGGGCAGCGATACACCGGCCGCGCCTACACCGGCTGATCAAACCTGACGGTGGGAAACTTGCTACCTTGGAATGTCCGTGGCCGTCCCCAGGTTCTAGCACCACTGGTTCTAGTGCCCCAGGTTCTAGAGTCACCGTCCCCGTCGAAGCGCAGAGGGTGGATTGCATCGCGTGTCGGTTCCCACAACGAAGCCTGACGTGCTGGCGGCCGAGCAGGACTACCTCACCCTGCTCTACCAACATCTCGACGAGCGTCGCCGCTACACGGTGCAGCGCCTGACCCAGGTCCTGCGAGCCCCCAACGCTGGTACCCCACAGGCGCGCAGCGAGCGCGATGCGGCCGCGGCGATGTATGCAGACCAGCTCGCCACTCTCGACGGCGTCGAGCAAGGCCTGTGCTTCGGGCGGCTGGACCTGCACAGCGACCCCGACGGCGGCGGCGAGGACGACGACGAGGACGAGGACGGTCGGCGCTACATCGGGCGGCTCGGGCTGCTCGACGAGCAGCATGAATACCGGCCGCTGCTCATCGATTGGCGGGCACCCGCGGCCCGCCCGTTCTACACCGCGACCGCCGCGCGCCCCGAGGGCGTTCGCCGCCGCCGGCACATCCGGACCCGGAGCCGGACGGTGCTCGCCGTCGAGGACGAAGTACTCGACCTGCTGCCCGACCCCGCCGGGCTGGACGACGTTCTCGAGCACAGTTCGACCCGGATCAGCCTGACCAGTGAGGCGGCACTGATGGCCGCGCTGACGGCGAACCGGACCGGCCAGATGTCCGACATCGTCGCGACCATCCAGGCTGAGCAGGACCGGATCATCCGGGCCAAGCCGCAGGGCGTGCTCGTCGTGCAGGGCGGGCCGGGTACCGGCAAGACCGCGGTTGCGCTGCATCGAGCGGCCTACCTGCTCTACACCCACCGCCGGCAGCTCGCCAAGCGCGGCGTGCTGGTCGTCGGGCCGAACTCGACGTTCCTGCGCTACATCGGGCACGTGCTGCCCTCGCTCGGCGAGACCAGTGTGCTGCTGTGCACGGTGGCGCAGCTGCATCCAGGGCTGCACGCCCGCGGCGTCGAACCCGACGAGACAGCCGCCGTCAAGGGTCGCCTGGAGATGGCGAAGATGCTGGTTGCGGCCATCCGGGACCGCCAGCAGGTACCCACCGAACCGATCGAGCTCATCGTCGAGGCCCAGCGCATCCAGCTGGACAGCGCGGTGTGCCTGCCGGCCCGCACCCGGGCCCGGCGCTCGCACCGGCCGCACAACGAGGCCAAGCGGATCTTCCACCAGGAGGTCGTCGCTGCGCTGGCCGACCAGCTCGCGAACGGCCTGGGCTCCGACGTTCTGAGCCGCGGTGACGTGGCAGACATCCGCACCGATTTGCGGGGCAGTCCCGAGCTGACCGCCGCGCTGGAGACCCTGTGGCCGACGCTGTCCCCGGAGCGGCTGCTCACCGACCTCTACGCCGACCCGCAGCGCCTGGCCAGCGCCACCCACCGGGTATTGGACAGCCCCGAGCGCGACCTGCTCACGCGGCCCGCTCCCGGCTCGGACGTCGACCCGGAGCTGGTGTGGACCCCCGCCGACGTGGCGCTGCTGGATGAGGCCGCTGAGCTGCTCGGCTCCGACGGCAGCGCCGAGGCCGCCCGGGAGGCCGCCGCGCTGCGCGCGGAGCTGCAGTACGCCCAAGGCGTGCTGGACATCCTGGACCTCGACGAGGACCTCGACCCGGAGCTGCTGCGCGCCACCGACCTGATCGACGCCGACCGGCTGGCCGACCGGCAGCGCGCGCGCGGCTATGAGAGCACCGCTGAGCGCGCCGCCGCGGACCGCACCTGGACCTACGGTCACATCATCATCGACGAGGCGCAGGAGCTGTCCCCGATGGCATGGCGAGTGCTCATGCGGCGCTGCCCGAGCCGGTCGATGACGGTGGTCGGGGACCTCGCTCAGACCGGCAGCCGGGCCGGCGCGGCCTCGTGGCGCGACGTGCTCGGTCCGTACGTGGCGCAGCGGTGGCACCTGGAAGAGCTGACGATCAATTACCGGAACCCGGCCGAGATCGCCGAGCTCACCGACCACTTGCTGGCCGCCATCGACGTCGACATCACCCCACCGCAGTCGGTGCGCCGCGCTGGCGTGGCCCCCCGCGCGGTTCGGGTGGTGTCGCTGGCCGATGAGCTGCCCGCGGTGGTCGCCGAAGAGACCGCCGCGGTCGGAGACGGCCGCCTTGCCGTGCTCGCGCCGGTCGCCGCGGTGGACGAGCTGCGCACGATCTTGGGGTCATCAGAGCAGCGCGCGCCGGGCGACGGTGACCTCGATGCACCTGTGACGGTGCTGACCGTCACCCAGGCCAAGGGCCTGGAGTTCGACGCGGTGGTCCTGGTCGATCCGGCGGCGATCGTGGCCGAGTCACCCCGCGGTCTCAACGACCTCTACGTCGCCATCACCCGCACCACCCACCGCCTGTGCATCGTGCACCCCGGCGACCTGCCCCCCGTCCTCGCCGCCGATCTCGTGCCCTGATTTCCGCGTTCCGCGTGTTCTGGATGCAGACTGCTGCTGTTGCGGTCTCGTTAGACGCGTTCTGGATGCAGACTGCGGTAACAACCCCGAAAGAACCGCAGTCTGCATCCAGAACGCGGTAGGGACGAGAGGGGCTTAGGGCACTGTTCGGCGTTGCGCATCGGTTGACGGGCACCGCGCTTGCGCTGCTCGTTGGGGTGGTTGGCGTGCTGGCGGGCTTGGCGCTGCCGTTCGTGCCGGTGATCGCGGACCAGACCACGGTGAGTTGGCCCGCACCAGGGCATCCCGTGGTGTCCAGTACGGCGTTGTTCGCGCCTTACCGGCCAGCGGAACTGGCTGCGGCTGTGCCGTGCTCCGCGATTCGCGCCGCGACTGACCGGGGGGGCGCCGTTACAGTCCTGGCAACGGGGTCGTACGGCGACGGGTTGGTGCTGCGGACCGAGACCGGCGTGGCCCGGCTGATGTCGGGTGCCCGGGTGCTGAGCACCACACCGGTGGCCGGGATCCTCGGCGACTGCCGGACCTGGGTGCACGCCGGACCGACCGGAACAGTGATCACCATCGGGACCCGGACCATCACACTGGCCGGTGAACCGGTGCCTAAGGTGTTCGCGTTTCGTACCGACCTCGACGCCCGGCAGGCCGCCGGGATGGCCGTGACCGCCCGAACCGCCAGCCCATTCGCCACCAGCCCGAGCCCGGTCAAGATCCTGCTCATCGCTGTGCAATTGCTCGCGGCGCTTATCGCGCTCGGCTTGCTGGCCCGTGGTTGGCGACCGGTCCGCGGTTGGCTGGTCTTCAAGGCCGGC
>QHBZ01000238.1:0-8148 GCA_003244055.1 Pseudonocardiales bacterium | reverse complement strand
GCCGGCCTTGAAGACCAGCCAACGTCGGTGGCGCACCGTTTGGGTTGATCTCGGGGTGATCGCAGTGCTGGCCGGGTGGTCGATCATCGGTCCGCTGACCGACGACGACGGCTTCGCCGCCACGATCGCCCGCAACGCCGCCCAGACCGGCAACGTCGGCAACTACTACCGGTGGTGGAACGCCGCGGAGACACCGTTCGCGCTGACCGAGCAGCTGCTCGCGCCGCTGACCCAGGTCAGCCTGGCGCCGTTGTGGCTGCGGGCGCCCAGCACCGTGCTGGGCGTCGCGACCTGGTTCATGGTGAGCCGGGGGGTGCTCGGCGCGGCGCTGCCCGTGGTGGCGGGCACCGTCCGGATCCGGCTGCTGGCGGCGGTGTGCCTGCTCGCCGCCTGGCTGCCCTACAACCTCGGGGTGCGCCCCGAACCGTACGTGGCGTTCGGCATCACCACTGTGCTGGCGCTGCTGTGGCGGGCTCGTGGACTCGCGTCGTTGGGTTGGGCTGCGCTGGTCGCCGGGCTGGTCATCCCGACCAGCCCGAGCGCCCTGCTGGTCGCCGCGCCGATCGTGGTGTTCGCTGACCGCATAGGGTCGATTCTGCGTGATTCGGCGCGCGGGTGGTCCGAGGTAGCGGCGCGGGTGTTGCTGCTGTGCTGCATCGGCGCGGTGGGCCTTACCGTGATCTTCGCCGATCAGACCTGGTACGGCCTGGTGACCGCGACTCAATGGCACAACTATTTCGGGCCGTCGCTGCCTTGGTACCACGAGCCGGACCGGTACCGGTTCCTGCTCGGAAACGACCAGGACGGCAACGCCGCCAAGCGAGTCCCGGTCCTGCTCACGCTCGCGCTGCTGCCGGTGGTTGGGTTCCTGCTGGCCCGCCGGACCGGACCAGCCGACCTCGACGGCGCTGCCGCGCGATTGACCGGGGTGGTGGCCACTGCGCTGGCCCTGTTGTGGCTGACACCATCGAAGTGGTCGCACCACTTCGGCGCACTGGCCGGATTGTTCGCGTCATTCCTGGTAGTCGCCGTGGTCCTGCTGGCGCGACGGGCCCGCGCGCCCGTCGCCGACTGGGTGGGCGGCGGCGCCGGGGTAGCCGGTGGCGTGCTGGTGGCCGCGGCGGCCGGGCTGGCCTTCGCCGGACCGAACGCCTGGTGGCAGCCGGCGGTCTATGACGTGCCCTGGGCAACCGGCCCGGTGCGCCCGCTCGGGCTTCCGCTGGACTCCCCACTGCTGTGGATTCTGGCCGCGGGGGTGGCCGTGGGGGTGGCCGCGGTGCGGCCACCCCCACGGCCACCCTCACGGGTTATCCACACCCACGCCGGGCCGGCGCTGGTGGCCGCGCCCGCGGTGCTCACGGTGGCGGCAATCGGCACCGCGGTGGCGGTGCTGCTCGGCTCGTTCCTGGCGGCACCGTTGCAGCGGCCGGCCGGTTCCCTCGCCCTGGTGAACACCCACCGGCTGACCGGTGGCCCCTACTGCGGTCTCGCCGACGACATCCAGGTCCTGCCCGACGGCCCCGCGCTGGCTCTCGTCGGCACGTCCGGCCCCGGCCCCGCGCAGCAGCTGACCGGGTTCGCCGCGATGGCGGGCTTCGACCCGGCGCACCCGCCGCCGGATCCGCCGGGCACCGGGCAGTCGACCGAGCTGTGGGGCAGCCTGGTCGGCGGCCCGCGGAACACGGGGACCATGACCAGCCCCTGGTTCCGGCTACCCGCGCTCACACCGGCCAGCGGGGTGGCGATCTCGGTGTCCGGCCGTACCGATCGGGGCAACAAGCTGGTCCTGGAGTTCGGCCGGGCCCGGTACGCCAGCGTCACCACGGTAGGCACCCGCGTTCCCTACGACCGGGTGCGTCTCAACCAGGATCATCTGGACGGCCCGCCGGACTACCGCCCGTGGCGTTCCATCGGGCTCGACGCGGTACAGGTCCCACAAGGCGCCGACCGGGTTCGGATCCGCGCGGTCGATGCCACGACCGACCCGGACGGTTGGTTGGCCTTCACCGGACCCCGGCTGCGCAGCGTGGTCGGGTTCAACGAGTTCCTGGCCAGCCGAGGACCGGTGCTAGTGGCCTGGCCGCAGGCGTTCCTGTTCCCCTGCATACGCAACATCGTCGGGGTCGCCGACGGGCTGGCCGGCGCGCCCCAGGTGGTGATCGAGGCACCCCGACGCGAGGCCCGGCTCTCCGCAGTGACCACCGCGCAAGACCAGGGCGGCGACTTCGCGGCGATCCGGCCGTTCGGCCGGCTCTACGAGGTTCCTACCCGGCTGGCTGGCCATCCCGACGTCGACTGGGGCACCCTACAACTCTCCGCCGACACCGCCGGCCGCGACACTTACCAGCGCACCACCACCCACATCACTGCCGACGGGGGCCGGAGTAGCCTGCCGGGCGATGGCTGAGATCGTGGTGCGTTCGCTGAGCGGGTGGGGTAGGACTGCGCCGAGCAGTGCTCGGGTGCTGGTCGATCCGACCGTCGAGGACATCCAGCGGGCTGTCCGTGAGCCGGGCAGTCGGGGAGTGATCGCGCGGGGGTTGGGGCGCTCCTACGGCGACCCGGCACAGAACGCGGGCGGGCTGGTCATCGATATGACCGGCTACAACCGGATCCACTCGCTGGACGCGGACAGCGGCCTGGCCGTGGTGGACGCCGGAATCAGCCTCGACGCGCTGATGCGCGCTGCGCTACCGTTCGGCCTGTGGGTCCCGGTGCTACCCGGAACCCGGCAGGTCACCATCGGCGGCGCGATCGCGGCCGACATCCACGGCAAGAACCATCACAGCGCGGGCAGCTTCGGCAACCATGTCCGGTCGTTGGAGCTGGTCACCGCCGACGGTTCGGTCGTCACCCTGACACCCGACGACGAGCTGTTCTGGGCCACCGTCGGCGGCATGGGACTGACCGGGATCATCGTGCGCGCGACGATCGCGCTGACCCACGTCGAGTCGGCGTACTTCGTCGTCGACACCGACCGCACCGGCGACCTCGACGAGCTGATGGTCCTGCTCACCGACGGCTCCGACGACCGCTACGACTATTCCGCTGCCTGGTTCGACGCGATCTCCACGGGACCCAAGCTGGGCCGCGCTGTACTCACCCGCGGCTCGCTGGCCAAGCGTGACGAGCTGCCACCGAAACTGCGCGACGCCCCGCTGGCTTTCGACGCACCGCAACTGCTCACCGCGCCCAACGCCTTCCCCAACGGGCTGGCCAACCGGGCGATCTTCGGCGCGCTGAGCGAGGCCTGGTACCGTAAGGCGCCCAAGTGCCGTCGCGGCGAGGTGCAGAACCTGACCAACTTCTACCACCCGCTGGACATGGTCGGGCAGTGGAACCGGGCGTACGGTTCGCGGGGCTTCCTGCAATACCAGTTCGTGGTGCCCCTGGGCGCGCAAGACTCCTTCCATCACATCGTTTCGGACATTGCCCGCTCGGGGCACGTGTCGTTCCTCAATGTGCTCAAACGATTCGGCGAAGCCAGCCAGGCGCCGCTGTCGTTCCCCCAGCCCGGCTGGACGATCACGGTGGACTTCCCCATCCGCCGGGGTCTCGCGGAGTTCTGCGATCGGCTCGACGAGCAGGTGCTCGACGCCGGTGGCCGGCTCTACCTGGCCAAGGAGTCGCGGACCTCCGCGTCCACCGTGGCCCGCATGTACCCGCGGATCGACGAGTGGCGCAAAATCCGCGCCGCCGCCGACCCCGACGGGATCTTCGCCTCTGACCTGTCCAGGAGACTCGAACTGTGATCGACGCTGTTGGCAACCCCCAGTCCCTGCTGCTGTTGGGCGGCACCTCCGAGATCGCGCTGGCCACCGCGCAGCGCTACGCCACCCGCCGCCCCCTGCGGGTGATCCTGGCCGCTCGCCCGTCGCCGCGGTGCGACGCCGCCGCCGAGCGGCTGGTGCGCATCGGCGCCACGGTGATGACCCTGCCCTTCGACGCGGCGGACACCGCGTCACATGCCGCGACGATCGAGAAGGCCTTCGCCGACGGCGACGTCGACGTCACCCTGGTCGCCTTCGGGTTGCTCGGCGACCAGGAGAAGGCGTGGACCGACCACCGCAGCGCCGTCGAACTCGCGCAGGTCAACTATGTGGGAGCGGTGTCGGTCGGGGTGCTGCTCGCCGATGCGCTGCGACGGCAAGGCCACGGCGCGCTGGTCGCGCTGTCGTCGGTCGCCGCCGAGCGATCCCGGCGAGCGAACTTCGTCTACGGCTCCACCAAGGCGGGTCTGGATGCCTTCTACACCGGCCTCACTGAGGCGCTGCGCCCATCCGGCGTCAAGGTTTCGGTGATCCGGCCCGGCTTCGTGCACACCAAGATGACCGCCGGCATGAAGGCCGCCCCCTTGTCGGTCACCCCCGACCAGGTCGCCGAAGTCATCGTCGACGCCGTCGCGAACGGCCGCGAGCAGTCCTGGGCCCCGGGTGCGATGCGCTACGTCATGTCCGCCCTGCGCCACCTCCCCCGCCCCATCTTCCGCCGCCTGCCGATCTGATTGGTCGTGAACTCGACAGCACGGACGTTTCTGACGCCGAGAACGTCGGTCGGCGTCGAGTTCACGACACCGAGCGCCGCGAAAGGCGCGCGATGGCGTCGCGGACTTGGGGCGGCGGTGGCGTCTGGGGTGTGGAGGATGTCTGGTGAGGTGAAGCGGAGTACTGACCAGCCGCATGCGTGCAGCTTGTTCAGGCGGCGAGCGTCGGACTGCTGCTGCCAGGCGGTGAGATGGCCCCTACCGTCGTACTCGATCGCCAGCTTCAGCCACGGGTACGCCATGTCCAGGCGAGCGACGAACTCACCTAGTTCGGTGTAGACCTCGTATTGCAGCTCCGGACGAGGCAGCCCACGCAGCACGAGCACGAGCCGGGAGCGCGTCTCCATGGGTGATTCGGCCTTGGGGTCAGATAGGTCAATCACGCCGGGGACGCGACGGCGCCAACGCGCTCGCGGGTAACGCGATTGGATGCGAAGAACGGCCGTCGGGTCGAACCGGCCGACGCCGGCCAGCGAGTCCATTGCCACCACCGCTTCGACCGTGGGCAGCCACCGGGCCAGGTCCCAGGCCGTGCGAAGCGCCGTAGTGACGGGTACGCCCCCGCAGTCGAGGATCTCGTCGCCCGCAAGCAGGTCGCGGTGGATGGACAGGCCCGGTTGTTCCCGGAAGTCTCCGCCAGGCACCGTCAGCTCGACGTTCGCCTCGGCCGGTGCGCATCCCGCCCCGAGCAGTTCGGCGGCCGAATAGCGGACAATACGCACCGCCCTGGAACGAGCAGTAGCGCCGCCACACCCCCAACCTATCCACAGGCGCCCGCACATCCACAGGTGGCGCGCCGTGAACTCGACAGGACCGACCTCTGGAGCAGGCTGAAACGTCGTTGCTGTCGAGTTCACGGAAGCGCGCGTGGCGCGAGGCGAGGGGCTAGAAGTAGACGGCGGCGATGAGGGTGACGATGAGGGCGGCGGCTAGGACTTGGAGGGTGCGGTCGCCTAAGGCGATCTCTTCGGGTTCGCCGCCGTGGCCGCCGTCTACGTCGACGGCGTAGCGCAGCACGGCTATCACGAAGGGCACCAGGGAGATCACCGGCCAGCGTGAGTGGTTGGTCTGGCTGAGCTGAAACGCCCAAAAACTGTAGGTCATGATCACGCCGGTGGCCGACAGGGTCCACACGAAACGAAGGTAGGACGCGGTGTAGCGCTCCAGCGACTTGCGGATCTTGGCGCCGGTGCGCTCGGCGAGCCGGATCTCGGCGTAGCGTTTACCGGCCACCATGAACAGTGATCCGAACGCGGTGGTGAGCAAAAACCACTGGGACAGCACGATCCCCGCAGCGGCGCCACCCGCGATGGCCCGCAACAAAAAGCCCGACGCGACGATGGAGATGTCCACCACCGGCTGGTGTTTAAGCCAGAAGCAGTAGGACAGCTGCACCGCGATGTAGACGACAGTGACCAGGACCAGGTCCGTCGATGCGACGAAGGACACGCCGATCGCGGCGGCGAACAGCGCCGCTGCGACGCCCAGGGCAAGCCGGGGTGGAACCACCCCGGCGGCGATCGGGCGGTTGCGTTTGGTCGGGTGTGCGCGGTCGGCCTCGACGTCCTGGACGTCGTTGACCAGGTAGACGCCGGACGCGGCGAGCGAGAACGCGATGAACGCGATCCCGACGGCGACGAGGACGGGCAGGTGGAGGATGGTGCCGCCGGCGAACGGCGCGGCCAGCACCAGGACGTTCTTCACCCATTGCCGGGGCCGCATGGTGCGGATCAACCCGAGCAGCGGGGTGGCCGCCCGGGTTGGCGCCTGACGCGGCGCGGTGGTGGTCATCGCCGTCCTCTCGGGCTGTTGGCGCGGGCGCCAACAAGGCGCCGTCGCATTCCGGCACCGATGGCCGCGCCGAGCGCGGAGCCCACCAGCACGTCGCTCGGGTAGTGCACGCCGAGCACCAGTCTGCTGATCAGCATCGGGGGCACCAACAGTGGGGTCAGCCGGCGGCGCAGCAGGCCGCCGTAAAGGATCGCTGCCGCGGTCGTCGACGCCGCATGCGAGGACGGGAAGGACAGCTGACTCGGCGTGCTCGCATGCACCGCAACGGAAGGATCAACCGGGCGGTGCCGGCGCACCACTCTCTTCACCGCGATGGACGTGCCATGCGCGGCGGCCACCGTGGCCATCGAGACAAGCCAATCACGCCGGCGCCGTCGATCGATCAGCGCACCCAGCGCACCCAGCGCCAACCAGCCCAGGGCGTGTTCACCGAAATGCGACATCCCGCGGGCGATGGTCACCACCTGAGGCACCGCGATCCTGCGCTGCACCGCAGCGAGCACCGCGGTCTCCTGGTCGTCGGTGGTGGCTCGCCGTTGCAGCATCACGCGTCGAACACCCTTTTCCAGCCGGTCCGATCAGTGAGCCCCGGCGCGGCATCACGGTAGCGCTCGCGCAGCCGGGGGAACTCCCGGGCGAGTTCCCGGTGCAGCGCGATCGACCGGGCGAGCATCGAGCGGAACGCCTGGGGATCACGCTTGCGGTAGGTGACGCCGCGGCCGTCCGCCGTGGAGACGGTCACCCCGTCCAGCCCGGAGAGCACGAACCACCGGGCGTCGGAGCGGGCCAGTGACAGCTGCGGGCGGTGCTGTGTCTGGGTATCGACCGGGCGTAGCTGGTGCGCCAGGCGTTTGAGCAGGGTCGCCCCGATGGTGACCGGGTTGGTGGGCGGTTTGAGCATGCGCTGCACCGCGACCTGCCCAGCAGCCGGCAGCGGCAGCTCTTGGGAGTCCCTGACCTGGCCGTCGGGGAAGTCCGCGCAGCGGGCCCGGACCTCACCCAGCGCCGTGGGCAGCTTGTCGAACAGCGCCTGCGGCCCGGCCATGAAGTCCCGGATCGCCATCTCCTGCAACGCCAGCGTGGAGTACTCCATCGCCAGGGCATGCTTCAAGGCGTGTTTGAGGCTGTCGGCGAGCATCGCCGTCGGCCGCTCCTCGGTGCCGTGCAGCGCAGCACCGACCAGCCTGTTGCGCAGGTGGAAGTAAGCCTGCCAGTCGGTGGCGTCATCCTTGTCGGCGAACGACATGTGCCAGATCGCCACGCCGGGCACGGTCGCGGTGGGATAGCCCGCGGCGCGGGCGCGCAACCCGTACTCGACGTCGTCCCACTTGATGAACAGCGGTAGTGGCAGCCCGATGTCTTCGGCGATGGCGCGCGGGATCAGGCACATCCACCAGGCGTTGTAGTCGACATCGGTGCGCCGGTGCATCCAGGCGGTCTGGCGCAGCGAGTGCTGCGCGAAGTCGTGGTCGTATTCGGTGCCCGGCGCCTTGTTCCACCGCATCCGTTGCAGGTCGACGATCTCACCCCAGGCGTGCAGCCGGGAACGGGCCTGGGCCTGCAGCATCTGGCCACCGACCAGCATCGGCCGGCGCGCGAACCGGGAGAATGCCACCGCGCGCAGGATCGAGTCAGGCTCTAAGACGATGTCGTCGTCCATGTAGAGGATCTGCTCGCAGTCGGTGGTTTCCAGCGCCTCGTACATCACCCGTGCGTAACCGCCGGAACCACCGATATTGGGCTGGTCGATGATCCGCAGCCGGTCGCCCAGCACGGCTTGGGCCTGCGCGAAACCGTCCTGGTCGCGAACCTTG
>QHBZ01000237.1 GCA_003244055.1 Pseudonocardiales bacterium | reverse complement strand
GTCTTGGGCCGGATCGTGCGCCCACGCCGGGACAGGATGTCCAGGCTGAGCACCTCGGCGGGTGATTCGGCGTTTCCCTGGGCGAGCATCCTCAGAGTCGCCCGGACCGCGTCCGGGCTGAGCTGCTGGCCACGCCGGGCCAGGGTGACCAACTCGCCGAAGGCCCGCTCGGCGAATGCGACATCCGCCGGGGTACCGGTGAGGGTGACCTGGTTGCCGCGCACGTGCACGTCGGCGACGAGCAGGTCTTCGGTGACCTTCAAGTTCTCGTCACGAGATCCGAGTAGCGACAGCACGGCGGCGTCTGGGATCACGATCTTCGACTGGACCGGTTGGGGCTGCGTCGTCTCCGAACCGGATCGGGAGTCGCCCTCCATAGGGGTAGGGGTCACGTGGGAGTGGGTCCTACTTCCTGCGCACTCGCGCGTCTCGGGTCAACCGGTAGGACAGATGCTAGCCGCAGACCTGAGTCCGCGGGGCGCCGATTTGTCTCCTCCGCTGCGACAGCCCGCCTGCCACATTCCGGAACGGCCCTTGACGGCTCGATGGCGCCACCCGTCGCTCGTCAACCCTGGTCCTCCCGAGCTCAACAGCAGAGCTTGCTCCACGCCAGCACGACAGCTCTGCTGTTGAGCTCGGGAAACTCAGAGCTGGACAGCAAGCCATTGCGGGCCAGCGATAGGCCGGCCGAGCCCACTCCGTGCAGCCAGCGCGAGTTCTGCATAAGCGCCATCGTCGTCAGTGCGAGTAACCTCATAGTCAACGAATGGACCAACACAATTAACAAGTACAATCCCTGCCGTCAAGGTCGGCGAGAGTTTCCAGCAGGAGGACCACTCTCGACGACGATCAGTTAACCCAAAGTTTCCAACGCAATTCCGAATCTGACTGAGATGCTGCACCGCGGCGGGAACTGGGGGCTGCCCCGCCGCGGCGCAGCGCCGCCGGACCGAGGGGGGAGGTGCCCGGCGGAGCTTCTCAGGGCTTTTAGACAAGCCCGAGGAAATACTCAATCAGGTGGTTCATCAGGCCTCGCGTACTGAAGGTTAGCATTTATGGAGATCATTTTGATGAACTATCACCTGAATGACCTAGCTCCAGCGCTGAGATAGGGCGCTAATTGCACCCAGAGCGACGGTCCCGGCACTCGAAGAACGCAATACCCCGCTGCCGAGCCGCACTGGCCGCCCTCCTGCTGCGGTGAGCGTGGCCAGTTCGGAGTCGGTGATGCCGCCCTCGGGTCCGACCACGACCAGTAGTTCTCCCGCGGCGGGCAGCGCCACCGTGGGCAGCGGGTCAGTGGCGCTCTCGTGCAGTACCAGGCACCCCGCAGCGGCAGCGCAACGCTCTGCGAGCACAGTGGTGTCCACTGGCTCGGCCACCTCAGGGAACCACCCCCGGCGGGACTGTTTGGCCGACTCCTGAGCGGTCTGCCGCCAACGGGACAGCGCCCTGGCTCCCCGCGGCCCATCGTCCCAGCGGGCCACGCACCGATCAGCTCGCCAGGGCAGTACCGCGTCCACCCCAGCCTCGGTGGCCAGCTCCACCGACAACTCCCCACGTGGGCCCTTGACCAGAGCCTGCGCCAGCGTCACCCGCAAGTCCGGAGCGGGCTGGCTCTCCCGGCGCAGCACCGTCAGCTGCAGCCGATCTCGACCGGCATCGAGCACCTCACACACGGCCAACTCACCACAGCCGTCGGTGAGCACCAGACCCTCGCCGACCCGCAACCGTCGCACTGTCGCGGCGTGCCTGCCCTCGGGTCCGTCCAGCGTCGTCACGCCGCCCACGCAAGGCAACCGCTCGGCGAAGAACACCGGCAGGCTGCTCACATCAGCGCCCGCCCAAGGAATCCCGCAACCGGGAGAACAAACCGCCGGCCCGGCCGTTCGCCGTGAGCTCAGCCTGTTCCTCACCACGCAGCAGGGCAAGCTCGCGCAGCAGCTCACTCTGCCGGGGATCCAGCCGCGTCGGGGTCACCACATCGAGGTGGACGAACAGGTCACCCCGTCCCTCGGCCCGGCCGGTGCTGCGCAGCTGTGGCATCCCGCGCCCCCGCAGGGTCAGCACGGTCGCGCACTGGGTGCCCGGTTCAACGCGCACCACTTCGGTGCCATCGAGAGTCTCCAGGGCCACGGTGGTGCCCAGCGCGGCGGAGGTCATCGGGACCCGCACGGTGCAATGCAGGTCAGCGCCGTCGCGGGTGAACGTCTCGTGCGGCACCTCCTGCACCTCGACGTACAGGTCACCCGCGGGACCGCCTCCAGGACCCACCTCGCCTTGGCCGGCCAGCCGCACCCGCATCCCGTCGCCCACCCCGGCAGGCACCTTGGCCGTGACGGTGCGGCGGGTCCGGACCCGGCCATCACCGCCACACTGGCGGCAGGGATCCGGGATAACCTCGCCGAAGCCGCGGCATACCGGGCACGGCCGGGAGGTCACTACCTGCCCGAGGAACGAGCGCTGCACGTTCTGCACCTCGCCGGCGCCGGCGCAGGTGTCGCAGGTCTGCGGCCGGGTGCCCGACGCGCAACCCGACCCGTTGCACTCGCTACACAGCACAGCGGTGTCCACGGTGAGCTCGCGCGATGCCCCGCTCGCGCACTCCTCGAGGACAAGCTGCAGCCGGATCAGCGCATCCGAACCGCTCTGCACCCGGCTGCGCGGCCCCCGTCGGCCGGCCCCGCCGGTCGCACCGAAGAAGGCATCCATGATGTCGCCGAAACCGAACCCGCCGAAGGGATCACCTCCGGCGCCTCGTCCCGCACCGGATTCCAGCGGATCCCCACCGAGGTCGACGAT
>QHBZ01000236.1 GCA_003244055.1 Pseudonocardiales bacterium | reverse complement strand
CACGGTGGACTGCGACGGGGTCAGCGCGGAGTGTGTCTACAAACCGATCCGCGGCGAGCGCCCGCTGTGGGACTTCCCGGATGGCACCCTGGCCGGCCGGGAGGTCGCGAGCTGGTTGCTGTCCGAGGCCACCGGTTGGTCGTTGGTGCCGCCGACGGTGCTGCGACCGGGACCGCTGGGGCCGGGCATGGTGCAGCTGTGGATCGACATTGAAGATGAGCGCGGCCTGGTGGATGTGGTGGCGCTGGACGCGGTACCGGCGGGCTGGCGCCCGGTGCTGCGGGCGCATGACCGCTACGGTGACCCGGCGCTGCTGGTGCACGCCGACACCGAGGCACTGCGCCGGCTGGCCGTGCTCGACGTGCTGCTCAACAACGCCGACCGCAAGGGCGGCCATGTCCTGGCCGGCTGTGACGGCGCGGTGTACGGGGTGGACCACGGGATCTGCCTGCACCGCGAGGACAAGCTGCGCACCGTGCTGTGGGGCTTCCTGGGCCAGCCGTTACCCGTCGCGGTACTGGACGTGCTGCACCGGGTGCGGTCCTCGCTTGATTCTGAGTTGGGTATTGTGCTTGCCAAGCACGTGACCCGGGCCGAAGTGCGGGCGGTGCGGGAGCGGACCGATCTGCTGCTGGCCACTGCGACGTTCCCGGCGCCCAATGGGAACTGGCCGGCCATCCCGTGGCCAGCCTTTTGACCAGGCGCTGGGCCCGTTCCTTCGCCGATCGGGTCACCGGACCGCTGCCCGGCCCGGCGCAGTTCCTGCGGTTGTGGCGGGAGGGCGGCTTCGCCGGCGCCACCGAGGGTGTGTCGCAGATTCCGGTGGCTTTGCCGGCGGCGTTGCCGGCTGGTGACGCGTGGCTGGCATGGCTCGGGCATGCCTCGTTCCTGTTGCGACTAGGCGGTCTTACGGTGGCGGTGGATCCGGTGCTTTCTCAGCGGATCTTGGGTGCCGGTCAGCGGTTCACCCCACCTGGCCTGGACCGGCTCCCTTTGCTGGATTTGCTGCTGATCAGCCACAACCACTACGACCACCTCGACGCCCCGACGCTGCGCCCGCTGGCTCGGGACACCCCGGTGGTGGCCCCGGGCGGGCTTGGCCGGTGGTTCCGGTACCGCGGTTTCACCGCCGTCACCGAGCTGGACTGGTGGGAATCTGTTCGGGTGGGCCCGCTTGAGGTGGCGTTCGTGCCAGCGCACCACTGGAGCCGCCGCGGCCTGTTCGACCACTGCGCGACCCTCTGGGGTGGCTTTATCCTCACCGTCCCGGACGGCCCGCGCGTCTATCACGCCGGCGACAGCGCCTACGGCCCGTTCTTCGCCGAGATCGGATCCCGCTACCCCGGGATCGACGCCGCGATGCTCCCGGTTGGCGCGTACGCGCCGCGCTGGTTCATGCACACTATGCATATGGACCCGGAAGAAGCCGTCCAGGCTGCCCAGGACATCGGCGCCCGGATCATGGTGCCCATGCACTGGGGCACCTTCCAACTCTCCCGCGAACCAGCCCTCGAACCGATCGAACGCACCCGAGCCGCCTGGACCGCCGCAGGGCGGGATCGCCCGGACCTCTGGGACCTGGCAGTGGGGGAGGGCCACCCGCTCCCACCGCATGGCAACGCTCTCCGCTGACACGCCCCTTCCTCGAATAGATCGTGGTCCACGCGGTGTCGTACCCGTCAAGAGCTCGACCGGTGTTAGGCCGTCACGAGTGGATGGATCGCTTCGAGAGTGTCCGCCAGGCGGTCTCGCTCGATCTCAACGTCGTGGCGCCCTTGGAGGTTGAGCCAGAATCGCTCGGTGGTCCTGAAGTACCGCGCGAGCCGCAGGGCCGTGTCAGCGCTGATCCGCCGCTTGCCGTGAACGATCTCGTTGATCCGGCGCGGCGGGACACCAATGGCCACCGCGAGCCGGTGCTGGGTGACACCGAGAGGCTCTAGATACTCGTGCAACAGCACCTCGCCGGGGTGGATCGGCGGCATCATAGGCGTGTCGTTCACTGTGTCCTCCTCAGTGGTAGTCGACGATCTCGACGTCCTCGGGTCCGCCGGTGGTCCAGCGGAAGCAGGTCCGCCACTGCCGATTGATGCGGATGCTGTACTCGTCGACACGATCACCTCGTAGCTTCTCGAGCCGATTTCCCGGTGGCACTCTGAGGTCGCCCAGAGCATCGGCGGCATCGAGGATCAAGAGCTTGCGCAGCGCCATACGCTGCGTGCTCTCGTCAAGTTTTCGCGATCGCTGTCGCTGCCAGACACGTTCTGTGTCCTTGTCCCGGAACGACCGCAACACTGACCGACCATAACGTCACGCGTCATGAACGTCAAGCGTTATGCTCGTCGGTCGCCTGCTCGCGCCGTGCATGGTTCATACGGCCTACGCACATCGACCGGGAGGAAGGCGGTGCAGGCCGCCCAGGACGTCGACGCCCGCGTCAGGGTACGCATGCACTGGGGCACCTTCTGGCTCTTCTGCGAACCGTGCTGGAACGGGTCGAGCGCACCCGAGCCGCCTGGACCGCCTGGACCGCCGACGGACGGGATCGCGGGGCCTGTGAGATTTCGCGGGGGAGAGCCGCCACTTTGAGGATGCGTGCACTCTGCGTGCGCCGAGCTCGACAGTGATGGTGCAGTGGGGCGTTCCGCTGGCATCGGCGCAGCTCGCCGAGGCCAGCCGGACCCAAGTGCCGGCTGGTGCGAGTCGCCGTTCTCGCGGAACGGCTGTCTGCGCTGCTCGATGAGGTCGTCCGGCGGCTGGGCGATGCCGCCGTCGAGCCCGGGGAGCCGGCGGTGGACACCGAGCCGTTGAGCACGCCCGTCGAGCAGGAGTTCCGGGTCGGCACCATGGGGTTGGGCTGGGACATCGAGTCGCGGGCCATCGTCGTCGAGCTGCTCGCGGTGAGCGAGTAGGAGGTCGACGAGTCCATGGTGCTCGACGACACCGAGGAAGGCCCCGACGCGGTGCGGGTGTTCCTGTCGCTCGTGCAGGCCCGGGCGTTTGCCACCCGGGCTGAGCGGGTGCTCTCGGCGGGGCGCCGGCCCTGCCCGCTGTGCAAGGAGCCGTTGGGGCCCCAGGGGCACATCTGTCCACGGCAGAATGGCTACCGTCGCCAGGCCGAGGCCTGAGCGGGGCCGCAGGGCTGCCCACCGATCCGGCGGCGCTGCCGTTACTGCACCACGGCCACCTTGAGGTCACCGGCCGGATCCTGGACGCGTCCAACGTCACCCTGCTGTGCACGGTGCAGTGCGATGGGATCAGCGCCGACTGTGTCTACAAACCGATCCGCGGCGAGCGCCCGCTGTGGGACTTCCCGGATGGCACCCTGGCCGGCCGGGAAGTCGCGAGCTGGTTGCTGTCTGAGGCCACCGGTTGGTCGTTGGTACCGCCCACCGTGCTGCGACCGGGACCGCTGGGGCCCGGCATGGTGCAGCTCTGGATAGACATCGAGGACGAGCGCGGCCTGGTGGACGTGGTAGCCCTCGACGCGGTGCCGCGGGGCTGGCGTCCGGTGCTGCGGGCGCACGACCGCTACGGCGACCCGGCGCTGCTGGTGCACGCCGACACCGAGGCACTGCGCCAGCTGGCTGTGCTCGACGTGTTGCTCAACAACGCCGACCGCAAGGGTGGGCATGTGCTGGCCGGGTGTGACGGCGCGGTGTACGGGGTGGACCACGGGATCTGCCCGCACCGCGAGGACAAGCTACGCACCGTGCTGTGGGGCTTTTTGGGACAGCCGTTGCCCGCCGCGGTGCTCGACGTGCTGCACCGGGTGCGGTCGTCGCTGGACGGCTCGTTGGGTGGCGCGCTCGCTCAGCACGTGACCCGGGCGGAGGTGCGGGCGGTGCGGGAGCGAACGGACCGGTTGCTGGACACCGAGACGTTCCCGGCTCCCAACGGGAACTGGCCGGCGATCCCGTGGCCCGCCTTTTGAACCGGCGGTGGCCCCGTTCTTTTGCTGACCGGCTCACCGGGCCCCTGCCCGGTCCGCCGCAGTTCCTGAGGTTGTGGCGGGACGGCGGTTTCGCTGGCGCCACGTCGGGAGTGTCGCGGATCCTGGTGGCTGCCCAGGCGCCGTTGCCGCTTTCCGGCGACTGGTTGGCGTGGCTGGGGCACGCCTCGTTCCTGTTGCGCTTGGGTGGTCACATCGTGGCGGTGGACCCGGTGCTGTCGGCGCGGATCCTGGGCGCGGGTCAGCGGTTCACCCCGCCTGGGCTCGATCGGTTGCCGCCGCTGGATCTGCTGCTGATCAGCCACAACCACTACGATCACCTCGACGCACCGACGCTGCGCCCGCTGGCTCGGGACACCCCGGTGGTGGCCCCGGGCGGGCTCGGCCGGTGGTTCCGGTGCCGCGGTTTCACCGCGGTCACCGAGCTGGACTGGTGGGAGTCGGTTCGGGTGGGCGCGGTGAGGTGACGTTCGTGCTGGCGCACCACTGGAGCCGCCGAGGCATGTTCGATCACTGCGCGACCCTGTGGGGTGGCTTCGTCCTCACTGTGGCGGGTGGCCTGCGGGTCTACCACGCGGGAGACAGCGCCTACGGTCCGTTCTTCGCCTCGATTGGCGCCCGGTATCCCGGGATCGACGTCGCGATGCTGCCCATCGGCGCATATGCGCCGCGCTGGTTCATGCAGACCATGCACATAGATCCTGAGGAGGCGGTGCAGGCTGCTGGCGACATTGAGGCTCGGGTGATGGTGCCGATGCACTGGGGCACGTTCTGGCTATCCCGCGAACCGGCGCTGGAACCGATCGAACGCACCCACGCCGCTTGCGGCACCGTCGGGCGGGATCGGGCGGATCTGTGGGACCTCGCGGTGGGGGAGAGCCGCCCGATCCACCGCCTAGCAGGGCTCCTCGCTGACAAGTCCGCGCAATGGGGCCGAGTTCGACGAGGGGATTGTCGAGAGCTGCGCTCACGACCCTGTGGTCGAACTCGGCCCCCGAGGAGCGGTGTAGCAACCAGACTTATGGTGAATCCGGGACGATCGACGAGACTCCGGAGGTCTCCTGGCGGGTGATCCGTGGGGCACCGCGGTAGCGCAGCACCGAGACCCCATCCGCGGTCGCGGCGAGAGTGTCACTCACCGAGACGGTGGCTTGGCAGGCTCCAGACAGCACGGCGTCGACGTCAGCGGCTGCCAGGTCAGCCCCGAGCAGCTGGCTGGTGCCCGCAGAGCTGAGGTGCAGAGAACCGACGCGTCCGGACAGCGCCAGCACACTTGCTCCCGACTCAGAGGCTTCGAGGTGGTTGACTCCGACCGGGCCGGTGATCTGGCTGGCCCCGTTGGCGTCCAGCTGCAGCACCGCACCCGTCACCGGAGAGCCCAGCGTGACCTTGCTGACGCCGTTGGCGGCCAGCCGATCGAGCTGCCCCACAGTGACCTCGGCGCGCAGCGTGGCGTTGCGGACGCTCATGCCCGGCTTGATCCCTAGGCGGAGCTCGTGACCGGTGACGGTGGCCTCGATCCGATCGGTCAGGTTGTCGTCCATTGTGACCGTCGCCAGGGCGGGACCGCCTGTCTTGAGATGCACCACGAAAGCGGCTCCTGCCACCACCGAGGTGACTCCGGACAGGTCGATTGTGCGGCTGGTCAGTCGGCCGGACCCGGCCACCCCATCCGGGCCGGAGTAGGAGTATCCACCGGGGCTGGAGTAGGAGTAACTGCCACCGGGCGCACCATCGGTACCGTCCTGGCCGTCACTACCATCGCCGCCGTCTCCGCCACCACTGCTGAAGGCATGGCCGCCTCCACTGCTGAACGCATAGCTATTACCGCTGGATACACCGCTCATGCTGACGCCTCCGTTGCTGCCAGTCGCATCGGTCGAGGTACCCAGACAGCCGGTCAACAGCCCTCCAGCAGCCATGATCGCCACCACCCGTCCTGCCCATACAGTCCACCGCAGCGCACCAGGGTCCGAGGCCGGCCGCATTATGACCGCCCCCCTTGCGACCGGATCGCACCGCAGCGGGCCAACAGCCAACGCACCGGTCCTGGCACGATCATGCTCAGCAGCAACAATGATCCCATCCAAGGCAACAGCAAAAGAATAATGTTGACCACCGTTAGGGTGGCCAGGGCCAGATGCCCGGCCGCTGCCGCTGTGTTCACCGCGTGGATCAACCAGATCAGCTGGTGCCACACCACTGGCAGCACCTGCGGCACCACGATCACAAACCCGATCACCCAGTACAGCAATGAGGGCACAACAATAAGCACCCACAGGGTGATCGTTCGCCGGACCCAGGGTTTGAGTTCCAGCACCCGGGGATGGGTGGGCCGCCCGGGGATCAGGCTGGCCAGCACTGGGCCCATCCGGCTGAACAGGTCCGGCACCCCGATCAGGTCGGACAGGATGTAGTAGCCATCCAGGCGGATCATCGGCAGGAACTGGGCGGCGGTCTCGACGTGCAGCGCGACGATGGCCACCAGCAGCCACGGTGCCCCGGTGTCCAGGTAGGCCAGGCTCATCCCGGTGATGAACACCGCGTTGAAGTACACCCCGCCTAAATCGGTACGTAGCCGCCCGATGCGGCCCAGCCGGTAGGAGTCGGTGACCGTGCTGTATAGGGCCGGCCACACCAGGTACAACCCGAACCCCATCACCCCGGGTTTGGCGCCGCCGTAGCGGCAGGCGCTGACATGCCCGCACTCGTGGAAGGCCGCCGAGAACAGCAGCAACGCTAGCACCAGCAGCGTCAACGAAGGCTGGTAGACCAGCGACAGGGAGGCCGGCACGATCTGTCCCAGGCCGCCTCGGGCGATGATCAGCACGTCGAGGCCGACGAAGCCGGCCAACGCGGCCAGGATCATCGCGGGCCAGAACATCGGCCCGAAGAACCCGGCGATGCGCCACACAACCCGCTCGGGCACGACCCCGATCCTGAACTTCAATGCCAGCAACGGATCGGACTTCACCGCCGCCTTCGCCGGCGCACCGGCCTCAGCGCTCTGCTGATCGACTGTCACGATCCCCGCCGGGCGCAACCGATCATCGATCAGATATGACACCTGCTGCGCCTGGACCTCCTTGCCGAACTTAGCGCTGAGCACGGCCGCGACCTGTGACAAATCACGCTGACCATCCAGACTTGCCACGAGCAGATACAACAACCGGGGCAGCTGGATCACCTGCCCATCAGGCCGGCGGAGGATGTAGCGAGGTTCCTGAAAGCCCGAGCCCTGATACTCCCCGATTAGCTCGGTCCCCGCAGCCAACCGCGGCGCCACCCGGCCAATCGATCCAGAATCAATTAGTACACTGTCAGTATTGATGACGCCCTCCCCGACTCGAAGCCTGTGGCACCGGTGACTACCGGCGTCCAGGCGATCTGATCAGAATATGGGAGAGGGGCGACCGCGGTTCGGCCACCCCTCCCTACAACGGCACCGCACGTGATCCCGAACTCACCAGTTCGATTTAGTGCTTGGAGCTCTGCGAAACGAACTGGTGGATGCTGCTGTTGCCGCCGTTAGCGCTGGCCACGGCGACGTTGTTCTGGTCACCCCCGAAGTTGATGTTTCCGGCGTTCACGGCAATGGCGTTTCCACCGTAACCGCCAGAGCTGGTGTTGTTGGCAGTCTGATGATTATCGGGTCCCTTGGGGGTTTTTCCCATGACCATCATGGACAGGACGGTACGGGCCGGCAGCAGCTCCACGTGCTGCGCGTCGAGCTCAGTGAAGCTCAGCGTCTCAGACATCTGATTCCTCCGTGATGGATGTGATTTGGGCTCAAGCACAGGAGCCCCCAATAAAATCGTGAACACCGCTCCTGAAGGCTTTCCTGCTAAGCGGCTGGACCGGGTGGTTAATGCCTGTACTGAGTAATCGCGCCGAAAAACGAAACGTAACCTGAATCGAGTCGAACCACTCTAATGGAGTAGCAATTATTGGCTGCGTGACGAGCTGTGTACTCTCCGTTCGCCAATGGTGCGCCTCGGTTACATTTTGAGCGCAAGTTCTCACTCACCGTGAAGCTCAATATTGGGTCGAGCGCCGTAAGGGCACGCGCTATACGCGCGGGGTCGTTCCGATCGTTGGGTCGCCCTGCCCGACGCCCACGAGACCTCGGGACGTTTCGATTGCCTTTGGGAGAGATGTCGGATTCGTACGAAAATTTAGCGGGCATCGCCAAAGTCGTCGGCTTACGTGCAATCGTGCCAGCGTTGGCGGTGTCCGCACGGGTTCCACTGAGCTGAGATTCACTGAACCTCCGACTAACCTGCCGCGCCGCTGGCGCTTCTCGCTCCTCCAGGTACGTCCAGCGTGACGTCAAGGGCCAGGGTGGGGGCGCGCCTCACTCTTCCCCGACCCCGGCGACGATGCGCAGGCTCGGCTCGCCAGCATTGGTCGAAGTGGTCGGCGCTGCGCAGCCGGCGCGGCCAGCGGAAGCTCCGCCGGGCTCGGGCTGCCGCAGAACCCAGCGGAGGTCCCCGGCGCTGGGAGTTCGGCGGCTCTGAGCCATGGGACGTTCCCGTACGGCACAACAGCGTCGACGATGCGGCAATGGCGGGGCCGGCGGAGGTCCCAACGGGAACGGTGCGTCATCATAGGCGGCGCGGGCGTCAAATGGCGGAGCCGCCGCAAACTCGACCGGTAAGGACTGGGTTAGCGTGGCCCGCGTCGTGCAGCTGTGGGCTGCCCGGTGTTGACTGGCAATGGCGACCTCAACCGCCCCGTCAGCGCCCACGTGTACGATCACTACCCGCTCGCCGCCACGGCCATGGACAAGCACCCGGACCGCGTCACCCACCATCGCGTCCCGACCGAGTACTGCCACCCTCCAAAATGACCATCGGAGTGTCACCGCGACAGTGCGCGTCACCTGGCCGCTCTCCGCCCGTCTGTGAGTGGGATTGCCTGACCAGCCACCGTTGAGAGCAAGACCTGCGACGTGGGAGGAAACTCGCGCGATCGGTTAGGGGTGGCCGCCTACGAACAGAGCGGAGCCGATGATCTGGTCGATGAGGTCCTGTTTGGGGGCGCTGGGTACGTCGGAGATCCAGACGAGGACGATCGAGAATTCGTGGTTGCCCTGGGCGTCCGGGGTGGGAGATCCGGTGGGAACGGCGGCAACGTCGGATACGAGCTTGGCAGTCGCGTTAGAGAAGGTGAACCGGAGCCGGTAACCGTCCCGCTGACCGACCTTGCCCGGTCCCTGACTGGTGATGGCGGCTGAACGCACGCCCGGGGCGGTGCTGATGGCCCGCTGGACGGTTTGTGCGGCTGCCTCGGTGCTGGGCGCGGCAAACGTCGCGAGCCGCGCTAAGCCGGTGGCGCAGGTGACCTCCGCGTTTCCCATGCAGGTGGTGGGGAAGACCATCTCGGCGGTACTGGGATTGGTGCTGTCGATGACCTGATGCCAGCCCGTAGGGATGGCGACGGCGATATCGGTGTTCGGTGCAGTGAGTAACAGCTGCTCGACGTTCTGCGAGCCCGCACCGCTGCCGCAGCCGGCTAGTAGTAGCGCGAACACCGCGACGGCGGCGCCGAACGCGACCGCCCGGCCCACTGGGCGGGGTGATGGGTTCCTTCTTGTGCCAGACATGATTCCTCCTGGGCCCCCTCGGTTGTCAGGACCTGACTGTTACATCGAGCGGCTGGCCAGGTCCTTACAGTGCAATCGTGAACGGATCGCCAAGGCTGTGAGAATTCGCGGGCCGCAGCGGTCCCCTGGAGGCGCTCGGTCACTGGCCCGCGAGGTGCTGACCCGGCTGCGCTGATCGGTGCTGCACGAGGTCGTCAGCGGCTTGGGCGCCGGCGATGCGCCCAGCAACCCGACCGAGCAGTCAGCCCGAGGTCCCGTCGATGCCGTCCCCGAGTCCTGCCGCATGTGCGGTCGCGAGTTCCTGACCCGGCAGCTCCTTCGACGTCCGCCACCGGCGGGCTCGGGGTTTCGAGCATGGGAATGCGCGGCTTTCGACGGCGGATCGATATGTTCGCAATCCTAGAAGGTGAAGACAAAATTGAACCTTGACTGAATGGCTCGTGTCCCCGCCCTGAGCAATTCACGGTTGGCACCTCAGGGTGCATCCGCGAAGGGCGACCGCCCAGCGTGCAGCGAGGAAGGTCGAGACCGAATTGAGTCCAATGGTCGAAGCCATTAGTTCTAGTGGCAGTGAATGTTCACGAACTTGACGGTCCGCGTTTAGAATCCCGTAGTCGTCGACGGCTGTTTACCCTTTCTTAACCGCACCCTGAGTGAAATTCTGCATGTCCGAGAGTAGGCATTCCGGAAGGTGTCGAACGGAGAGTGCGGAGGCCATGACTCAAGTCAGCCACACGTTAGGCTATTCGGATGGTATCGCGTCGTTCCAGTTACATGGCGGCACAACAGCCGATGTCTACCGTGGCGGGCTCAATGACTCGCTCAAGTCGTTTCCCGATGGGCGAAGCCGCCTGAGAGCAATTTCGTGATCAGTGTGGGACTCGAGCCTACGGATCGATCTTACGCGTCCAAATCTGGTCGCGTGAGGTCACAACTACGGAGGTATTCATGGATCGCAACACCACGCGGCGGCTTGGCGTTTTCGCGTCCTCAGCCGTCCTGGCCACCGGCTTGGTGCTGGCCGCCGGAGGCACTGCCTTCGCCGCCCCCGGCGGCGGCAACGGCGCAGCTGGCGGTATCGGTGGTCCCGGCGGCCCAGGCGGGCCCTGCTTCTCCACTGGGTGCACCGCTGGCAACGGTGCCGTCGGCGGCCTCGGCGGCAACGGCGGCAACGGCGGTTTCGGCATCTTCAGCAACGGCGGCAATGGCGGACTCGGCGGAGCGGGTGGCGCCGGCGGAAGCGGCGGCGGCTGCGCCGACGTGTTCACGGTCAGCCCTGGAGGGTGCACCGCTGGTAACGGTGCCAAGGGCGGAGCCGGCGGAAGCGGCGGCAACGGCGGGTTCTCCGTCTTCGGCAACGGTGGCAACGGCGCCAAGGGCGGGGCCGGCGGCGTTGGCGGCGACGGCGGGAGCTGCGTGTCGATCAACTTCTTGTGCGCCGCTGGTAACGGTGCGGCCGGTGGAGCTGGTGGCGCCGGCGGGGCCGGCGGGCTGTCCGTCCTCGGTAACGGCGGCAACGGCGGAGCCGGCGGCAACGGCGGTAACGGCGGCAACGGCGGTAACGAGTTCTAAATCAGGACATCACGGCACCGATCCACAAACCCGCAATCGAGTTCCATAGTTCCAAGGCCCTAGGCCGAGTCCTGAACTAAGAGGTGAACGAACGTGTTGAGGATGGGCCGGGACACCGACCCATCCTCAACACGCCACACCGCCGCCGTTACCAGCAATGCGCCCCACGACCGAAACAAGCGTGCCCCATGTAGAAGAATCGCAACGGCGAGCTTACGCCGTGAGAGCCGCGCGGTGGCGCTACGCGGCCGGACCGCGGGGGGTACGTCCCGTGCAAGCCGATAAATGAACGCCGACGACGACATAGGAGCGGGGAGACCGGCTCCAACCGCTTTATCTCAACAAGCCGAGCTGGCGCATGTCACCGACGGCGAGGAGCGAGGGCATCACATGAAAGTCAGGTCAAGTCACAACACGATGCAGGGACTCAGGCCGCGACCGCGGGCTGGGCGAGCCACCGCGGTGGCCGCTGCAGCCCTCGCTGCGATGGCAGGGATTGCAGTGACCCAAGTCCAACCGGGTCAGCCGCTGAATCAGCAGCAGAGCCTGGTGCTCCAATCCTTTCAAACCGATCAGCCCACAAATATTGACCCGTCCGGTCCTTCCGGCCAGCTCGTCGAGCAGATTCGCCAGCTGATCGACCAGCTCTGCCACTTTGGCCAACTTGGCCAGTCCGACCAATCCAGCCAGCTGCTCGAGCAGATTCGCCAGCTGGTTGAGCAGGCCAGCCCGTCCGACCAGCCCGATCAGCTGGCTTCGCAGCTTCGCCCCCTGATCGACCAGCTCTGCCAGTCCGGCCAATGTGACCAGTCCGGCCCGTCCGGTCAGCTAACCGACCGGCTGCGCCAGCTGATCGACCAGCTCGGTCAACCCGGCCACCTTGGCCAGTCCGACCAGTTCCGGCAACTGATCGAGCAGCTCCGCTTCGGCCAATCCAATGAGCTGCTTCGCCAGCTACTCGACGAGCTCTGCCCGCTCCGTCCGCACGGCCAACCAGGCGGTAATGGAGGAGGTGGAGGCAACGGGGGCGACGGGGGCGACGGGGGCAACGGAGGGGGCCCCGGCCAGCCCGGTCAACCAGGGCAACCAGGCCAACCAGGAAGCAATGGAGGCGCCGGAGGGGCGGGCCAGCCCGGCCAACCAGGCCAGCCGGGCGGCGATGGAGGCGCCGGAGGGGCGGGCGGCGCCGGGGCCAACGGGTCCTGATTCACCGAGTAATCGGTGATCCGCTCATCGACAAACACCCAGCTCTACTTTGGAGGGTTCACCATGAAAGGCGTTGTCGCTTCTGCCGTGCTGGCCAGCCTGGCCAGTGGGGCACTCGTATTCTCGGCGCTGCCAGCCGAAGCCGCTCCCGGGATCCCGGGGCCTTGTAACCAATGTTCGGGCATCCCTCATCTAATCGGCGGTAGCGGCGGCCCTGGCGGTGCCGGCGGTAGCGGCGGCCCGGGCGGATCCCCCAACGGTAACGGGGGTAACGGCGGCATCGGCGGGGCCGGCGGCGCCGGGGCCATCGGCGTTTTCTTCGGAGGTGCCGGCGGCGCCGGCGGCCCAGGAGGGAACGCCGGAGCTGCCGGTGGCCCCGGCGGCACCAGCGGGACCGCAGGTAAAGGAGGGGCCGGTGGCCCCGGCGGTTTCGGCGGATTCTTCGGAGGTGCCGGTGGTATGGGTGGCACCGGTGGAGGCCCCAACGGAGCCGGCGGGAACGGCGGTAACGGCGGCGACGGCGGAATCATGGGCGGAATGGGTGGCACCGGTGGTCGAGGCCAAGGCACCGGACTCGACGGCAATGGGGGCAACGGCGGGGATGGCGGCGTCGTCGGCGGGTTCGGAGGCCTACCCGGCGGCCCGACCGGAACCGGCGGTAACGGCGGTGACGGCGGCCTCGTCGGAGGCCCGGGCCTGTGTGGGGGCACCGGCGGTCACGGCAGCCTGGTCAACGGCCCAACCGTTTACTGTCCCTAGCGGGTCTCGAAAAGAACGACGGACAGCCCCACGGTCTGATGCAGGCCGTGGGGCTGTCCGTCGTACTGGTCGGGGGTGCTGCGCCGCCCTCTGTCACTAGCTCCGCTCTGTCAAATTGCTACCCGTGATCAGCGCTGCCACCCTTGCCGGGGGTAGCTATTCCGTTGCTGTAGGTACTGACACCGTCCAGGTAGGGGGAATTGTCAGTGGACGAGCTGGAGGCGTTGGGGCCGTTGTGTCCCTCGCCGTCATTGCCGGGCGTGCCGGGGAAGATCTGGGATAGAACGGTACGGGCCGGCAGCAGCTCCACGGGTTGTTCCTCAAGCTCGGCAAAGCTCAGTGCGTCAGACATCGATTTCTCCTCTGGGGACCGCTGGATCGGGAACAGAACCTGGGTGGTCGTGACGTGACTGTCAGATCGAGCGGCAGGCCCAAATTCACATTAATCACGAACCCTTCGAAGGCCCACCCGTCCGAACCTCCCTCGGCTGGCGTAGCTCGGTGGAAGCATCGTGACGGATCGCCAAGGCAGTGAGGTTGGGAACCACCCGAATAGGCTAACACTTTAGGTGATTGGGTGAGGACGTCTCGGTACCTCAGCTATAGCTACTGTTTGAACGCGTGCTCGCACGCACAGTTCCAGGCCCACCAGTCACCAGGTTGGATCACATGAACGTGTCGTTGCGATTCGTCCGGAATGGGTAGTCCCGTTGTTTGAGAAATCTGCCTGATTGCGCTCCTGAAAAGAATCCCGCGAGCTCACTGCGTCGTGCGCCGGTGGTGCGGTGTTGGCGATCTTAGGCATTGGCCGATGTCGTGGTAGGCGAGCCGGGACGCTGGCCGGGGCTGCGTCGCGTGGAGGCGTAGCCGTCACCCCTCAGCGCGGATACCTGGCGCACCCCGACCAACCTGCCCCGTACGGTGGTGGGCGCGTGCGGGCCACCGGCTATGTCCAGCGGGACGTCTAGGGCGTGCGGGCGAACCTGCTGAATTGGCTGCGCAGTGGCCGGGATCCGTAGTCACGGATTATCGGGTTCGCCGACGCCGTGTTGCCGCAGTTGGAGCGCGCGCGACGGCGCCGAGCTAGCTGAACACCCCCCAGCCGATCACCCCAGGCTTGATCCGTCGCGCTGTGGAACTCAGGCGACGACCTGCCGGTGGCCCGGTTGCATCGCTCGCTGCGCTACACCGGTACTGGGCACCTTGCGCCTTCGGCTCTACCGCGACCGGCCCATGACGACCTCACTCCGCGCGCGCCGGCCCCAGCGAACCCATGCTGCACAGACCGGCCGGCGCAAGATCATGCCCAGCAGTAGCAGGGAACCCGCCCAGGGCAGTAGCAGGAGAAGGATGTTGACCACGCCCAAGGTCGCCTCTGCCACGTGTCCGGCCGACACCGCTGTGCTTACCGCGTGCTGCAGTTCAAGAAGCCTGGCCCACACCACCGGCAGCACGCGAGGTACCACGATCACAAACCCGATCACCCAGTACAACAATGAGGGCACCACGATCGCCACCCACAGCGTGATCGTCCAACGGACCCAGGGTTTGAGTTCTCGCACCCGGGGATGGGCCGCCCGCCCGGGAATCATGCTCATCAGCACCGGCCCCATC
This sequence comes from Pseudonocardiales bacterium, assembly GCA_003244055.1. Classification (GTDB taxonomy): domain Bacteria; phylum Actinomycetota; class Actinomycetes; order Mycobacteriales; family Pseudonocardiaceae. Next base: position 1,908 of record QHBZ01000236.1, on the reverse strand, counting down.
CGGCTGAACAAATCGGGTACCCCGACCAGGTCACTGAGGATGTAGTAGCCGTCCAGGCGGATCATCGGCAGGAACTGGGTGGCGGACTCGATGTGCAACACCACAATGGCCACCAGCAGCCACGGCGCCCCAGTGGCCAGGTAGGCCAGGCTCATCCCGGCGATGAACACCGCATTGAAGTACACCCCACCAAGATCGGTGCGCAGCCGACCGGCTCGGGACAGCCGGTAGGAGTCGGTCACCGTGCTGTACAGCGCCGGCCACACCAAATACAACCCCAAACCCATCACCCCAGGCTTCGCGCCGCCATACCGGCACGCGCTGACATGCCCGCACTCGTGAAACGACGCGGAAGTCAAGATCAATGCCAACACCAGCAAAGACAACCCCGGCTGGTAGATCATCGCCAACGCGCTGGGCACAATCTGGGCCAACCCGCCCCAGGCGATGATCAGCACATCCAACCCGACGAAGGCGGCCAACGCGGCCAGGATCACCGGCGGCCAGAACATCGGCCCGAAGACCCCCGCGATGCGCCACACCGTCCGCTCAGGCACTACCCCCACCCGGAACTTCAACGCCAACAACGGATCCGACTTCAACTTCGTCGGCGCCCCGCCGTCCACAGCACCGGGATCCGCCGCCATGATCCCCGCTGGTCGCAACCGGTTCTCCATCAGATACGACACCTGCTGCGCAGAAACCCCCCTACCGGACTCGACACTCAGCAGTGCCGCCACCTGCTGCAGGTCGCGCCGACCGTCCAAACTCGACGCCAGCAGAAACAACAACCAAGGTAGCTGAATGACCTGCCCATCAGCCCGACGAAGAATATATCTGGGCTCCTGAAAACCAGACCCCTGATACTCCCCGATCAGCTCCGTCCCCTCAGCCAACCGCAGCATCCCAGCCACCACAGGTGCAGTTTCGATGACGCCTCCCTACTCGAGACCGAAGTGACTACCCGGTGTCTGAGAGCTGACTACGCAATGTGCAGGAGGGGTGACCGCTCCAGCCACCCCTCCCTAGCCAACGGCACCCCATGCGATCACGTGATCACACGGGCACCAGTTCGACTCAGAGGCGAGAGGATCAATGAGCGGTGCCACCGGTGCCGCCGGTGGCTGAACCGTGGGTGGCGGTACCGCTACCGCTACCTATGAAGAAGCCCGACATCCAGTTGAAGCCCGCGCCGTTCCCGGTGGGGGGGTTGGCGGTGCCGTTGGCACCGGCAGTACCGGCGCTCAACAACGACAGGACGGTACGGGCTGGCAGCAGTTCCACGTGCTGCGCCTCGAGTTCGGCAAAGGTCAGGTTGTCAGACATCAATTCCTCCTAGAAAACGTCTACCACTAGGGGCAGGATCTCGTGGTCGTGACCTGACCTAACCGTCAGATCGAGCCGCAGGCCCAGGTTTCACACCGATCACACACCGCTCCACAAGGCTCACCCACCAGAACTGCCATCAGGCCATCAGGCGCTTAGAGACTCATGTGAAGTAATCATGACGGATCGTCAAGCATGGCCAACGCGATGCCACTCGAATGGCGTAGCATATTTCCGACTAGGTGACCGTCTGCGTACTTACCGTGCGATAGTTACCCTCACCTATGTCTACTCCTCGAACCTGAGTCCGCACTGAGCGTGTTGTGCCCACAATGGGGAGCTGACGCGTCAACCGAGAATGAAAAGAAATGATTTCTAGCCAAATCGTCCGGAATGGGAGAGTCGCGTCACTTGCGTCGGCGACTTGCGGGTCGCTTCGCTATAGAAAATCGCGTTCTCTCAGCGCCATCGTCCGGTCCAAGGTGCCGGTCCTGACGATGCCAGGCAACCGGTGTTGGCGGTGTTCGTGCCCCGCTTCGCGGGCCTTGGAGAGGTCGTGGTTGGCGAACCGGGATGCTGGCT
>QHBZ01000235.1:664-5611 GCA_003244055.1 Pseudonocardiales bacterium | reverse complement strand
CTGGGCGAATGCACGACGTAGGCCCTCGTAGCTCAGGGGATAGAGCATCGGTTTCCTAATGCTGTTCGCAGCTGCGCTCCTCGCGTCGACCTCGACGTTGTCAGCTTTGTTAAGCACGTCGGGTGCTCCCTTCAGCTGGAGTCCACCCCTGTCCGCTTCCACGCCGCTCGCCGACGCGACCGATCCCCCACTTCGGCGCTCGCCGCCTTCACGGCGGCCACCATGGTCATCTCCACCCTCTACCTACCCGAAACAGCCGCCAACGTCCGGGCACCAGCACGTACTGTCGAGAAGTACCTGAGCTGGTCACAAGAAGTGTTCCATCATGACCGGTACTGTCCGGTAGTCGCCTCCGGTAATCGCTAGCTCGCAGGTTCGTGCCCTGCACCGAGCCAGACACCAGGTTCATGCGGAACCAAGCGCGGCGGGCGCTCGGTGGCCTGAACGCTCTGCTCGTCGATCGGACTCCTCACAGCGGACTAGGTACCTGGAGCCGAAAACTCCGTAGTAACTGGCCTGGTGCGGCTCAAGAGTTACGTACAACTACTGCTTGCCACGTAGCGTGTCCAGTCGGCACCGTAGGTACTACGCCGATCCGGCACTGCCGCCGGTGGCGCCATCCGTACCCGGACCATTTCTTCTAGGGGGAACCATGTCTGACGCGATGAGCTTTGCCCAGTTGGAGGCCCAAGCTGCGGAGCTGCTGCCAGCCCGCACCGTCCTGTCCATGATGGGTGCCAGCACGATGAACAACCCTGCTCCGATCGGCCAGAGCAGTAATCCAACCGGCGGTGATCACCCCATGTACGACACCTGGATGAACGCGTTGACGCTGCTGGGAGTGCCCCACTCCCAGTCCCCTGCCGACCCATCCAGCCACTGAGCATGCCCGGGTGGTTCGGCCGATCCACGCCGTCCCGAAGTCGTGATGACGCAGCATTCAGCGGTGTCGCGGACAGCGCCGNNCCGTCTCGATCGGTCGGCCGACCCCTGGTTACCCCATCAATGTGGATGTGTCGACCAGCTCGGGGCAGGTCTGCGCCACTCAGTTCACACCGCGGTAGCACGCTGCTCGCCCATGCAGCTCGGCTGGGCTGCGGGCGCGCGGCACATGCCATGGTCGTTGGACACTTTTCGGTCACTAAATGCATCCAGATAGCCCGATACAACCACAGACGATGAGCGTTTGCAGTCGCGAAAGCCACAGGTGATCGATGCTATCCACAAACAACCACAACAGCAGTCCGAGAATCAGCGGGTTCGGGGCTCGGTCCGCCGGGACCGCGGCGCAACCGACGATACCTCACTACAAGTCCTTGTTACTGGATGGGTGAGCCGGCAGCTAGCCCCAGTCCTCGCCACTCATCCACTTGGTGATCTCGGTCTCTAATTCCGCGGCACGCACGTGATGGTTCGCCGCCTTCTTCCGGAACTCAGTTGCCTTCTGCCGCCACTCCAACGCTGTCTTTCGCGCGTCAGCCGAGTCCCTATGTAGCGACTTCTGGATCTTGTACTGCCACGGTGTCTCGGGCGGCGGGCCGGAACGGCTGGGATCCATCCAGTCCCCCAACTTGGCGGCAACCCCGGCACAGACCTCAAGCCCCGCGGGCAATGGCTTCTCCAGCGCCCATGCGGCCAGCCGCGCTTGGCGGATGCCCCAGCGGATGTGCTTGATCAATTTTCCCCGGCATTTCCACCCGGTCTCGTCATAGCTCACGATCATCATCCTCCCCTCAGCGCCGTGGTCACTACTCAGCCAGCTCACTCGGCCTGCACCCTGCGGACTCGACGTCGGTGAGGATGGCGCGGACAAGGATCACGTTGCGCACGCGTACACGGGCCGAGTCCTGGCCATGAGCCACGGAGCACGGTAGTACTGACACGTGACGCGCAAACCGCTCAAGACGGTGTTGCTGGTAATCGTCGTCCTCGAAGTCGTCTCTGCCGCGATGGCCTGGCGCGATCTCGCCCGGCGCTCCGACGATCAGATGCGCGGCAAGAAGAAAGTCTGGCGAGCGTTCGTCACCATCCACCCCGGGAACTCGCTCGTCTACTGGGTGGTAGGCCGCCGCTAACCCGTCCGGACATGCCGCAGATCCCGTTCGGCTTGGCGACGGAGCGGGGACGACGAGCCTCACTTGATCGTCGCTCAGCCTTCTGAACTGGGGTTATGTGCAAGCAACGTCAGCAGGCGGGTCGAGGACGATGCGGGTGGTTAGTGCGCAAGTCCCCCCTCCGACTTGAACCCCCACAGCTGACTCGCATGAACCTCGCCAGTCCACTGTCACAACTAAAATCTAATGGATTACGTAAAATGCCGGGCTCTACACCATTCTCGGCGTTCTAACCGTCCGTACCATCCTCGCCAAATCTTTACACGTGCTGTCATTACGCGCCGCTAGCGCCGTCTCCAATGGCTCCAGTCTATCCCGCACTCGCTGTGAGCCGACTTCCCGTACTAGATCCAGAGCCTTCTGTGCTTGTGGAATTCCGCCGCGCAGTTCACCGGCTTGGATATGGGTGGTTGCCAGCACGATGGTATCGAGCGCGTCACACCGCTTATCAAAATTAGGCCGTGTTTTGATAGCATTCACTACGTCCTCACGGGCAAGATCATAATCACCGAGCTTTGCTTCGCCGGCTGCCAGAAGTCCAGACCCCGGACCATAGAAGTTGAAAAACGGTTGTGACTTGCTGCCGTACCTGAACAGACTGCGAGCCTTCTTGAGCTGTTGGCGGGCTTCTGTGGGTAGACCCAGCTTCTGGTACGCCGTGGCGCTCAGACCCGCTACAACCGCCTGAGCCTGCGGATCCAGACCTTCACCCATCTCGGCTAGCTGGAACATCTTCAGCGCGTCGTTAGGCGCTCCGTACTGCTTCTCCATGTCACCGGCCGAACACAACACTCCGGCAACCCTGACGGGACTGCCAGCGGCGAAGTCCAAGGCGCGGTGCATGTGCTGGCGCATCTGATCTACCAGGCCAACATCACCAGACGCCCAGCCGCTGAGCCGGTGAGCCTCAGCAACCGCGTACCTCAGCCGCGTCCGTACCTCCGTGGTTGCCTGAGCCCTGAGCATCTGCTCGCCTGCGGTCGCCGTGGCTACCAGTGCGGGACGGGCTGTCATGCCTCCGGCTTCGCGGTCAAGCTGCTCCAAGCGCGTTACTGTCTGTTCATATCTGACTACGTCAGGTTGCCCGACGTTGTTGGGAGGATCGGTCAGGATGCGGCGGACGGTCAGCGGCACAACCTCACCAAAGACCGGCGCACCAAAGAGGATGGCACCGGCGATGGCTAGGAGCTTCCGACGTTCCACGTCCTCGTCCACCTCCTCCGGCTCGTCGTCCGGCTCCCCGCCAGTGTAAGCCAGACCCATCAAGCCGCGTGGCACTCCAAGACCATCAGCAACCCGAACGAGCACGTCGTAACCCATGACCTGACGGCTGCTCAAGATCTCGCAAACCTCAGACTGGTTCATCTTGACCAGGTGAGCTATCTGACGTTGGGCCATGCCGCCGTCCACCAGCAGGCGAAAGATGCGGGTTACATCACGTTCGGCAAGAGCCGCCCGCATGGCCGGTTTGTCTGCGTCAATCACCGGTCAGCTGCGCGAACTGTCATTGGCTGATGTCCGTCCCGGTGAACAGTCGGTAGAGCGGGGTGACGTCCCGCTCGGCTAGCGGCGGCCGGGCGGCCTCGGTCGTCAGTGCGTGACAGAGCTGGTCGCTGAGGGTGTTTCGCTTGCTCGGCGCTGGCCTTGTCGGGCGGGTTGGATCCGGCATCGTTTTGTCTGTCGCTCCCGTCGTGGTCGCTGAGTGGTCGACTTGTCGTGTCCGACCTGAGAGCCTAGCTGATGAAGAGCTGATTTCGTTCAGATGGTGTGATCATGGTGCACACTCCAGCTCTCCGCGTTGAGTCGAGCTGAGGGGGCTGGTGGGGGCAGAAATGTGACGTTGTGACGGCTTCGACGCTGGCTCGTCACAACGTCACACAAACTATTGTTCCTGCTAGATGGGACGATATGGTCGTCACAAGGGTTGTGACGGTGTGACGAGCGTTTCCGGCGTCTGTGACGGCGTGATGGGGTTGTGTGACGGCCTGCTGCGCTGATCAGTCATCGTCTGGATCGGGTAGGCGCCCGTCTCGGATGGCCTGCGCGGCGGTGCGGATGTCGGCGGTGAGGTATCCGCGGATCTGCCGGATGGTGCCGTCCTCGCTGGGGATGCGTTCGCGGGTTGGTCGACAGCCGAGATCGCTCATTAACCGGCTGAGGGTGGTCCGGTCGGTGTTCAGGGCGGTGATCAGTTCGGCAGAGGGGATTAACTCACGTCCGCCCTCATCGAGATCGGCGCCGAGGTACTCGACTACTGATGCCAGCGGTTCGGGTAGATCGCATGTCGTCGGCGACTCCGGGTCGGTGCTGGGTTGGGTTGTGCCGATGACGTCGGCGACGGTAGCCGGGTCAAGCGCGGGGGTGGATGCGGCGCCGATGGCGTGGCCAGTCAGGGTGCCGGCTGTCTCGCGGAGCGCCCGGCCACGCTCGCAAAGCGTTGCCCAGTCGTCGTTGGGCATGTAGTCGGTGCGGACCATCGTTGCCAGGACGTCGGCGCCGGCTGCTGTGTCGCCATCGGGGCGGAGGATGCCAACACCCTTGTGTGAGGGTAATAACCGGCTGCTGTCCCATCCCCGGGTGTTCATCTGCTCACCGAGGATGATGTTGCTGTCGCGCCAGTCCATCACGCGTAGCGCGAAGCGGGAGCCGAGCACGGCCCGCAGTGCTGACGGGATCGTTTTGGTGTCCGGGCGTTGAGTGGCCAGTACAAGCACGATTCCGGCGGCGGGTCCTTTCTTGGCCAGCCAGGTGAGCAATTCGCCGATGTACTCCCCAGCGGGGATCATTTTGCCTTGCACCTTGATCGGTGCGCGTTCCTCGAGCGGGACCTGTA
>QHBZ01000235.1:0-593 GCA_003244055.1 Pseudonocardiales bacterium | reverse complement strand
TCGTTGTCGAGCTCGCGCATCCGCCGATACCGGCCTTGGACTTCCGTGACCAATTCGACCAGCCAGGCGGCCAGCGCGAGCACGTCGGCGGGTTCGTCACCGGAGAGGAACCGGTGCGCCACCTGCGCAGCGGCGTCCCAGTCCTTCCCGGCCTTGAAATCGGCGATGTAGAGCCGGGTGAACGCGTCGAGGATCAACCCGGCGGCAGCCAGTCGGGCGGCGAACGTCTTGCCCTGGCGGGGGATCGCCCCGACGAGCAGGGAGGTCCACACCAGTGGCAGGCAGATGCGACGGTCCCTGGCGTCGCGGCCGAACGGCACCGGTCGCCAGGCGTCCCAGCACGCCACCTCTAGCAGTGGAGTCCGCAGGGGCACTGTCGCGTAGGGGTCGGCGTCGGCGACCCACATGGCGACCCGCCCGGCGTGCCCACCGTTGCCCCGGACCCGCTCGACGAGCAACTGCACCTCGTCCACGGCCAGCGCCGACGCCAGCGCTTCCCGGTTCTTGATGACGTCGGTGGCCTTGCGGGTGGCCGGGAGATCGATGGTGATCGCCCATCCGGCCCCGACCCGGCTAGTGCAGCGCCGCGTTAA
>QHBZ01000234.1 GCA_003244055.1 Pseudonocardiales bacterium | reverse complement strand
GCTCCAAGATCCGGGCAGGCGCCCTGCCCGGCCGGAATCCCGGGATGTTGACCTGCTGGGCGATCTTCCGGTAAGCGCGGTCGAAATCTGGCTTCAGCTCGTCGAAAGGCACCTCGACGTTGATTTTCACCCGCGTCGGGCTGAGTTGTTCGACGGTGCTCTTCACGGATTACTCCTCGGAGAAAGATGGGAACGCCCCGGCACTGCAACCGCCGGGCAGCAGGTGGGATCCAAGTCTAGGCGAGGGCTCCGATCCGCCCGCTGCGGGCGCGCCGCATCGGGCTACTCGGGCCGGTGCGGCAGCTCGGCGCAGGTTCCGGCGGCTGCGGGGACCGGTTCCAGCCGAAGGGTACGGTCCCGGTAGCTGCCGCTGACCTGGTCGGGGTGGCGGGATCTGACCCACACCTCTAGCTCCCAAAGCCTCAGCAGGCCGTGCGCGGGACTAACCCCGTGATCCCGTGCCCCGCGTGGTGCCGTTGATCGTCCCGACACTGTTGTTAATGCCACCAGCAGTGTTGTTGATCGTGGCAGCGGTACCGTTGATCGTACCGGCGGTAGTGTCGATAGTTCTCGCGGTTGTTTTGATCGACTGCGCCAGGCCAGCGATGTCGCGGGCGGTGGCGTCGGTCGTGTTGAGCAGACCCTGCAGCGGCTTCGTACTCGACAAGATCGAGGATGCAAGCTCATTGGTCCGGTTCAACTCGATGACCGGGTCCGTCGCGACGTTGATCTTGCCAGCGTTTACCGCGATCGTCTGCGCCTTCTTGTCGATGCTCTGCGCCGCGGCCAGGGTGCGGGCGAGCAGGGCGGCCGCAATGCCGATCACCAACACGCCAACAACGAGGATCACGACACTGACAACGTTGAATAGTCCAGCTCCTCCAGATCCCCACGATCGAGCATCCGTTCTTGCCAACTCCACCACCGCTTCCTCAGTGCAGGATCGTTCATAGCTTAGTACGGCTAGACGTTTTCGTGCAGCTAGCGCAGCTGAGGGATGCCTCACGCGCATCTCGTAGCTCGCTCACCATCACCCGTTGCGGAGCCTCGTCAGCACTGACCGGTGCCACAGCGCTCTCAACCGTGGTGAGCTTGGTTCGCCAACTTAAGAAACCCGCACGTCGCCCAGCGGATCGCGCGACACGCGGATGTCGATGTCACCTTGTCACGCACACACCGACCTCGAGGCCATGCGCGAGGCTCTCGACAGCATCGAGTGGTCCGACCTGTGAGCAGTCGTTGCTACATTCGACCCAATGGTGGATCTTGATTCGATCTGAGTTACCTGGTCGGGGTGGCGGGATTCGAACCCACGGCCCCTCGCTCCCAAAGCCTCGGCAGGCCGTGTGTGGTCGTGTGTGGGAGAGAGCCCACCTGCGTCGATGCGGTGGCTGAGGTTGTGTGCGACAGCTGCGGTCTTTGGTCGTTGCTACACGGTTGCTACATGGTCAATTCCGGCGACGTCGGTGGCAGGTGTCCCCGGTCACCGTCTCGGCGTGAACTGTCGGCAACGGGGTTTACTGAGGTCATTCACGCACGCCAGATGGTTTCTTGGGTGGTGCCGTGGTCCGCTGGGGGCACCGCGGTTGCTGTACTTCACTGCTGTACCGCTATGGACCGCCGCTGGTGGAGGCTTGCCGCGCGCCGTCTGCGGGGACCAGGCGCAGAACCCTGGTGTCGTGCCGGATGAAGGGAAGCACTGGGTCAGAACGCGTAGCTTCGGGCGGACGGTGGCCCATCGTCAGTCGCGGTCTCTACGCGGCGACGGTGACGGTGATCGCTTGGGGGACGATCTTCTCCTCGGGTATGGGCTCGCCCGAGTCGTGCAGGTCGTCAAGGTAGAGGCGGATCGCTTCCTCAGCGTTTTGGATGCACTCGACCACGGTCTCCCCTTCGGTAACGCATCCAGGCAGGGCGGGCACCGTGACGGTGTAGCCGCCATCCTGAGGGTCGGGGTCAAGCAGGATCGTGTATGTCGCCATCCCACTCATGACAGCAGATTACAACAGACCCGGAAGCTCATCGCCCGCGATCTCCGCGGACTTGAGGATCGCCGCGAGCGTCTTCGGCTTGAGAATCCGGCCTGCGTGGACCGGGACCACGACTCGTGCTCCGGCCCGCTCGGGGTGAACCAGGATCACGTGAGAACCGGATTGACGGCTCGTGGTCCACCCCGCACGGTGCAGCGCGCGGAGCAGATCAACGCTCGTGATGCGAGGCGCTCGGGGCATATGTGCGCACGGTACTGAACCCCCGGGCTGTCTCGCCGCCCGGACCGGCCGAGTGTGGCAACCGCGCGGTGGCTGGTCACAGGCGGTATGCGCGCGATCGATGGCATCACGCCCTGCGGCGTGATCGACCCGATCCGCGTGAATGATGGCCTCGATGGTGATGAGCCAGCAAGCAATGGCCAGGCTGATGGACAGCGACGGACTACCCCGCTTGGCCGAGACTGGCGGCGGCACAGACGCACGGACCAGCTACGGGACCTGGTGACGTGCTGAAGGAGCAAGTGAGATCAGGAGGTGCACCCGCCCCCCTGATGAGGCGGCCGAGAGCGGGTGTTGGCGCACCTGCCCTCGGCCTTGATCCCCAACCCTGTAATGGAGGGTGGAGACCCGATGACGAACCCTATGCAGCCCGATCCTGACCACTTGCGGGTGGCTCTGGACAACGGTGAAGTGGTGGAGTTGGACGGCGGCACGCTCGCGCTGGGTGATGAGGAGTCGCCGTCGGTGCTGCTGCGCTTGACCCCGTGGCGGGCGCGCTCAGTAGCCCGGGTACTGGAGGAGTGGTCGGCGGTTTCCCGGGTGTTCCACCGGGCACCGCGACCAATCCTCACCGAGCTGGAGCTATCCCGCATGTTAGACCTCGCGGCATCAGCGTTCGGCGACCCCGAGCCGACCGTTCCCCTCGTGCGGGGTGCTCGTGTCATACCGAGTCGTCAACGGTTGGACGCGGTGGCCGTGCTCGCCGAACGGGAATCTCGGCTCTCGACGCTGCAACGCTTGGCCCTGGTGGATGCGGCGGCTTCGTGGCTGTCCGAGCCCAACGGCGGAGATCAGCTGGCTCATGCGCTGCTTGCAGCGGCGTGCACGACGGAGATCACCGCGGAGCATGCGTATCTAGCGCTGATTACCCCCTCGGAGAACTCGGAGGATCATTCTGAGGGCCTGCCTTCGTAGTGGCCAATCCTGACGGGCGAGCGCCACCGGTCCAGGCTCACGCGCAGCGTGATCCCGCAGGGACACGAAGTGGCCTTGATCGGTGGCGGGCGACCGTGACGAGGATCGGCTGCGGAGAAGGCCGGCCCGGACGCACACCAACAACATGATCAGATTGCACGGGGCCCGATGGCCTGAGGACTTCCTTCCTCGGGTCATCGGGCTCTTTGCTGTGCGCCGCCGCCGGGCCGGCCGCCCGCAGCGGAGCGAGGACCGGACCGGCCCGGCGACCAGCGGCAGCGGCCGAAGGCCGCACTTGACCAGAGAAAGGAAACTCCTCACGACAGGCGCGGACACTGCCTCGCAGGCCGGGACGTGCACGATTCCGGCGTTCGTGGCCTCGCACAACGCCATCATCGAGGTGCACTGCGCAACCCACGCCGGCGCGGTCCGGTTCTGCATGTGACTGATTCGGTCTGCCGACCTATTTACTGAGCGCAACGTCTGGTCCTCGGCGAACGAGACTCCGGCCTGGCGCACGGGAGGTGGAGCGCGACAAGATTTATCGGCCGTTCACGTCTGTCTCATCTCCAGCAAATCTGCGTGCTCTAACTTCGGCCGGGATGTGGCTTGGCTCCCCCCGCCTGTCCCAAAATCCTCGGGTTCTGGGCTACAGTCGCGTCCGGTCTGGCCCCCTGGGTCGGCATCCACCGTCGTCACGGGTGGCTCCCCGTCACCCCTCTGCCGCCGCGCGGCGAACGGACTAAGGAAAGCGCCATTGGTAGCCCAACACGTCCTCACACGAAATCGCCAGCTGCTCAACAAGGTCCCAGAAGTCACCATCTACTTCTGGATCATCAAGGTCCTCTGCACAACCGTCGGTGAGACGGCCGCCGACTTCCTCAACGTGAGCCTGAATCTCGGCCTGACCGGTACGTCCGTCCTCACCGGTGTCCTGCTGGCCGTCGCTCTGATCGCGCAATTCGGGGCGAATAGGTACATGCCGGGCATCTATTGGCTGACGGTGGCGCTCGTCAGCGTCTTCGGCACCTTGGTGACCGACAACCTCAGCCAGCTCGGACTGCCACTGGAAGCGAGCACTCTGATCTTCGGCGGTCTGCTCGCACTCACCTTCTTGCTCTGGTATTGGAGTGAAAAGACGCTGTCCATTCACTCCATCGTCACCAAGCGGCGAGAGGCGTTCTACTGGCTGGCGGTGCTGTTCACCTTCGCGCTCGGTACGGCCACCGGTGATCTCATGGCCGAGGTGCTCGGGCTCGGCTACCCGCTGACGGGCATCATCGTGGCCTCGCTGATCGCCATCACCGCGGTCGCGTGGAGATTCTCACTCAACTCGGTGCTCTCCTTCTGGATCATCTACATCCTGACCCGCCCACTCGGTGCGTCGATCGGTGACTACCTGTCCCAGTCATCGAACGAGGGCGGCCTAGGCCTGGGCGCGACGGTGACGAGCCTGATCTTCCTGGTCAGCATTCTCGGCGTCGTCACCTATCTGTCGATGACCAAGGCCGATGTCATTGAGAGCACCCGTACCGTTGACACCGACATGGCAACCGAACGCGGAGCCTTGTGGCAGACCGTCGCTGTCGTGGCACTCATCCTGGTGGCCGCAGGGGCCGGATACACCTTGCGCAAGTCCTCGCTCCAAGACGTCACACCGGCTGCGGCCACCGCCACGCAGCCGGTCCCCGGCGCAAGCCACAGCGCGCCGCTGTCGCCGCTGGGAGACCTCTCAAAGCTCCGGACAATCACCCATGACACGCTGGATCTGCTCGACGCCGGCAACCAGTCCGGCGCCACCGCCCGCATCGATGATCTGGAAACCGAGTGGGACAACGCCGCAGCGCGCATGAAGCCGAAGGACCCGGCCGCGTGGACCAACATCGACGGCAAGATCGACCAGGTGCTGCGCGAGCTCCGCGCGACAAGCCCGAAGCCGAACTCCGAGAAGGCCGCGCTCACGGCGTTGCTCACCGCCCTCGGTTGATTCGTCAGTCGGCAGTGTTGCTCTGGACGTTGTCCAGTGTCGGGACCCGGTTGTGTCCTCGGCCTGCCCCGGTGGGTCGCCCCGGCCGGGGCGAGCGCGCCCGGTATGTCGGGTTGGCCGGCCGCCTGGCCGGTGGTGGATGCCCCCGGGCAACGTCAACGCGATCACCGCGCCGTCGCCGTCAAGATCCAGCCTGGCCCCTGAAGATCAACCTCATTTGAACCTGCAATGCGGCTCATGTTGGCCGCCTTGACGTGGTCGCGTGAGCGGCCACGCGGCACCGTAGTCACGCAATTCGTCACTCGCGGACTCAAGGACCGGACCCGGATTCCCAATAGTGGCGCTTGACCTGCAAATCTATTGTCGGGGTGGCGGGATTCGAATCCACAGCCTCTTCGCCACGAGCAATGTAGGCGCTGCGGTGACCGGCGGACTGCCGCGGTATCGACCTCTATCGGCTCATCCTGGCAAGTAGTAGCATCTCCGCGGTTCGCAACGCGGCCAGACTGCGGTCCTCCCCAAAAACCTATGAGGACGCAAGAGGGGCCCAGGCCAATTAAGACTTTGGGGCACTGCCGCTAGGTGTTAGCCGATCAGCTCGCCGCCTGCGCCAGGGCAAATTGATTTGGCGCCTTTTAAGCGCTCTCGTGCTTCTTTGAAGCATCGATGACCGTTGCGGACCCGGAGGTGCGCTCCTCGCAGGCCTAGATGACCGAAGTCGGAATGCGCCGCGATCGGAAACCTTGTGGCCGTTCGCGCGGGCCCATTCGCGGTGGCTACCGTCTTGTCGCGGTCGGCTGCCGGACGCGCTGCCCGCGCAGAGCTGGGACGTCGGCTGCCGGGCACGTGGAGCGCAGGGCAGTGCGCTGCGTGATTAGGCGGCGAGCTGGCGCAGCTGTTCATCAAGTACGCGCAGAGCCGGGCTGCTCAGGGGTTGGGCTGCGGCGGTACGGAAGGCGCGAAGTCGGGCTGGCCCCCTGGCGGAGGGGATTTAGTGTAGGAGGTTGGCTGCCTGAGTTGCGTGGACGCAGGCATCGGGAAGGTTGCTGGTGTGCAGTTCGGCGGTGGCGAGATCGATGAGTAGTAATGCGCGTTGCCGGTGTGCGGTCGCGTGGAGCGTGTCCAATGCCATGGCGAGGGCGTCGCGGGCGCCGTGGTGGTCCCCCGCTCGGAGCAGTGTGTATCCCGTCGCGGCAGCCAGGTAGTCGGCGGGATGTTCATCGAGCCATACAGGGGTTAGGCGTTGAGCTGGCTTGTCAAGTTCGGCGCGGGCGCGGTCGAGTGCATCGCGTGCGAGCTGGTGGTCACCGCGGTCGGCATGGATGGCGGCCTCGGTGGCGGCGAGCCAGGATGTGACGGCCGGGGTGCAGCAGGCGTTCTCGGTAGCTGCGGTGAGGTGGTCGAGCGCGGCGATCGTGAGGCCCTCGGCGGCGGCGAGCTGCGCGGCATACCCGTGAGCGATCGCGGCGAGCTGGCCGTCGCCAGCTTCGCGGGCGCTGTCGAGAGCAAGGCTGTAGTAGGCGCGACCGGACATGATGTTGCCAAAGTCCTCTGACGCTAGGCGGCCGGCGAGGACAGCGACCTGGGTGAGGTTGCGCAACAGCCGGCGGCGAGCCGGTATTGCATCAAGTAGGCGTCGACGTCGCGGCCGGAGGCCAGGTGCTGCACACCGAGACGGTCCGGGTCGGGTTCCGCGAGGCGCGGTTTGCGAGGGACGGCTTCTTCCTCAACGGGGAACGGGTGGCGCTGTTCGGACTCAACCGACACCACTGGTTCCCCTACGCCGGGGCGGCGATGCCTGACCGTGCGCACCGTCGTGACGCGCAGATCCTCAAGCACGAGTTGAACTGCACCATGGTGCGCTGCTCGCACTACCCGCAGTCGACCGCTTTCTTGGACGCGTGCGATGAGCTGGGCTTACTGGTGTGGGAGGAGGCACCCGGGTGGAACTACATCGGTGGCCGGGTCTGGCGGGGGCGGCTGCTCCGCGACATCGACGCCATGGTGCGCAGAGACCGCAACCACCCCTCCATCGTGGTGTGGGGCACCCGGCTCAACGAGACCAGCAACAATGTGAGCCTGTACTCCCAGACCCGCGCTATCGCCAGGCGGCTGGATGGCACGCGTGCCACCACCGGTGCGGTGAGCGGTTGGTTCCCCACGCAGGGGCAGCGGCTCTCCACCCGATTTCGAGACTCCTTCGTCACCAGCCCGCTGGTGCAAGACGTGTTCGCCTACAACGACTACCTCACACCCCTACCCGGGAAGCTGCCCACGCTGTCTGAGCCCCGCACCGAGCTGCCCTACCTGGTCAGCGAGGCTGTTGGAGCGCTGGTCGGGCCGCCGTCGTTTCGCCGTACCGCTCACGACTCCGCGCAGCGCAAGCAGGCCTTGCTGCACGCCGCTGTGCACGACACCGCGGCCTCGGACCCCAGGTACTGCGGCCTGATCGGCTGGTGTGCCTTCGACTACCCTCAGGGCACGGTGCAGCGGTTGATGGGCTGAAGTGGCCCGGCGTGGCCGACGTGTTCCGGGTGCCCAAGCTTGGCGCCGGCTTCTACCGGTCCCAGGTCAACCCCTCAGCCCGCGTGGTCATCGAACCCGGTTTCCATTGGGATGTCGGGCCGAGCACTCCCCGGGGCCCCGGTCCGGGGGCGGTGATCTGGTCGAATTGCGATGAACTCACGGTCCGGATCGGCGATGGCCCATTGGTGCGGCTGCAACCCGATCGGGCCCGCTTCCCCCACCTGCCTTACCCCCCTTTTGTCGCCGACCTCACCGTGGCGTCCGGGCGGCCCGAGCTGCGCATTGATGGTTACCTCCAGGGCCAGCAGATCGCATCACGGTTGTTCGCCTCGGACCCGCGCGGTGATCAGTTCACGGTGGCCGCCGACGACGAGGAGCTCAGCGCTGCCGTTGCCGACGCGACCCGGGTCGTCGTCCGGGTCGTCGACCGCTACGGCGCTCCGCGGGCGCGGGCTGGTGGCACGGTGAGCTGCGTCCTGGCCGGCCCCGCTGTATTGCTCGGGGACGACCCGCTCGACCTCACCGGCAACGGCGGAGTCGGTGCAGTGTGGCTACGGACCCGCCCCGGCCAACGAGGGAGGCTCACCCTTCACGCCACACACTCTCAGCTCGGCACCCGAACACTGACAATCCGCATGACCTGAACAGGTCGTGCCCGCGTATGCCATTCAAAATTCCGCACTGAGCACCGAGATGCGGCTACCCCACCCCGCCTTAAGAGCTATGAGGCACACCGTGGAAGGCGTGCCGGGGAGGGTGCGGGCCGCCGCGGCGCTCCTCGTCGGTGATTGCGGTCAGGGCATGCACCTTCTCGCTGGTGACCACGCCGTGCGCGGCGGTGAGCTCGTCGACGATGTCGAAGGAGATCGCGATCCGGTCTGGCGTGTCAATGATGATCGTCACCACTGGTGCGCGGCGGCCCTCTTGCAACAGGCGATCACCGTGCGGGGCGGCCTCGCCGTGGAAACCCCACATCCCCCGCACGGCAGTGGCACCGTGGGCGCCGGAGGCCCGCAGCCGTCGCACCAGCGCTCGGTGCACCGGCTGTCCGTCGTGCAACGCCCGTTCGGAGGTGTAGACCATCAACTTCTGCCACACCGCCAACCCGTGCTCATTGGTGGCGGGCCGGGCGTGCGGGCGCTCGACGAGCTCGCCGTTTCGTTTGCACACCCGCACCCGTTCGAGGGTGATCAGCGGCCGGCGGAGCAGGCCGCTGAGCTCAGGCAGAACCCGGGCGATGCGCTCACCCGAGCCCACCGCGATGATCATCATCGGCACGTCGGCGTTGCGTCCGAAGAATCGGGCGCGGGTCCGCTGACCGTGAGCCGTCCCGTCGACGCCCAGCAGCACGGTGGCGCCGGCGATGCCGCAGCGATGCAGTAGGTCGCAGACCGCGACGAAGGCGGGCGCCCGGTAGACGCGTTCCTGGCGGCCGACGTAGACGGTCAGCTTGGTGGCTTCGTGCAGGTCGTCGGGTAGCTGCACGGTGTCGATGTCGCCGCGCAGCATGCGCGCCCGTTCCAGGGTCACTAACCCGCGGTGCTCGATCGCTTGAAGATCTTCGAGCAGCGCTTCGATCCTGGGCCGGGTGTCCACGGCGACCGAGACCACCGGCAAGTCTTCGGACAGCGTGAGTAATCGGTCGGTCTGCAGGTGGTGTTTGAGTCCGAACCCCTCCGAGCCGCGGAGCAAGATGCTGGTGGTTACCTCCCGTCGGCCGAACAGGTCCAGCTGGGCGTCGGCGAGGAAAGCCCGGCCGCTGCGGTGCCGCTCACCGAAGTAGGTGGTCAGCTTCAGACAGTCCTCGATCACAGGTGGCTCCCGAGCAGCCGACCTAGCGCTGCAGCGGCGACGCCGGCGACCAGACTCACCACCACGTTCGCCGCGCGATTCAGCATTTGGCGATCTTCGCCGAGGCGTTGGGTCTCGAACATCCAGGTGGAGAAGGTGGTGTACGAGCCCGCTGCGGCGGTGCCGGCCAACAGAACTGCGTCGTGGCTCAACGTCAGGCCAGCGATGAGGCCGAGCAGGGCCGAACCGGTGAGGTTGACCACCAATGTCCCATACGGGAATGCCCGACCCGTCCGGGAGTCGACCGCACGATCGACGACGAAGCGCAGCACCGCACCCGCACCGCCGAAGAGCACCACCCCGACCCACAGCAGCCCGGTCATGCCCAGACCCGCACCCGGCGCACTAGGGCGGTGGCGAGATGGATCGCGGCGTAGCCACCGACGACGCTGGCTGCCGCGTAGCCGACGGCGAGCCCGACGTGGCGAGTATCGATCATCGTGAGCAGCTCCACCTGCATCGTCGAAAACGTGGTGAGCCCACCGCACAAACCTGTACCCAGCAGGGGTCTACGGTAGCTCGACAGTGGCAACCGCTCCTGCAGGCGGGTGGCGAAGTATCCCAGCAAGAAGGCACCCACAAGGTTCACCGCGAAAGTCACCCACGGCCAACTCACTGCCGCTGCGGGATATGCCTCCCCCAAGAGCCCACGACATACCGTGCCGATGGCGCCGCCGACGAAGACCGCGGCCAGCTCTCGACGGCCCGGTGAGGGTACTACCCCAGCAGAATCAACACGCCGCCTCTGACCGCGCTGGCCCCGATACCGGTTGAGCACCGTCGCCTGGGGCGACGCTACCTTCGCGGCCGTCTGGGGCGACACGTTGTTCGCCGTAGCCTGACCCGTCATATCAATTGACCTTGCCGGTACGGAAGTTCCCGTCCGAGGAGCAGACCGTAGGAGCATCGGAAGGCATGACTAGTTCGATTCCACCTGTTCAACGCTGTCGCGGAGTGGATACCTGACCGGTGCCGTGCATTGCTATTGCCCTGTGGTTGGCAGGTACCCGTCGTGGCCTCACAGTAATGACTGCGCGAAGGGGGCAATCGGGAGATATTGCACGAACGGGCCGGGTTAGCAGCCTGGCCGACAACCACAACCGGCATGGCCTGGTCGCCCACGACGCCGCTGGTGTGCGTATGACTTCGTAGCCGGACAGTTCGAGGATAGAGTGAGTCGCCCATGTCCGTCACCCCCCCGTAGTCACAGTGTCGTCACACGTGCGCGCTGCTCATTTACTCCCAGACTCGCCAGTCAGGCCATTCCCGTCTTCGCGCACGGTGAGGGCTTTCTGTACGTCTTATGGCTACCCACACCACGACGACGGTGCCGACACTCTACACGGGCGCGGATGAAGCCGCTTCAGGCCATCAGCGCCACGATTACGGTGATGGCTACATCGACGGTGATCGTCCACCCGCACCCGGTGCAAGCCCCGCCGTCACATCCGGGGGCGCTCTCCTGCCAGCGCACGCCGCCGGGCTACTCAAAGCCTCATTCGAGCACGTCAAATGAGGAGGTCACCTCACATCTTGCTGGGGGCGCACACTTGGTCACCCTGTGTCCAACAGATGTGAGCGGTCTCATTTGCGGCACATCGTTGTCACATGCCGGGCTGTCGACACTGGTGGGCGCTTTGCTTGGAGGTGCGTGTCATGCTCGTTGTGTCCGGTAGTCATCCTCGGGCGAAGGTGCTGGCGCTTTGGGGCGGTGGCGTCTGTTAGGCGGGTGAAGCGGCGCGGCAAGGTTCCGCAGAAGTGTTAGATGTGCTGAACCTTCCACGCGACCCGGCATCGACACTGCGCGGCAACACTCGCGCCCGGAGGGTTAGATGACGCTCAGCACGATCCAAGTCGCCCAACTCTTGACGACCACGGCCGTCGTCATCCTCGCCGCTCACGCGCTAGGCTACCTCTTCGCCAAACTACGACAGCCAGCGGTGATCGGTGAAATTGTCGCCGGACTACTGCTGGGTCCCACCTTACTCGGCCTGGTGGCGCCGCAGATCAAGTCAGAGCTGTTTCCGAAGACCGGGCTAACGCCAATTGCGCTCGGCACACTGGGCCAGTTCGGACTGCTGTTGCTGATGTTCATCACTGGCGGCGAGATGCAACTCCGTACGGCTGAACGAGAGCGGCGGACAGTTAGCTTGATCACCACTGCAGGGTTGATCCTGCCGTTCGCCTGCGGAGTGGCGTTCGTCCAAGTTCTTGACCACCGCGACTTTTCAGGTCCATCGGGCTCGTCGATTACTTTCGCGCTGATAGTTGGCATTGCCGTCGCCGTGACCAGCATTCCGGTGATCTCCCGGATCATGCTGGACCTCGGCCTGCTCCACACCACGTTCGCGCGGATCGTGCTCAGTGTCGCGGCTATCGAGGACGTCGTGCTCTACGTCGTCCTGGCCGTCGTGTTGAGCCTAGCCCATAGGTCTCCCACCGACGACTACGGTCTTTGGGCGCTGATCGGATCCCACTCCACGGCGCTCTCGGTTGCCTACCATGTGATTGTTACTCTGGTTTTCTTCGGCTTCTTCTTAGCCCGGGGCCATCGGCTATTCCGGTGGCTACTGTCGAGCCGGGCCAACGTCGTGGCGCGACGCAGCCCAGTCGCGGCTCGATTGGCATGGCTGCTTGGGGCGGTCCTGATCTGCATCGCGCTCGGAATCAATCCCATCTTCGGCGCACTCCTCGCCGGGGTGGCCCTTCGGCGCGGTGAACCGCCGTACACCGATCCAGAACCAAGTACCATGCGCACCACAGACGCGGAATCATTGAGTTCACACAGCAACGGGCAGGCGTGGGACGCGATACGCCAGTTCGCCCTCGCCTTCTTTATCCCGATCTACTTCTTCACGGTCGGCCTCAAGCTCGATCTGATCCACAACTTCCACATCCTCTTCTTCCTTGTCTTCCTTGTGCTGAGTTGCGCAGTGAAGGCAGGCAGCATCTGGTTCGGTGCCAAACTTGCCGGACAACCCTCAGGACGGGCCTGGGACTTGGCCGTCGCGCTCAACGCACGTGGCGGGCCCGGTATCGTTTTGGCCACTGTCACGTTCGAAGCAGCCATCATCAACGAGTCGTTCTTTACCTCGCTCGTGCTGCTGTCAGTGCTGACCTCACAGCTAGCCGGTTTCTGGCTCGACCGCAGATCCGCCGCGCTGGTGACCGACGCGGTGCCGACGATGGTGACCACCACGCCCGAAGTGCCCAAAACCTGATCAACATCGAACACTCGACATACGCCGAACTAGCGCACTATCGGGCAGCACTGCAGCTGAGTTCTTGACTGCCGGATCATTCCCGTCGGATGCCCAAGACCGCCGGGCCCCATCCCAATTTCTTGCCGCTGGCTTCGTCGATTCTCCGCATCAGCTGCGTCCAGTGGTGTATGTCGGGCCGGTCGGGACTAGAAGCGGACTAGCTCGGGACTAGCTCACGGACCCCCTCGGAGCAGGTGTTTCGCCGTTTGATTGGTGTGCGGGCCGCAGCGGTCCGCGATCACCGATCGGGAGGCACGACAAGCATGCAGTTGGAACTCAAGACCGAGGGTGTGGACTTCGTGGTGTCTCGAGCACCTCAGCCCAAAAACGACAACGACGGTCGGCAGAAGGCGGACCGAGAGACCGGTGAGCTGCTACACACCACCGAGCTGGTCGCCATGGATGACACCGGCGCGGAGGTCATCAAGGTCACTACCGCCGGGCAGCCCAGGGTTGCCAAGCGGCAGCTGGTCACGGTGGTCAAGCTGGTCGCGACACCGTGGAACATCGATGGCCGCGGCGGGGTGGCCTTCCGCGCCGACGCGATTACAGCCGTACCCGTGACCGCGTCGCCTGCAGCCACTGCGGGTTCGGCGAGGACCGGCGCTGGGTCGGGCGTTGCGGGATGAGCGCTGCGACGATCACCGACCCGGCACAACTGGAAGCCGCGTATGCCCGGGCTGAGCAGCTTGCACAGGAGGCGGCTGAGGCGGAGTACACGGCTTTCGTGACCGGGCAAGACGCCTACGGCGCCTACGAGGTCGCCTGCGATGACGCGGCCAGGCCCCCGGGCGAGCTGCGCGTAGGGCCTGGTCCCGTAGCTGTGGCGCCCGGCCGGTGGGGCCTGGAACCAAGGCCGGCCGGGCGCCGTGCTCCACCCATCAAAACAAACAATAGGAGCTGTGATGAGCCTACGGCGGGGCGCGGACGCCTGCCTGAAAGCCGCCGATTGGACCGTCACGGTGATCAGTCCGCAGCGGCGGCAGCTGTCCGCCTTGGCGCATCGGCGGTGGTCGTGGTGAGCCGGGAGTACCGGGCGCTGGGCCGGGAGCTGCGGCCTGGACCACAGATCAAGCGCCGGCCGGTGTGGGCTCGGCTGGTGGGGTGGGTATTGCGGCACCTACCCGAGATCCAGCTCGTGGCGCTACTGATCCGCGTCTCGCAGCTCACCGCAGCGCAGATCGGTCCACTCTGGACAAACACCGGCACACCCGACCACGGCATGTCGGTCTACTTCGGCCGCCGCCGCTACTCCGCCGCGCCACTGCCCGCCGTGGCCATAGAGTCGGAGGATCTTCATGGCGCGGGCCCGGTCCTCGAAGTCCGCGGGGTCCAGTGATGACCCCGACAGCCACCCTCCCGGCGCAGACCGTGGACGAAATCGTCGTCCGGGCCGGCCGACCGGACTTCGACCGCTGGATCGAGCAAGTCACCCGGTGTGGGCACTGCTCCCGCCCGGTGCGGCTCCGCGGCCGCATCGAACACCGATCCGCCACCGGCCGGCAACTCGCCTACTCCACGGATACCGAACCGGATCGGGTACTGCTGATCCGCTGCGGCAACCGCCGGGCGGCAGCGTGCCCGTCGTGTTCGTATGAATACGCCGGCGACATGTGGCAGCTGCTCTACGCCGGCGCCGCCGGTGGCCGCAAAGGCGTCCCGGAATCCATCCGATCCCACCCGCTGGTCTTCGCCACCCTGACCGCCCCCGGTTTCGGCCCGGTGCACACCACCCGCACCGACCGATCCGGACCCGCACGGTGCCGACCAGTACACGGCACACCCAGACTCTGCCAGCACGGGCGCCCGACCTGGTGCACCGCCATCCACGCCGAGGATGACCCGCGACTCGGACAGCCGATCTGCCCGGACTGCTACGACTACCCCGGGCATATCGCGTTTAACTGGCACGCCCCGGAACTGTGGCGCCGATTCACCATCGCTGTCCGTCGCGCCCTAGCCCGGGCAGCTGGGCTGACTGCGGCCGAGTTCGCCCGGCGGTGCCGGGTGTCGTTTGTCAAGGTCGCGGAGTTCCAACGCCGCGGCGTCGTCCACTTCCACGCCCTGATCCGCCTCGACGGCCCCGGCGAGGACTACCAGCCACCACAACTCAGCATCGATGCGGCCGGGCTGGCCGACGCGATCCGCCACGCCGCCGCACACGTGCGGCTCACCGTCGAGATGCCCGACGGATCCGGGTTGGTGCTGCGGTTCGGCGAGCAACTCGACACCCAAACCGTCAACGGTGGCCAGGCCGAAGAGCTCACTCCGGAGCATGCGGCCCGCTACATCGCCAAATACGCCACCAAAAGCGCCGAAGACTTCGGCCTCGGCGACCGACGCATCAGCCCAGAAACACTGCCCCTGCTCGACGTCAGCGACCACGCGCAGCGGCTGGTCCGCCAGGCTTGGCAACTCGGCGAGCACGAGGCATACGACGGGTTGCGACGGTGGGTCCACATGCTGGGCTTTCGTGGCCACTTCGCTTCTAAGAGCCGCCGGTACTCCATCACCCTGGGCGCTATCCGAGGTGAACGCCGCGCCTACCGGCAACGCCAGGCGGACGAGCACGTGCGTGAGCTGGCAGCCGACGAGCAGGACACCACGCTCATCGTCGCCCGGTGGGAGTTCGCCGGACTCGGCTACCTCACCACCGGAGACACCGCCCTCGCCCTCTCTGCCGCCGCGCGAGCACGCGAGCAACGACAAATCGCCAAGGAAGAAAGAGCTGTCGCATGAGAGCACTCAGATATTTGAGAGGAAGAGAAACCGATGGTTGTGGTCTACACCGTTGAGGAAGCCGCACAGGTGCTAAAGATCAGTCGATGGAAGATTTTCGACTTGATCCGCACCGACCAGCTTCGCTCGTTCAAGATCGGTGGCCTGCGGCGCATCCCGTGTGCCGCTATCGAGGAATACATCACCCGATTGTTGAAGGAGGTGGCTTGATGACTAAGCGCACGTCATCCCCTGTTCCGGACCGGCGTCGCCGTGCCAACGGGGAAGGTTCGATCTATCATCGAACCTCAGATGATCGCTGGGTGGGCAGCGCGTATGTCTACACGACAACCGGACAGCGCAAACGTAGGCCCGTCTACGGCAACAGCTTTGACGAGGTCCGAACCAAACTGGACAAGCTGAAGGGCAACTCAGTTAACGGCGTGCCCGTTGCCGACCACAACACAACGGTAGCGGAGTACTTGGGCTACTGGCTCCGTGAGGTCGTGACCCACAAACGGGCCACCACGGCACGAGGATATGAAAGCGCCGTGCGACTACACATCGTCCCCGTACTCGGCAGGAAAAGGCTCGACAAACTCACTGGCGCCGACGTCCGACACCTCATCGCGGTCTGCCGACAGAAATGCCTATGTTGCACCAACCGGTACGACAAGTACCGCGCAAGGGAACAACAGTGCTGTTCAGTCGGTAAGTGCTGTCGACGGACACCCTCAACTCGACAAATTCAATACATTCATGCCGTCCTACGTAATGCCCTCAGCAACGCCGAGCGTGATGAGATCATCACCCGCAATGTTGCCAAGCTCGTGCAGATACCCACGCCCCGCTACAAGGTTGGCAAGGGACTCCCAGTCGGCGACGTCAAGCGCATCCTCGCCGAAGCCCAACGCACCCGCCTCTACGCCCTATACGTCCTGGCTGCCACCCTCGGCTTCCGCCGCGGCGAACTCCTCGGTCTGCGCTGGTCGGACCTCGACCTAAACCTGGGCACCGTCGCGTCGAACAAGACCGTCCAGCGAGTCAACGGTCGTCTCCTGATGGACGACACCAAGACCGTAGATTCGGACAACACCGTCCCATTACCCAAGATCACACGACGGGTCCTGATCGAACACCGCGACCGGCAAGCCACTGAACGCGCGCTTGCCGGTGAGCTGTGGACCGAGCACGATCTGGTGTTTCCCACCAGCGTGGGCACCCCGATGGAACCACGCAGCCTGAACCGACACTTTGACGGGATCCGGACTCGTGCTGGGTACCCACACGTGCGGCTACACGACTTCCGCCATTAGGCGGACGGCTGGGTTAT
>QHBZ01000233.1 GCA_003244055.1 Pseudonocardiales bacterium | reverse complement strand
GTGGCGGTGGCCACCGACTGCAATGCCCGGTACTGCGCGCTGGACCCCTACGCCGGCGCCCAGCTGGCCCTGGCCGAGGCCTACCGCAACGTCGCGGTGACCGGCGCCACCCCGCTGGCGGTGACCAACTGCCTCAACTTCGGCGCGCCCACCGATCCCGGCGTGATGTGGCAGTTCGAGCAGGCCGTCCGCGGGTTGGCCGACGGTTGCGCCCAGCTGGGCATCCCGGTCACCGGGGGCAACGTGAGTTTCTACAACCAGACCGGTGACACCGCGATCCTGCCCACCCCGGTGATCGGAGTGCTCGGTGTCATCGACGACGTGCGCCGGCGGATCCGCACCGGATTGGGCAACTCCGGCGACGAGGTCTGGCTGCTGGGTGACACTCGTGACGAGTTCGGTGGCAGCCAGTGGGCGCATGAGGTGCACGGGCACCTCGGTGGTCGCCCGCCCGCGGTAGACCTGGCTCGCGAGCAGGCGATCGGTGCGGTGCTCGCCGCCGCATCCCGCGACGGGCTGGTGAGTGCGGCACATGATCTGTCCGACGGTGGGCTGGCGCAGGCGTTGGTGGAGGCCTGCCTGCTCGGCGGAGTCGGCGCTCGGGTGACGCTGCCGGCGCGGCTCGATCCGTTCGTCGCCCTGTTCGCCGAGTCTTCCGCGCGCGTCATAGTCGGAGTGCCCGGCGCCGCTACAGATCGCGTCGCTCAGCTGTGCGCGGACCGCGGAGTGCCGGTGACCCGCCTAGGTGCCGTCCACACCGCGCCCGATCTGGAGATCGTCAACGTAGCCACCTTCCCCCTCGACGAACTCCGCACCGCCTGGACCGCCACCCTCCCGACCCTGTTCAACCCCTGAACCCGCTCCCACCGCGTTCTGGATGCAGACTGCATCAATTGGGCCCTGGATCACCGCAGTGTGCATCCAGAACGCCGGGGAGGTGACGCGTGGAAGAGTTGGCGTGGGTGCTTGGGAAGGTTGCGGGGTGGTTGGACGGGGGCACTGAGCCGGCGCGGGATGAGCTGGCGCGGGCGGTCCGGTTGAGCGTTCGTGCGCTGGCGCAGGTGGCTCCTGGCGCCACTGTGGAGGTTCGGGTGCCACCGTTCGCCGCCGTGCAGTGCGTCGCCGGTCCGAGACACACCCGCGGCACCCCACCCAACGTCATAGAAACCGACCCGAAGACCTGGCTGCAGCTAGCCACCGGCCGCCTAACCTGGCCGCAAGCCGTAGAAGACGGCCGGGCGACGGCCTCCGGCCCCCGCGCAGATCTCTCCCCTTACTTACCCCTCGTCTACTAAGACCCTGTGCCCTCCCCCGCATTCAGCGAGCTCAGCGGGGTAAATGCGGTGTCGATAACCCCGCTGAGCCCGCTGAATGCGGGTGGCGCACGATGGAGGACATGACGGTGTCGGGGTTGCGCTGCGGTATCGGGGAGTTCGATCGGCGGGGGCGGGCGGTGCGGGCGCAGCAGTGGCACGACCCGACGCCGTGCACCGAATGGGACGTCCGGGCGCTGGTGAACCACCTGGTGACCGAGCAGCTGTGGGCGCCCTTGCTACTCGAGGGGGCCACCATAGAGGACATCGGGGACCGCTTCGATGGTGATCAGCTCGGCGACGATCCGGTGGCGGCATGGTCTAGCGCCGCGGCTGCGTCGCTCGAGGCGTTCTCCGCGCCGGGTGCCTTGCGGCGGTCGGTTGAGCTGTCCTACGGGCGCCGTCCGGCGCAGGGTTACTGCCAAGAGATGACCATGGACCTGACCGTGCACGCCTGGGACCTGGCCCGGGGGATCAAGGCTGACGAGCGGCTCGATCCGGACTTGGTGAGCGATGTGCTGGCGTTCATCGAGCCGCAGGTCGAGCAGCTGGCCGGTAGCGGCTTGTTCGCCCCGCCGGTGAGTGTGGGTCCCGACGCCGATCCCCAGGCCCGCCTGCTGGCCCTGGTCGGGCGGCGGCCATGATTCGCGCGCGGGGGGCCCCTGGACTAGCACTAGAGTAGAGGGCGCAGCAGTCCGGCAGCTCGATTCTCGTCAGCACCCCTGGAGTCGCAGGTGGGCAACGAAACGCCCCGGCATGACCCCGACCACCAGTGCCCAGATAACTATGGCGCAGACGACTACGAGGGACCGCGCGAGGAGTGCGGTGTCTTCGGGGTCTGGGCTCCCGGCGAGGAGGTCGCCAAGCTCACCTACTTCGGGTTGTACGCCCTGCAGCATCGGGGTCAGGAGGCCGCCGGCATCGCGGTGTCCGACGGCTCGCAGGTGCTGGTGTTCAAAGACCTCGGTCTGGTCAGCCAGGTATTCGACGAGCAGGTGCTGTCCAGCCTGTCCGGGCACATCGCGATCGGGCACTGCCGCTACTCCACCACCGGCGCCTCCATCTGGGAGAACGCCCAGCCGACGTTTCGCACCACCGCCACCGGGTCGGGTCTGGCGCTAGGCCACAACGGCAACCTGGTCAACACCGCCGAGCTGCTGGAACAGGCCCGCAAGGTCGGCGCACCCATCCGCAACGGGGCGACCACCGACTCGGACCTGATCACCGGATTGCTTGCCACCGGCGCCGCGGACACCGGCATCGAGAACGCCGCCCAGCGCCTGCTGCCGCGGCTGCGGGGGGCGTTCTCGCTGGTCTTCTGCGACGAGAGCACGCTGTACGCGGCGCGAGATCCACAGGGTGTCCGACCGCTGGTGCTGGGCAGGTTGGAACGCGGCTGGGTGCTCGCCAGTGAGACCGCGGCGCTGGACATCGTCGGCGCCAGCTTCGTGCGGGAGGTCGAGCCGGGTGAGCTGCTCGCCATCGACGCGAGCGGCTTGCGCAGCTCCCGGTTCGCCAACCCCGATCCCAAGGGCTGCCTGTTCGAGTACGTCTACCTGGCCCGCCCGGACACCACGATCGCCGGGCGCGGCGTGCACGCCACCCGGGTGGAGATCGGCCGCAGGCTGGCGATCGAGCACCCGGCCGATGCCGATCTGGTCATCCCGGTGCCCGAATCCGGTACGCCGGCGGCGATCGGCTATGCGCAGGGCTCGGGCATCCCGTACGGCTCGGGGTTGGTGAAGAACTCTTACGTCGGGCGCACCTTCATCCAACCGTCGCAGACGATCCGCCAGCTGGGCATCCGGCTGAAGCTCAACCCGCTGCGCGACGTCATCCGCGGCAAGCGTCTGGTGGTGGTGGACGACTCCATCGTGCGCGGTAACACCCAGGGCGCCCTGGTCCGGATGCTGCGCGAAGCCGGGGCGATCGAGGTGCACGTCCGGATCGCCAGTCCACCGGTGCGCTGGCCGTGCTTCTACGGTATCGACTTCGCCTCCCGTGCCGAGCTGATCGCCAACGGCGCAGACGTCGACGGCGTACGGCGCGCCATCGGCGCCGACAGTCTCGGTTACGTCAGCCTCGACAACCTCATCGCGGCTTCCGAGCAGCCGGTCACCCGGCTGTGCACGGCCTGCTTCGACGGTCGCTACCCGATCCCGCTGCCACCCAGCGAGTCCATCGGCAAGCACCTGCTCGAGGACCTCGACGCGCTGGCGAGGGGAGTGGCCGGCGACGCCGGGCCAGTGGCGCGCGTGGGGCCGACGGAGCGCCTGCCATGACCGAGATTGACAGCGCGCACTCCACCTACGCCGCAGCCGGGGTGGACATCGCGGCCGGGGCGCAGGCCGTCACGGCGCTGAAGCCACACGCCGAGCGGGCTCGGCGCCCGGAGGTGCTGGGCGCGGTCGGCGGCTTCGCAGGTCTGTTCAAGCTCAAGCTTGACCGCTGGCGCGAACCCGTCCTGGCCAGCTCCACCGACGGTGTCGGCACCAAGATCGCCATAGCGCAGGCGATGGGCATCCACCACACCATCGGCATCGACCTGGTCGCGATGGTGGTCGACGACCTGGTGGTATGCGGAGCCGAGCCGCTGTTCCTGCAGGACTACATCGCCGTCGGCAAGGTGGTGCCGGAGTTGATCGCGCAACTCGTTCGGGGAATCGCCGACGGATGCGTCCAGGCCGGTTGCGCACTGCTGGGCGGGGAGACCGCCGAGCATCCCGGAATGATGACCGATGGCGACTATGACCTGTCCGCGACCGGGGTGGGCGTGGTGGAGGCCGATGCCATCCTGGGGCCTGATCGGGTGCGGCCAGGTGACGTGGTGGTGGCGATGGCCTCGTCGGGATTGCATTCCAACGGCTATTCGCTGGTCCGGCACGTGCTGCTGAACGCAGCCAGAATGCCTCTCGAGGGGCATGTCGAAGAGTTCGGTCGCCCGTTGGGGGAGCAGCTGCTCGAACCAACCCGGATCTACGCCAAGGACTGTCTGGCGTTGGTCGCCGAGGCCGAGGTGCGCACCTTCGCGCACGTTACCGGCGGTGGCTTGGCGGCGAACCTGTCGCGGGTGATGCCGCGCGGGCTGGTCGCCGTGCTGGAGCGCGGTAGCTGGACGCCGGCCGCGGAGTTCGCGCTGATCGCGCGCCGGGGCCGGGTGGAGCGCGCGGAGATGGAGCGCACGTTCAACATGGGCGTCGGGATGGTCGCGGTGGTCGACCCGGCTGAGGTCGACCGCGCGCTGGCCGTGTTGACGGCCCGGCATGTGCCCGCGTGGGTACTCGGCGAGGTGCGCAAGTCCCGCGACGTCACGCTTGAGTCAGTTGACTCGAAAGACGGCGTCCGCGCGGTGCTCCGCGGGGATCACCCACGGTTCTGACCCGCGGCTGGTGCGCTTTCGTTGGGATTGCGCGATCATCACGCGGACTCAGCGGCTGTATTCGCCATACTCGTCGATGCCAGCGTCGTCGATGCCAGCGTCGTCGGCGCGGTCTCGCTCGCCGACGTGGTGGCTGTCACCGTTGTCGCTCGACAGCTCTCGTTGGAGAGCCGCATAGTCCGTGGCGGGGGAGCTGTACTTGAGTTCCCGTGCCACCTTCGTCTGCTTGGCCTTCGCACGGCCGCGCCCCATGGCTCGACCCCCTCGCACGCAGGGACGAAGCCATCCGGGGGATTCGGCGGCCTCGTTATCTCGACAACATCCGTTAGGCACCACAGTACAGGGTTGGGTGGGTCCAGTGCGACGTGGCCGCGCCACTGCGCGGAAGTGTCACAGTCCTCACTGTTACTGCCCTTACTGTCACATCCTCAGTGGGCGAGCCGGCGTTGCTCGGCGAGCAGCTCGTCCACCGAGGCAGTCCCGCTGGCGTAGCGGGAGCCGATCTCCGCGTTGAAGGTGTCCACGACTTGCTGCACCTCGCGTCGGCGTGCAGACACCGACGTCTCCTCCGTGCGGTAGGCGGCCAGTGCACCCTCGAGCTGCTCGGCTGACAGTGACCCGACGTCGGAGAGATCCACGTCGGCGACCAGCGCCTCGACCCGGCGGCGGTGGGCTTCAGCCCGGGATGGCTCCAGTGTCTGGTGGCGGCCCGAACCCATTGCCGGGCCCACCGCATTCACCGCCAGGATGCGGGCCAGCTCGTCGACGACGGGGGCGGTGCCACCCTCACGGCGGCGGCGTTGTTCGGCGCACACGAGGTCGATCCGGGCGTGCAACAGCCGCCGCAGGTAAGACAGGTCGGTCTCCTCCTGGGCCGCGTCGTCCCGGCGCGCGCGAACCTCGGCGAGCCCCAACGCGCTCAACCCGGTGCTGAAGGCGGCCGCCAGCACCCGATCAATGCGCCGACGGCCCCCACGGCGAACCTCCGTCACGCCGCCCATCCTGGCACCTTCAAGACCTGAGCCGGCGTAGGGCCGCGCGACCGGGGGGTTCGCCGGTGTCTGGTGGGATTGAGTTGGGGTCTACCGCGGCGGCCGCTTGGGCGGCTTGCAGGGGGGTGGTGGGGTCTACTGAGCGTTTGAGCAGGGCTAGGGCGATGGCACCTAGTTCGTAGTGGGTGGCGACGGTGCCGACCCGGCCCACTACCCGCTCGCCGGCGGTTACCGGGTCTCCGGTGACCGGCAGGGTATCCGGTGACTCCAGGTGTAGCAGCACCATCCGCCGCGGCGGGCGGCCAAGATTGGACACCCGCGCGACGGTTTCCTGGCCGCGGTAGCACCCCTTGTCCAGGTGCACCGCGGGACCGATCCAGCCGACCTCGTGCGGGATGGTGCGCTCATCGGTATCGATGCCCAATCGCGGCCGCAGTGCCGCCGCCCGGATCGCCTCGTAAGCCCAGCTGCCGGCCGGTACGGCGCCGGCATCGACAAGTCGGCGCCAGGCGTTGGTGAGCTCGTCTCGGGGCACCAGCAGGTCCGTCCGACCCGCCTCGACGCGCACGAACCCACCCAGCTCGCCGGCTCGCGAGAGCACTTCGCCGGCGCCGGGTCCCAGCAGCGAGAGCACGGCAAGCTCCGGCGTCGCATCCCGGGGTGTCACCTTCGACCAGAACACCATCGAGTTCAGATAGGCCAGCAGCCCCTGGGCCCGGCCTGATTCGGTGTCCAGCCACACCGTGTCCAGCACATGGGATACCACCGCGTGGTGCTCGACGTGTCCCCTCAGGTCCAGGACGAGGGCCTCGGTGTGCTCACCCTCGCCGAGCGTGAGCAGGTGCTGGGAGGTGATGGTGTGCAGCCAGGTCAGCCGGTCCTCGCCGGGGACTGCGAGCACTCCGCGATGCGACCGGTCCACCACCGCGACGTCGCGGTCGGCGGCGCGTTGCTCCCCTAACGGGTCACCGTGGTGCCAGGCGACCCCTTCATCTGGGGACCCGTCCGGCGGCGGTACCGCGCCCGGCAGCTCCAGCAGTGGTGACGTCACGAGTTCTCGACGGGTGGAAGGCAACTCACGCACCGTCCGGACAGCGCGAGGTGGCTGGGGTTCAGCACGAACCCGAACTGGTCTCGTAGTCGCGCGGTGAGGTCCATAAGCTCATCAGGAGGGATCTCGGTAACCTCTCCGCACCTGTGGCACACCAGGTGCACATGCTCATGTGCCTGAGTGGAATAGCTCGGCGCTCCGTGCCCGAGGTGGGTGTGCCACACGAGGTCGAGGCCCTCCAGCAGGTCCAGGGTGCGGTAGATGGTGGTGATGTTCACCGCAGGCGCGACGCGTTGAACCTGCTCGCAGATCCGTTCGGGTGTGGCGTGCTGCAATTCCCGCACCGCGTCAAGCACGAGTTGGCGCTGGGGAGTCATTCGCATGCCGCGATCGTGCAAGGTACGGCGCAGGCTGGTGTCCACAACCATGATGGTAGCGCCGCGCGCCGCCCTACAACGGGGCCGTCGCATTGACGTTGCCGAACCCGCCATAGCGCGGATAGCGTGGCAGTACACGTGAAAGGAGGTGGTCCAAGGTTGAACGGCGATAGGACTCGTGAGGTGGCTGTCAGCTAGTGCCGCCGACGGCCGTGGAAGGCCACCTCCAACAGTCCGGTGTTGAGCACGACGACGGACTGTGAGAGGCGGCAAGCGAATCCAAGGCAGTCACCCGGCCCCCGGGGTGCCCGAGCAATGGTCCCGCTTGGGCTCGCCGCATCGCGCGGCGACCCCCGGGGGCTGACTGCTGTTCGGGAACAGAAGGGCTCCCTAGGGCTGGGATCAGCCGACCACTCGGTGCAGCAGGACAGAGACGTGCGGCTGCATGGGTTGGCCGACCATCGCGCGTTGTTCGACGTAGGCGAGGTCGCCGCCCTCGACGATGCCGTAGAGCCGGTGTGCGCCGAGGACCTCTTTGGCCGAGGAACTCCGCACCACCGCGTCGGTGGCCAGCTCCCATGAGGTCTGGCTGCGCGGGCGTCCGTAGTACAGCTCCACGATGCCGGTGCCGTGCGCGGCGAGCAGTTCGATGGTGTCATCGGCTTGCGGGCGCCAGAACCCGGTCTCCCGGGCAGCCGGTCGGATCACCGCTCCGGCGTCGTCGAGCAGCCATGCCCGGGACTCGTACCGCAGGAACGGCCGGCCATCGTGGCAGATCACCACCTGCTGACCGAAGCGGTAGGGTCCGTCGATCGTCGGGTAGACGATCTCCCCTTCGCCGCGCCACACTCCGACCAGTGGCAGCAGCGCCAGGCACTGGGGGTGTAGTTGCGGCCCTTCGCGCAGGTTCGCGGTGTCGCCGGGTATCGGTAGGTCGGTGAAGTCGGGAAGGTCGCGGGTACCGGTGCTCGCTGCGCGCTGCGCCGCGATAGCCAGCGCCTCGTCGCCGCTGCGGCCGTGGGGACCACTGGTCATCCTCGGGATCATAGGCGGTCCGCCTGCCCCACCGGTTGATCACCGTCTGAGTGTCGTCAGCGACATGATCTGTCGCCTGAGGCACCCAAACCACGATCACCGCCTGGCAGCGCGAGGACCAGTGCCCGTAGTGGGCACGGTCATCACCACCGGCAGCGCCAGGAGCGTCAGCCCACTTGCAGTTGAAGCAGTTGAAGCTTGGAGTTGTCCAATCCCACGTCGAAGGTGCCCGGCTTGTTCGCGGTGAAGGTGACCGACGCGGTGCTGCCCGCCGGGACCTTGACCGTGCGCTCGTAACCCTGCACGTGGACCTGGTCGGCCACGTCGCTGCTCACCGAGATGACCACCGGGGTACCCAGTGGAACCAGCACGTGGCCGGTGTCGCCGGTGGCCTTGCCGCCATGGACCTTGACGCTGATCGTGTGGACGGTCGGCGCGGCCGGTGCCGGTGCCCGTCCCGGCGCTCCCGCCGGGCCACCCGGGCTGGAACCGGACGCCGTGGCCGCCCCCTGCCCGCAGCCGCCGAGTACCCCGATCAGTACTGCCCCCGTAGCCACCGCAATCCCGACACGACCCATGGCGTCCCTCCACAGTTACCGTCCGTGCTAAGGCGATCAGCCTGCCATAACGTGCACGGCGCCCTGGAGAGCCATCTCGCCGCGTTCGTGTACTGCGAAACTGCCGGCTCGCTGCGGCGTTGTGGTCCGTCGTGGCTGTGTTCGGTCAGCCGGTCGCGACGCGTTCGGCGACGGTGCGGCGGCGACGCACGGTCACCATCGCGCCTTGGCGCGGCACGATGGTCACGTGCCGGGGCAGCACCGGCTCGCCCGGCGCTGCGGTGGGGTCCAGCTCGACCCGGCGCAGCCAGCGGGGCGCCTTCGCCGTCCACTCCACGGATCAGCATCACCAGCGCTCGCCCACCGGCCACCGGGCGACCTCGTCGACGGTGATGGCGACCATCTCGGCGACCTGCCTGCGCACCGAGTCGCCGTGAAACGGCCGGGAGCATCATCGCGCGGCTGCGGCGGTGGCTGCCGTCGTCGAGCATGAGGATCGACTTCGGCCAGACGACCTGGCTCGGCGGGCCCGGGGGCGACGTGCTCACCACACGCTGGGAATATACATACGTTTGTCTAGCCTCGGTAGTATCCGGAAAATGGGACACCGGGAGGCGCTGCTCGACGGCGCTCGGCGCTGCTTGCTGGAGCGGGGCTACGCGCGCACCACGGCCCGGGATCTGGTGGCCGCCTCGGGCACCAATCTGGCGTCCATCGGCTATCACTTCGGGTCCAAGGAGGCGCTGCTCAACGGCGCGATGCAGCAGTGCTTCGACGAGTACATCGAGCAGATCACCCGGATCGTGTTCGCCGATCCCAGCGCCACCCCGTTGCAGCGGGTGCGAGCCTGCTGGGTAGCGCTGGTGACCACGTTCGAGCAGTACCGCCCGCTGATGGTGGCCTTCGTCGAGGCCCTGGCCCAGGCGGAGCGGGTGCCGGAGCTGCGGGCTCAGCTCGCTGAGTGCTACGAGCGGCTGCGCGCCACCGTGGCCGACATGGTGTGCTCCTCGGTCGACGGTCTCTCCGACGCCACCGCGCGGCAGGTCGCCTCGTTCCTCATCGCGGTCTACGACGGCCTGCAGGTCCAGTGGCTGCTAGACCCCGAACGCGCCCCCACCCCCGACGCCCTGATGGCCGCCCTCGAAATCGCCTTGCCCGCCGCATTAGCCACAGAGCACGTTGGTGGCTCTTCAAGGACCACCAACCCCCCGGAAAGTTGCTCATAACGGCAGCCAACCCCCGCCAGCGCGCTGCTGGCGGGGGTTGGCTTTGAGACGTCCCGCATCGGGGTCGGTGATCCTTGAAGAGCCACCAACCTGGGTTACACGGTGACGTCGACGCTGAACAGGCCGGGGCCGTTGGCGGTCACGGGCGCTTCGCCGGTGCCGGATTGGTGGAGGGCTCGGACGGTCCAGTCGCCGGGGGCGGCGAAGAACCGGAACTGCCCGGAGGCCGATGTCACCACCTCGGCGGTGAACTCCCCGGTGCCGTCGAGCAACCGCACGAAGGCACCGGGGACGGGCTCGCCGGCACTGCGCACCGTGCCGGTCAGCACGGTGTGCTTGCTCAGATCCGTTCCCGGCGGCAATTCCTGGGTCTGTTCCGGTGCTCCACACATGGCGATCAGGCCCTGCTGCCGAGCTCGATCGGTGCGCCGACCAGCGAACCGTACTCAGTCCAGGAACCGTCGTAGTTCTTGACGTCGGAATAGCCCAGCAACTCGTGCAGCAC
Source organism: Pseudonocardiales bacterium (assembly GCA_003244055.1). GTDB lineage: Bacteria > Actinomycetota > Actinomycetes > Mycobacteriales > Pseudonocardiaceae. The sequence continues at coordinate 20,591 of QHBZ01000233.1, read as the reverse complement.
GAACCAGGTGTGGCTGGAGCGCTCACCGATCCGGCAGTACGCGATGGTCGACTTGCTCTCATCGAGCCCCGCCGCCGCGTACAGCGCTTGCAGGTCGGCGTCGGACTTGAAGGTCCCATCCTCGTTGGCGGCCTTGGACCACGGCACGTTCAGCGCGCTGGGGATGTGGCCCGGGCGTTGCGCCTGCTCCTGCGGCAGGTGCGCCGGAGCCATGATCTTGCCGGAGAACTCGTCGGGTGAGCGGACGTCGACCAGGTTCTTGGTGTTGATCGCGTCGACGGCCTCCTGGCGGAACGCCCGGATCGCGGTGTCCTGCTCCTGGGCGGTGTAGCTGGTGGCCGGCCGGCTCACCTCGTCGGTGTTCAGGGTGCGGCCGTCGAGCTCCCACTTCTTGCGGCCGCCGTCGAGCAGCTTGACGTCGCGGTTCCCGTAGAGCTTGAAGTACCAGTAGGCGTAGGCGGCGAACCAGTTGTTGTTCCCGCCGTAGAGCACCACAGTGTCGTCGTTGCTGATGCCCTTGTCCGACAAAAGCTTCTCGAAGGCGCCCTTGTCCACGAAGTCGCGGACCACCGGGTCCTGCAGCTCGGTCTTCCAGTTGATTCTCACTGCACCGGGGATGTGCCCTACGTCGTAGGCGGTGGTGTCTTCGTCGACCTCGACGAAGACGATGCCTTTGGTGTCCAGGTTCTGCTCTGCCCAGTCGGGCGTGACCAGGACGTCTTGGCGGCTCATGCGACAGCTCCTCGTTGAGTGCTTGTTTCGTTCATGGTGGATTGTTTGGGGGTACTTGTCGCGGCGATCGTGCCCGTACGATTTGGATGATCCTGATCGGTGCGGGATCGGGTATCCGGAGGTCGACGGGGCGCCCAGGCTGCTCACCTGGCGCTCGCGCGCGAACACCGCGCGGTCAGCGCATCTGACAGAGGCTGCTGCGCATACGACAGTAGTCCACCACCCGGCGCTTGGTCAGCAGGGAGTGCACGAAGTCGAGACTACCCGACACGCCTGGTCGAGGGGACCGTCGTTTCATGGGCGAATGCGCTCCAACGTGACAAGCACCCCATCCACACCACCAGGCCCGATCCGTCCCTTCACCTCGACTGCGGTGATTGCTCTGAGCTGCCACCCATCGCCCGCATGCTCGTTGAGGATCTTCTCGAGCTTGTCCCCAGACATCTTCCCCCCGAGCAACCCCTCCCGAAGCTCGATCACCTTGTACTCATAACCCACCGCCATGCCGCCTCCCGGTCCACCCGCTGATCGACGTCGTGAACTCGACGCTACCGACATCCCCGCTCGCAGAACGGGTCCATGGCGTCGAGTTCACGGCGGGCGGACCCTCAGCGCGGGCCGGGGCCGGCCTGCTGGAGGGTGACGTTGTTGGTGGTGCCCTCGATGACCACAGACCCGGTCTCCACCCAGATCCTGGTAGGAGTGACGGCGAACGGCAGCCCGCCGGTCTTGACGTCGGTGCTCAGCGCGCTGAGCAGCGTCTGGCGCACTACCCGCGGCAGGCCGACCGCACCGATTCCGGTCACCCGCACATCTCTGATGGTGATCCGCACCAGCCCACTGGTGAGTGCGATCACGCCGAACGCAACGACCTTGGTGCGCGGGCCGGCGAGATCGGTGGTCGCCACCATCTTGATCGGCGCGCGGGTTCCCCGGGGAGAATCGCTGGTGGGCGTCCCCGGCGGGAGTAGGTCTTTGATCTCCTGATCGGAGGGCTGCTGGATCCGGAGATCTTCAATCCCGATGGCCCGCCCGAGGTCGGTGTCCTTGATCCGGACCTGGCCGTCCACCCTCGCCGCCCGCACCGAATGCAGGTCGCCGGAGATCACCTCGGTCAGTGGTGCATCGACGTCATGCAGCGTCGCCGCCACGTCGAGGTCGTGCAGCGGGTCTGCGGCGACCCCGGATGCCTGTACGTCGATGGCGGTGTAGTGGCCGGCCACGGCCTGAGTCAGGAACGGGAAGCCGTTGATTCGCACCGACGGGTCGCTGGCCAGGTGCAGTTGTTGGCGCATCTGTTTGGCCACTGTGTACTCGGCAGCTGCCGCGGCACCGAAGTCGGCCGCCACGGCCAGCACCACGATGACCAGCACCGCGATGATCAATTTTCGCACGCAGCACCACCATTCTGGCTTTTTCGTATGGTCCCTGCGACCGGCACGGTATTCTCTCCCAGGACGGGCGGTAGGTCGCGGCCCGCGGCCCTCGGCCCATGAGGCTCGACGGGCTGGTGACACCGGGCTGGTGACACCGCCGGCCTCCAACGTCTAGGACGGAGCGGGCATGGAGCTTCTGTTGCTCACCGCGGATCCTGACCCTCCCTCGATGCTGCCCGCGCTGTGTTTGTTAGGGCACGGCGTGCGGTCGGCGGCCCCGGAGGTCGCTGCCCTGCTCGACGCCGGACCGTACGACGCGGTGCTGGTCGATGCCCGCACGGACCTCGCAGGTTCGCGAAGCCTGTGCCGGCTACTGGGATCCACCGGGCTGGATGTGCCGGTGGTGGTCGTGATCAGTGAGGGCGGCCTGGTGACGCTGTCCGCGGACTGGGGTTCCGACGAGATCCTGCTGCCCACCGCCGGCCCGGCCGAGGTCGACGCCCGGCTGCGGCTGCTGGTGGCTCGGCGCGCCACCGAATCCGCCGTGGGTGGCGGCAGCTCGCTGGTGCTCGGCGAGCTGGTGATCGACGAGGCCACCTACACCGCCCGGCTGCGCGGCCGGCCGCTGGACCTCACTTACAAGGAGTTTGAGCTGCTGAAGTACCTCGCGCAGCATGCCGGCCGGGTGTTCACCCGGGCGCAGTTGCTGCAGGAGGTGTGGGGTTATGACTTCTTCGGCGGCACCCGCACGGTCGACGTCCATGTGCGGCGGCTGCGGGCCAAACTCGGTCCAGAGCACGAGCAGCTCATCGGCACCGTGCGCAACGTCGGCTACAAGTTCGTCCGCCCGGTCCGCAGCATGAGTTCCCGGGAACGGGCTGAGCAGGAGCGCGCCGCTGAGCATGACGCCGAGGCGGTGGACAGCGATTCAGATCGGGTCGGTCTTCAGCAGGCGCCGGTGCTTTCGGCGCAGCAGAGTTGACCCTGGCGCTGACCTGGCTCGGTCACCCCTCCGACGGGCAGACCACCGCTGCGACGGGCCTGCTGGCCGCCGCCGCGGCCGCGGATGGGGTCGAAGCCATCTCCGAAGCGGCGGTGCTGCGGCTGCACCATCCCGGTGCCGACTTCGTACACCTGCTGGCCCACGACGGTGCCGGCACGTTGACCGGCTACGGGAGCCTTGACGAACGCGTCGAGCGTCGCACTGCCGAGTTCGCGGTGCATCCCGCCCACCGGCGCCGCGGAGTTGGTGGTGCACTGCTCGCCGCGCTACTGGATCGGGTGCGCGGGCCGCTGTGGGTGTGGGCGCACGGCGAGCATCCAGCGGCGCTGCGACTGGCGCAGCGAGCTGGGCTGACCCGCCAGCGGGAACTGTTGCAGTTGCGTCGGGGGCTGGCCGATCCGATAGTGCGCCGAGCCCTGCCCGCCGGGTTGGCGCTGCGCGCCTTCGAGCCGGGCGAGGACGAGGCGGCGGTTGTGCGGGTCAACGACCGGGCGTTCGACTGGCATCCCGAGCAGCGACGGTGGGATATCGGCGAGCTCGTGGTGCGCGAGGCGCAGCCGTGGTTCGACCCGAAGGGATTCCTGCTGGCGGTGGACGCGGCCGGCCACCTGCTCGGCTTCCACTGGACTAAGGTGCACCCCAACGACCTCGGCGAGATCTACGTACTCGCGGTGGATCCCGACGCCCAGGGCACCGGACTGGGCGGCGCCCTGACCCTCGCTGGGCTCGCGCATCTGCGCGACCGGGGAGTGCGCCAGGCGATGCTCTACGTCGAGTCCGACAACACCGCTGCCCTGCACACCTACCACAAGCTCGGCTTCACCCGGCACCACACGGACGTCGAATTCTTGTCGCGCAGCGACTCGACGGCCACGTGGTGGTAAGGCGCGCTCAGCCGGGACAGGTCGCCCTCGTCGCCGGAGACCAGCACACCGCCGCCTGCCTCGACCGCGACCGCGACGACGTGGGCATCCACGATCATCTCCGAGCCCGCTCGTGCAGCGGCGAGCACACCGCCGACGATCCGGGCGAGGTGGCGATCGGTGTCCCGGGTGTCGAGGGATGCTCGCTCGCGGGCGAGGCAGGCGTCGACGAGCTGATTGTGCCCATGTCCGCGATAGAGCTCGGCTAGCACGAGCGACGGTACGAGCACCTCTCGGCCGAGCCGCTCGGCGGACCGCATGATCCGGCGCACGCGTTGCTTTCCCACCGAGGACCGACCGGCGAGGACATTGAAGGCCTCGGAATCGAGCGCGACGATCACCCGACGCCACCGAGCAGCCGGTCCAGGCGAGCATCCTCCTCCGGGTCGTCCGGCAGCGGCCCATCGGTGCGATCGAACTCGTCGAGCAGAGCGGAGAGGCGCTCAGCTCGACGACGGCGTTCGAGGAGCGTCCACCCCGCATCGTTCAGCTGCGCCGACATGCTCCCGGCCCGCTCGAGCTCCCCGGCCAGCTCCTCGTCGATCGTGATCGTGATCTTTCGCTTCGTCGCCATACAAGAAGCTTACTGTAGTATGGCGCGTGCTCGAAGGCTGGACGATGTCGGCACAACTCACCCCACAGCCACAGCCGTGTCAGCGTTGCGCGACCCGTGAGTGGCGATGCCAGTCGCCGCGACCCGGAACTCGCATCGCCACTCACGGCTCCGCGGGACGCCCGGTGACGAGGAAGCTGACCTGGCGGGCGATCGCGACGGCATGGTCGGCGAAGCGCTCGTAGTAGCGGCCGACCAGCGCGGCGTCCACGGCCGGTTCGACCCCGTGCGACCAGTCCTCGGAGAACAGGATGTGAAAGATCCGGCGGCGCAACGCGTCCACCTCGTCGTCGGCTTGGGCCAGCCGGTGGGCGGACAGCGGGTCCTGGTTCTCGATCGCCGCCGCGGCGTCGCGGGCCAGGCCGGTGGCGAGCACGCTCATCCGGGCGAACACCGGGCGGACCTCGTCCGGGATCGGCACCGTCGGGTGCTTCATGCGCGCGATCTTGGCGATGTGCTGCGCGAGGTTGCCCATCCGCTCGACGTCGCCCACCGCGTGCATGGCCGCGACCACCATTCGCAGGTCGGTGGCCACCGGTGCCTGCAGGACGAGCAGCTTGACGCAGCGCTGGTCCATGTCGCCGCACAGCGCCTTCATCTCGCCTTCACCTGAGATCACCATCTCGGCGAGGCCCAGGTCTGCTTGGCTCAGCGAGGACGAGGCGTTGGTCATCATCTGCCCGGCCATTCGAGCGGCCCTGGCCAGGTCGTCGGTCAGGCTGTTCAGCTCGGCTCGGAAGGTCTCCCGCATTGCCCGAGGGTACGGGGGCGAGGCTGCCGGAGCCTCAGCGGTCAGGTGAACCGCAGGTGACAGTATCGACTTCGTGAATGCAAACGGGGCCGCGTGGCCTGCCGAGCGCGCTCACCCGCCGGAATTGGGAAATTCGGCGCCTGCCGGGACTGCGAGATCCATCGGATCGTCCAGCCAGCCATGGGGTAGCACCACGCGGCCGGGTGAGCCCTGGCGCCCACGGGGGCCGTCCGCGTCGGGTGGGAACGGGGCATCGGGGTCCAGCCGGGCCAGCGCGTCGTCCAGTTCGGTGAAGCTGGACACCATGCCCAGCGCGCGCCGCACATCCCCGCCGACCGGGAAGCCGTGCAAGTACCAGGAAACATGTTTGCGCAGGTCACGCAGGCCCTTGTCGGTCCCGAGATGCTCAGCGAGCAGCCCGGCGTGCCGGCGCAGGGTGGCCGCGACCTGTCCCAGGTTCGGTGGCGTCGGGGCGCGTGTGGCGCTGAAGGCGGCTGCCAGCTCGGCGAACAGCCACGGCCTTCCCAGGCAGCCGCGGCCTACGACAACCCCATCGCAGCCGGTCTGCTCGATCATCCGGACAGCGTCAGCGGCGGCGAAGATATCCCCGTTGCCCAGCACCGGGATCGACGTGACGGCCTGTTTGAGCGCGGCGATGGCATCCCAGTCGGCGGTGCCCGAGTAGCGCTGCGCGGCGGTGCGTGCGTGCAGCGCGACGGCGGCCACGCCGGCGTCCTGCGCGATCCGGCCGGCGTCGAGGAACGTGCGGTGCTCGTCGTCGATGCCGATCCGGAACTTCACCGTGACGGGCAGGTGTCCGGCGGCCTCGACGGCGCTGCGGACGATCTCGCCGAACAGGGCGCGCTTGTAGGGCAGCGCGGCGCCGCCGCCCCGGCGGGTGACCTTCGGGACCGGGCAGCCGAAGTTGAGATCGACGTGATCAGCGAGGTCGTCGTCGCGGATCAGCTCCACGGCCTTGCGGACCGTCGCTGGATCGACCCCGTAGAGCTGCATCGAGCGGGGCCGCTCCGCAGCGTCGAAACTGATCATTCGAAAGGTGCCGGGGTGCCGCTCCACCAGGGCCCGACTGGTGATCATCTCGCAGACGTACAACCCGGCGCCGTGCTGTGACATCGTAAATTCGCGGCACAGCCGCCGGAACGCCACGTTGGTGATCCCGGCCATCGGTGCGAGCACGACCGGCGGGTCGACCCGGTATGGACCGATCCGCAGCGGCGTTGGCGCAGCAGGCACGTCCACATCATCCCTCCCGCACCAGATCGTCGTCGACGTACCTCGGGTCATGCAGTGTCACTACATCAAATGAGGTATCCTGGGACGGTTTCTACATCTGTGGTTCACCAACCGTGAGGGGTTGCCTGCGTCCAGGACGGGAGTAACGTTACCGGCGCATTGATTTGGGGACTGACGCATGCCGTGCCACGGAAGATGGAGACCACGATGACCGCCATTCAGGCGCCGCCCGCGACCGATGCCCCCCAGGTCCTTACGAAAAAATTACCTGGACGCATCATGGTAGCTGTCACGGCACTTCTCATGGCCATCGCCGGCGTTGCTCTGGTGTCCACGAACAGTCATGCCTCGGGCCCGTCTGATCGCCCTGCCCTCGCCTGTGGCGACGCACCCGGTCTGTGTCCCAGCCCGCCGGGTCCCGCTCATTCGGATTCTCCTCCTTCGGGTTCCCATCCGAATAGCGCCGGCAACACGTGGCTGTAACGTAAGGAAGTCCGTATGAGGATTCCGGGTTGGATGTCACCAGGCTGGATACCACGGAGCATCCCTACGCCACTGTCGGTGAAACAGGACGTGCTTCTCATTTCGGCGCTCTTTACTTTTAACTGCATTAGTTTTTCTGCCTGGCCTCAGCTAGGGCGGGTACCGACCAGCCCATGGCTGGTGCTCGTGTGGTTGTTCGGCCTGGTCATGCTCGTACCTCTCGTCTGGCGAGACAGCGCGCCGATGACTGTCTTCGCCACTGAATGTGTACTTACCGTGGTCTCATGGCCGATCATGCCTCATTACATCCCTGCGGTAGGTGTTCCGGTTGCGCTGTACGCAGTCTCTGCCCATCGCGGCATAAAGCTCTCATTGCCGGCCTTGCTGATCTCCTTCATTCCCAACGGACTCGCTGCCGACGCGGCATTCAGGGCTTATCCTGACCACGCAGCCGCAATGAGCGTATTCGTGAACAACGGAATATTTTTCGCCGTCGCGGCCTGCTGGGCGTGGGGTTTTGGTCGCGTGACGCAGGCCACCCGTCGACGTATTCAATACCTGGAAGGCGAGCGAGAATCGGCCCGGGAAGCCGACGTGTTGGCTGCGGAGCGGCGAAGAATCGCCCGAGAACTGCACGACATCGTCTCCCACGCGGTGACTGTGATCGTGCTGCAGGCGGCCGGGGCGGCCCGAGTCGCAGAAACCGACTTCGCTCAGGTTACCCGGTCGCTGGGACACATCGAGACCGCGGGTAAACAGGCGATGGCCGAACTGCGACGCCTTCTCGGGGTCTTGGAGGACAGCGATCCGGGTAGCGACGCGCTGGGCATCGACGGGCTCAAGCCGCAGCCCGGGCTGGCGGATCTGCCCGATCTTCTCAACTCATTACGCGACACCGGGATGCCGGTATCCCTGCAGGTTGCAGGAACACGGCGGGAGCTGGACTCGAGTCTGGACCTGACCGCATACCGGATCGTGCAGGAAGGATTGGTCAACGTTCTCAAACACGCCGGCAAGGACGCTAAACCGCGCCTGGGGCTTGTCTGGAAACCCCAGAGCCTGCTCATCCAGATCGAGAATGACATGAACCTTCCTGCGGTGCACGGTTCCACGACTCACGCGCAAGCGCTGTCCGGCGGTCGCGGACTGGTGGGCCTGCGCGAACGAGCCCACGCGGCCGGTGGCGACCTCGAAGCTGGACCCTGCAAGGGTGGGTACCGGTTGACGGCCACCATCCCGTTCTCGACACCTGGGGTCTCGTCGGTTACGCGCGGCTCCAGCCAGAGCCGCGGGGATCAAGGGAAAGTGCCAGTTTGATCAGTGGAAAATGCCAGTTTGATTAGAAAATGACAGTGTGATCAGAGGAAAAGTGCCAGTGTGATCAGAGTCGTGATAGCCGATGACCAGCCGCTCGTCCGAGCGGGCATCAGCATGCTGGTCAACGCGGAACAAGACATCGATGTCGTCGCGGAAGCCGTCGACGGGCAGGATGCCCTCGACCAGATCCGCGCCCAGCGCCCGGACGTAGTCCTGATGGATGTGCGCATGCCGGGAACCGACGGCGTCGCCGCGACCCGCGTGGTGATCGAGGAGGGTCTTACCGCGCAGAGCGGCGAGCCCGTCCGGGTGATCATCCTCACGACCTTTCACCTCGATGACTACGTCCACACCGCGCTGCGCGCCGGAGCCTCGGGTTTCCTGCTCAAAGATGCCGCCCCTACCGAGATCGCCACCGCGATCCGTGCGGTCGTCGCCGGCGAGGCGTGGTTGGATCCCGCCGTCACCCGCCGGCTCATCGACGACTTCGCCGCCCGACCGGAGCAGGACATCCCCACCCCAGCGGAGATGGCTCAGCTGACCCGCCGCGAGCGGGAGGTGCTCACCCATCTGGCCCGCGGTCTGTCCAACGCCGACGTCGCTGAACAACTGTTCATCAGCGAAGCCACCGTGAAAACCCACCTCGCCCGGGTGATGGCGAAGCTCAACGTCCGGGAGAAAGCGCAAGCGGTGGCCGCCGCTTACCAGACCGGGCTCGTCGCGCCCTCGACCCCTCGGCCACGGTCGACCCAGTAGCGTTTTCGCTCTATGCCGTTGGCCACGCTGCTCGGCCGGGCCGTCCGGGCGGTCGCCTCTGATATCACGCCGCTGCGTGAGTCCGTCGCGTTCCGGCGGTTGTTCGCCGGTCAGGTGGTCTCACTGGTCGGCACCCAGGTGACCCGCGTCGCCGTTCCACTGCAGGTGTACGCGATCACCCGCTCATCGCTGGACGTCGGGTTGATCGGCCTCGCCGCTCTGGTGCCGCTGGTCGTCTTCGGGCTCTACGGCGGTTCGATCGCCGACGCGGTCGATCGCCGCAAGCTGGTGTTGCTCACCTCGACCGCGACGATGCTGGTCAGCGCGGCCCTGCTGGTACAGGCCGTGCTGCAGATCGACCGCATCAGTGTGCTGTTCGCGTGCGTCGCCGTGCAATCGGCGTTCGCGGCGGTCGACTCGCCCACCCGGCGGGCGATCATCCCGCAGCTGGTTCGGACCGAGAAGCTGCCGGCGGCCAACACGTTGGCCTACGGAACGACCCAGCTCGCGATCATCGTCGGGCCGCTGCTGGCCGGGGTGGCCGTAGGTGCCGGCGGTTTCGGCTGGGCCTATGCGATCGACGTCGGGTCGTTCGCCGCCGCGTTCTACGCCGCGGTTCGGCTGCCGTCGCTGCCGCCTGGACAGGGTGCCCGGCGGCCCGGGCTCGCGTCTGTCGTCGAGGGGCTGCGGTTCGTCGCGGGGCGCCGGGTAGTGCTGATGACCTTCGTCGCCGACCTCATCGCGATGATCTTCGGGACGCCGGCGGCGTTGTTCCCCGCGCTGGCCTACGGCGTCTACGGCGGTGGAGCCGGGACCGCGGGCCTGCTCTATGCGGCTCCTGCGGTGGGTGCGGTGATCGTGACCCTGCTGGGTGGGGCCATCGGTCGGGTACACCGCCACGGGCTCGGCGTGGTGCTGTCGATCGGGGTATGGGGCCTGGCGATCACGCTGTTCGGGCTGACCTCGACGTTGTGGCTGGGGCTGGGGCTGCTCGCCTTCGCCGGCGCGGCGGACACCGTCAGCGCGGTCTACCGCTCGACGATCCTGCAGGTCGCCACGCCAGCCGGGATGCAGGGTCGCCTGCAAGCCGTGTTCATCGTGGTGGTCGTGGGCGGTCCGCGTCTCGGGGACCTCGAATCAGGCGCCGTGGCGACCGCGTTCACCCCGCGGGTGTCGGTCGTCTCCGGCGGGCTGGCCTGCCTCGCCGGCATCGGGCTGCTCGCGCTGGCCGTGCCGGCCCTTCTGCGTTATGACGCCCGAGCCGCCGCAGCCCGGCAGGCGGCTGCGGAGGAGCCAGGTTCGTGAGGTCCTCATCGGCGGCGGCAGAGCAGTTCGCCGTGGGTGGGGCGCGGGAAGTCGGTGGAGGGACATCGAAGCCGGCGCGATCGAGCAGCCCCTCGAGAATCCAGGCGTAGGTGGAGAACTCCTCGCGGAGGTGGGTTTCGAAGTCCTCGCGGGTGAAGCCCGTGCCGTCGGTGTGACCAAGCTCGTCGATCATGTTCTGCAGGTGGCGGGCTTGACCGCGTCGGCGATGTTGAGCGGGGCGGCGGCCTCGGCGCGGCGACGGGTGAACTGCAACATCTGTTCCGAGACGTCCACGCCGTAGACCTCAGCGCCCCGAACGGCCGCCTCCACCACGAGCGAGCCGGTACCTCCCTCCCGCAACTCCGGCCTGCTGTGCCGGCGCGGGCTCATGCCGCGCGTGAGCTGAACGTGCGCGGCAGCTGCTCCCGAAGCTCGACTGGCACGCCGATCAGCAACGCCGTACCGCAGGTCAGGCAGAGCCATTCGGGGCAGTCCATGCCATGCCCGTCGACGCACGGCGGCTGCTCAAACACCCTGAGGTCGGCGCATTCCGGGCAGTACACCTCGATCATCGCTGCCATCGACACCGGCTCACCTCCACCTACCAACCGTGCCACCGCTGGCGGTGGATGACGGGTAGGTGAACCGGCGTGTCTGCGCACGTCCGGCCTGGGCACGTCTGGCCTGGGCATGTCCGGACCGCGCTGCTGTCGCCGAGTTCGAAACCACGGCTGCCCGCCGCGAGTTCAGCAGCCTGTCGAACTCGGCGGGTATAGGGCGGGGCCTGGCGCGTTGGTCGACCCTCGTGGAGGGTGTCGTAGCTGCTGACGCGATGGGCCGGATCGGGCGCTTCGGACCGGGCGCCCTGGCTCGGGATTGCTGCTCGCTACCCCGGGGCGCGGTGGCGCAAGAGGGTTCCGCTGGTCGCCGAACTGGTGGATTCCCGGGCGGAGTCCGCGATGGAGACTCGCTGCCGGTTATCCCTCGTCCTGCGCGGGCTGCCGCGTCCCGAGCTGAAGTACCGAGTCTGCGACGAACTCGGGGATCACCTGGCCTGGTTGGACATGGCCTACCCGAGCGCACGGGCCGGCGTGGAATCGATGGCGAATACCACCAGAACGCGTCCACCTTCCCGGCTGACTTGGTCAGACACAACCGCCTCGCCGCCCGCAGCGGGCTGCCCAGGGCGGGGCTGCCCGCTGGCTCAGCGGCGCTGCTTTGGAGCGATTACCAGATCTTGACGTGTTGGTCAGCGGGGCGGAAGAGTTTGTCGCCTTGCTTGACGCCGAAGGCCTGGTAGTACTCGGGCAGGTTGCTTACGACGCCGTTGGCGCGGAACTCATCGGGGCTGTGTGGATCGCTCAGCAGCTCCGCCCGCAGTTCCTTGTCCCTGGTCTTGCCGCGCCACACCTGCGCCCAGCCCAGGAAGAAGCGTTGCTCGCCGGTGAATCCGTCCATCACAGCGGCCGGTCGACCGCCGAGCGAGAGCTGGTAGGCGCGGTGAGCCACGGTGAGACCGGACAGGTCGGCGATGTTCTCGCCCAGCGTCAGCTCGCCGTTGATGTGTTCGCCGGGCAGCGGCTGGTAGGCCGAATACTGCGCGGCAAGGGCGGTGGTCCGGGCTGTGAAGCGCTGCACGTCCTGCGGGGTCCACCAGTCCCGGAGGTTGCCGGTCCCGTCGAACTTGCGACCCTGGTCGTCGAACGCGTGGCTGATCTCGTGACCGATCACCGCACCGATCCCACCGTAGTTGACTGCGTCATCAGCCTTCGGATCGAAGAACGGCGGCTGCAGGATTGCGGCCGGGAACGTGATGTCGTTCCGTGTCGGGTCATAATAGGCGTTGACGATTTGTGGCGTGGTCGACCACTCGTCGCGGTCTACCGGCTTGCCGAGTTTGTCGACGTTGCGCTGGTATTCGACCTGGGACGAGCGGATCACGTTGCCCACCAGATCGTCACGGGCGACCCGCAGCTTCGAGTAGTCCTTCCACTTGCTCGGATAACCGATCTTCACGGCGAGCTTGCTGAGCTTGTCCTTGGCCTGCACCTTGGTCGCGTCGCTCATCCAGTCCAGGCCGTCGATGGATGTGTGGTAGGCGTTGATCAGCGTGCCGACCAGGGCGTCGATCCGCTGCTTGGCCGCCGGCGGAAAGTACCGTTGCACATATCGCTGGCCGAGTAGATCTCCCATTGCGCCGTCGACCGCCGCGACCCCTCGCTTCCAGCGTGGTCGATTTTCCTGCTGCCCAGCCAGATCGCGGCCGTGGAACTCGAAGCGCGCCGTGGTGAAGTCGTTGCTCAGGTCAGGCGAGAGGTCGTCGATGACCTTGAACTTCAGGTACGACTTCCAGTCTGCCAGTGGCACGCTGGTCAGGGCGGCGCCCAGGGCGGTGAAGAAACTGGGCTCGCTGACGACGAAATCGCCGGCGTGCACGCCCGCCGCGTCGAGGTAGGTCTTCCAGTCCAGGCCCGGTGTGCGCGCAGTGGCATCGGCGACGGTGAACTTGTTGTAGGTTGCCGTCGCGTCGCGGTCTTGCACGGCGGACCATTGGACCTGAGCCAGACGGTTCTCCACCGTGACCGCCTGGCCGGCCGCGGTGTCCGGATCGGCGACGCCGGCCAGACCCAGCAGGCGCGCGGCGTAGGCCCGGAGCTGGTCGCGAGCCGTCACGAACTGCGGGCCTGTTTTGAGGTAGTAGTCCCGGTTGGGCAACGTGAGGCCGCTTTGCGCGACGTAGGTGATGTACGCAGAGGTGTTGCGGGCGTCCTGGTCGATGGACAGCGAGATGGGGCCGGGAGTGCCGTCCGGGGCACTCGCGCCGAGGTACCGGACGACGTCTGCGGGGCTGGCGACGGCATCAATGCGGTCCAGCGACGCCTTCAGTGGAGCGCCCCCGAGAGCGTCGAGCCGGGCGGTGTCCAGGAAGCTCGCGTAGAAGTCGCCGATCTGCTGGTCCGGCGAGCCGGCGGCGCCGTGCCGGGCCGCGCTGTCCTCGACGATCGTGCGAAGGTGCTGTTCGGTCTGGTCGGCCACCATGTCGAAGGCGCCGTAACGGGTTCGGTCGGCCGGGATCTGGGTGGTGCGCAGCCACTGACCGTTGGCGAAGGTGAACAGGTCATCCTGGGGGCGCACCTGACGGTCGTATCCGGGTAACCGCAACCCGGATCCCAGCGTCGCCGGCGGCGCGCCCGCGCACGCTGTCACGGCCAACGCCAGCGCCGTCGCGAGCACACCAAAACGCCACCAAGATCGAGTCAACTGATTCCCCCAGCGAAGATGTCGTGATCGGCCCGACCATAGAACCAGACAGGTGAGAACAGCATGACGTCACGGGGCACCGGCATGGCGGCTCGCGGCGCGCCAAGCTAGCGTCTTCCGGCATGCCGCTGAGCCCCCGTTTCCGGCGCGTCGCTGCGCTGGAGAGGCGCTTCGTGAACCGGGAGAGCGCGCTTGCGGCCTTCACCGACGAGCTGAGCCGGGTAGCTGATCGGCCGCGGGTGCTCAATGTCGTCGGCGTGGGTGGTATCGGCAAGTCCCGGCTGTTGCGCGAGCTGCGCAACCGGGCCGCCGCGTCCGACGGGTGCCGTACGGCGGTCTTGGACCTGCAGGTCCCGGCGATGCGGCAACAGGAAAATGCGTTAGCCGTACTGCGCACCGAGTTCGGCCGCCAGAAGGTGTCCTTCGACGGTTCGACATCGCCTATGCGGTGTTGTGGCAGCGTCTGCACCCGAACCTGCGGATCACCCGCCGAGATCTGCCGTTCCTGGCCGAGAGCGAAGTCCTGACCAGGATCTTGGATGATGCCGCGGGCGTGCCGGTGTTCGCGACGGCGATCGGGTTGCTCAAGCTCGCCGAACGGGCGACCTCGTGGATGCGGCGCAAGCGGGCGGTGCAGGCCGACGAGGTGCTCCGGATGCTCGACGAGCTGGAGAACACCGAGGTGCTCGACGCGGTGACCTACTTGTTCGCTGAGGATCTGCGGGCTGCGAGTCTGGGACGGCCGTTCGTGGTTTTCGTGGATGCCTACGAGGCGCTGGTTCGCACCCCGGTTCGGACCGGGCGGGCCGGTGCCGCTGACGTCTGGCTGCGCGATCTGATCAGCCAGCTCGGCATGGGTCTCGTGGTGGTCGCGAGCCGGGAACCGCTGCGCTGGCAGACCCACGACACCGAATGGGCTCAGGTGATCCGGGACTGTCCGGTGGGCGGGCTGCCGGCCGCGGCGCGCCTGGAACTGCTGACTGAGGCGGGCATCGTGGATGCGGCCGAGCAGCGGGCGATCGCTCGCGCCAGCGAGGGCCTGCCGTTCTACCTGCATCTGGCGATCGACACCGGTGCACCTTCGGGTTGCAAGGACGTGACGGTGGTGTCCTCGGAGGAGATCCTGCAGCGTTTTCTGCAGCACGTTGCCGTCACCGAGGTGCGCGGCCTGGAATTGCTGAGCATCGCCCGCATCTTCGACTTCGAAATCTTCAAGGCGCTGGCTGGTGCGTTCGAGCTGCCGTCGGATCGGATGACCTGGGAATCGCTGACGGCCTACTCCTTCGTCTATCCAGCCGGGGACGGCGAGTGCCGGTTGCATCAGCTCATGGCTGCTGCGCTGAGGGAACGGTTGTCGCCGCAGGTGGTCGGCGATGCGCACGTGCTGCTGCGCAAGCTCTGGGACCGCCGCACCCTCCAGGACGGGACCGTCGCTGATGTTCGCGGATTCCGGGAGGCCGTATACCACGGGGTGCGGGCAGGTTCGATGCCAGCTGACGAGATCCTGGGCTACGCCGACCGAGCGGTCCGCTATGGCGGCAAGCAGGCCGCCGACGGGATGGCCATCGACCTGCAGGAATACCTCGAAGGCGGAGCGCACCCGGAGCTGTTTATCACCTCTCAGTGCCTGGCGGCGGAGGCTGCGATCCTCATGGGCGACGCTCCCACCGCCAGCCTCATCGCCGCCGCAGGATCCTGGCCGGATCTGGAACGGCGAGCTGACGCCCGGCTGGCGATCGCCGCGGCGAACGCCCGTCGCATTTCCGGGGATACCACTGCAGCTGGACGGCTTTACGACGCCGTCTGGCGCCATCACGGCGGTCCGGCCCGGCACACCGCCGGTGTGTGGGTTGCCGATATCCACATGGGGCAGGGCCGCTTCGCCACCGCCTTTGCGCTGTGCCGCGAAATCCTCGATTCTGGTGACCCTGGCGAGTTGGAGCTCCAGGGCGACGTCCTGCGGCTGATGCATCTCGGCTACCGGTTTCACCTGGACTTCGATGCCGCCGCTGCCACCTTGCACCGGGCTCGCGACTGCTACCAGCGGTTGGGCTCTGTCGTAGGGTTGGCCAACATTCGAAACCGCCTGCACCTACCTCAAGCGCGCCCGGTACCGGTCCGGGCTGGCCCGCGCCGAGTTCTTCCGCGGTTTCCTGCACGCCCGCCAAGACCACCCCGACCGGGCCATCGCCTCCCTCACCTGGGCGGTGGATGAGTTCGTCGCCGCCGAGGTCTACCCGAGCCTCATCGTCCTGGCCGCCCAGGCACTCGACCACCTTGGCCTCGCCGACCTCCACATCACTCAAGCCGCCGATGCTGCGCGGGCTCGGATCGAACCTCTCGATTCGATCACCAACCTCCAACAACGCGCTGCAGAATTGATCACCGCAATGCTCCGGGGGGTGACCCCGGGGGTGACCCTGCCGTGGCAGGACCTCTTTGCCACCGGCGCGGCGAAGCTGGGAGCGGCCGCTGGTTATTACAACAAGAACGTCCGTGTCGATACCCCCAGCGGCGCTGTCAACGTCCGTATTCCCATCCACGGTGCCGATACCATGGACCTGCGGCTTTGGCGCGAAGAAGAGATTCTCCCCGCGATCACCCCCTACATCCGCCACGCTCCCCGCCTGCTGCACGCCAGTGACGAGCCCCGCTACCAAATCCACGAATTCATTGACGGATCAGTCCTCAATACGATTGCTCCCCGCGGTGTCCCCGTCCCGTCGCATGTTCCTGCCGATGTCGTACGGCTTCTCACCGAACTCACCACCATCCCGGGCGATGAGCTCCCAGCCATCCCTGCGGACTGGCCGCACGGTGACGACACGGTCACCTTCGGTCGGCGCCTGTCCGAGCTGACCGAGCAGGTCTACGCGACCTATCGGGACCAGTACGGCCCGCAATTCCTGGCTTTCGGCTTTCCCGCCGACCCTCTCCGGTATGTCGAAGCGGCCTGGGTCTCGCTCGCCCGGCGGCCACTGGTGTGCGTCCACTCCGACATCCATCGCAAGAACATGATCATCAAGGATGGGGCGAGTTACTTCCTGGACTGGGAACTCGCTCTGTGCGGCGACCCCGTTTACGACCTCGCCGTCCATTTCCACAAGATGGGCTACACGGCCGCCGAACGCGACCACGTTCTGCAGCTCTGGCAGGCGGCGCTGCGACCGGAGCACATCGCAGGTTGGGAACATGACCTGGACATCTACCTCGCCCACGAGCAGATAAAATCCGCCATTGTCGACACCGTTCGCTACTCTCAGGCCTTCGTCGACCCCAGCTACGCTCCCGAACCCGGCCACGTACTGGTCGACAAACTCACCGTCAAGCTCAACAACGCCTACCGGCGCTGGGGCATCACCGATCGGGTGGACGCCACCATTGTCGAAGCACGGCTACGCGACTGGGCCGAGCGACGCTGAGAACCGCCGTCAGTCATCGGGTACCCTCTTGCGTAGTACCTCGCTGGTACCTACATCGGAGGTGGCAGGGTGGGCAGCCGGTCATCGTGACGCGACGGGGGCGCCCGGTCGCGGTGCTCTCCGCGATCGACGCCGAAGAGTTCTATGACTACGTGCTTGCCCACTCCCCGGAGTTCGTGGCCGGACGCAAGGCCGCCGAGGAGCGCTTCGCCCGCGGTGAATACGGGGCGTCCCTTGATGACGTGGTCGCCGAACTGGATGCCGACGACAACCCGGACTCGGCGAGTGCCTGAGGTCCGGATCGAACGAGCAGCAAGAAAAGATCTCAAGCGCATCGCCCCGGTCCCGAGCGCAATCGCATCGTCGCTGGACTGCGCCGGCTCGCTGAGGATGCTCCCAACCTCGACATCAAGACCATTGCTGGCGCGGCGCCCGGCTGGTTTAGCCTGCGCATCGGCGAGTATCGGATCTGTTACTACCGAGCCCGCTACGACGGCTCAGACGGACCAGTCACGATCCATGCCGTCGAGCGGATTGTGCCCCGCGGCGCGTTCGACGCCGCAGCCGTGTCACTGCCCGAGCAACGCTGACACCCACCATCGGCTCAGTAGTCTGCGCCGATCACCGGTGGCGCGGTGGGTGGCAGCTCTCCGACGATCGCGTTCGAGTCCTCGGGGATGAGGTACTTGCGCTGGTGTTCGCGGTCCCGCTCGCCTTGCTGGCCGGGGGCGCCACCGAAGGGCTGCCCGTACCCGCCCTCGCCGGTGCCGCGGGTGGCGGCGGTTGAGCCGATGCTGCCGGGGCCCGCGCTGCTGCGGGTGGCGCTCATCTCGTCGAGGGCGGCCTGCGCGCTGGGCCGGGGGCCGAACCCGGTGTGACCGCCGCCACCAGCGCCTCCGAAACGCTGTCCCGCCGCTGATCCGCGGGTGGTTACTGGCCGGGCTCGTCCGGTGCTGGCCTCGCTGAACCCGGAGCTGATCGGCAACTCCCCCGGAGTGATGCGCTGGCCGGGTGTCGCGCCACCGCCGGTCCACGGGTTTGGCTGTGCCAGGCTGGCCGAGGTTGCGGCGGGCGCGGTCTGGGCGAGTTGCGAGACGGTGGCCGCCGGTTGGTGCGTGGCTGGTGGGTGGCCTGGCGGTGGGGTTGCCGGTTGACGCGCGGTGAAAAGGTGGGCGGGTGCGCCGCCACCGGCGATGGCTATGGCTGGTGGGGGGCTACCGGCAGTGTCGATCCGGGGGTTGGTCAGCGGTAGCGACCCGACGCTGGCATTCAAGGCCTGCGGCGGGGTAAAGGCCGGGGTGGAGTCGATGTTGTAGTTGGAGTTGGACTGATACACCCGCATCGCCTGGCGGGCTTGTTCGGCGGCGTCCTGCTGCTGCAGCTGGGCATTCTCCTCGTTGGAGGTGATCCCCGGAAACCAGTCGATCTTCTCGGCGGCCCACTCGCCGGGATCGGTGGAGAAGCCAGCTGATTTGGGCGTCGGCGGGACCGGTGGGACGCTGTTCTTGGCGGTGACCCAGTGCTCGGCCTGGCCCTGCGCCCGCTGCGCGACGGCGGCGGTGGTCTGCTGAAGGGTGTCCATCCACGGCAGCATCGCGCCGGTGGCCGCAGCCGCCGCGTCGGCCGCCGCGCCTTGCCGGGAGGTCAGGATGCCGCTGATCGAGTTCTGCACGAATGACTTGCAGGTCGTTCCGACGCCGTCACCGAGCTGCTGCCACGACCGGCTGATCTCCTGCAGCGCGTCGGAGCCCGCGCCGCCGTTGAGCTGGTCGAAGATGACCTGGTGGCTGGCGTTGTCGTAGGTGAAGTTGGTTCCCATCGCCTTTGGTCCCCTCAACTCTTCAGCGGCAGGTTCAGCACAACTGCGGCGGCGATCTTCTTGCCCACCTCGCAGGACTGCTGCGGGTTGTTCTTGAGTGCTTGTTCGTCCGATTGGTAGAGCACCGTGACACTCTGACGTTCCGCGGCCTTGATTTCGATGTCGCAATGGGCGATGTCGGCGTTGGTCCTGGTGACGATGGCGGGGTAGCCGGCGACCTCGGTCAGCTCGAAGAACGGGAGGCCCCGATCCTTGCTATAGGCGACTTCCAAGGTCGGGTTGTTCGTGAACATCGTGATATCGACCGTTTGAAGTAACTCTTGTTCCCGGGTGGTTCTCCGCCACTGGCAGTCCCGGGTGCCGAACAGCCCGTCGGATTCCTGCGGTGGGAGGTCGAAACCGAACCCGGTTGCCTGCTGCGCGGTCAGCAACTCACACGGCCGCCGGGCCATCGCTGCGACATCGCGCGGGTTCTTCACTGGCGGGATCGGACTCACCGCCGGTGCGGGGCTGGGCGAGGCTGCTTGCGGACCTGCGCCGGTACCGCCGCCACACCCTACTAGCCCGATCACCGAGCCGGCCGCGACCACGCTCGCCAAGAACCGAGTCCTCACAGCGACCGCCCCGGACTGGGTAGGGGTAACTCCGAGCTGGGCATCGTCGGGATACTCAGCGCTTCGACCTGCAGGTAGGTCTTCAAATCCTCGCGCAGTTTGTGCGCTAGATCCCGGAGCTGTTGAGCGCCGGCCAGAAGGTTCGCCTCCAGGTTGTTGGCGCCGCTGTCCGAAGCCCACTTACCGATCTGGGCTACCGCGTTGAGGCTGACCCCATCCATCCCGGGAGCCGGGATGCTTGCCAGGCCTTGCGCGACCTTCGCCTGGCTCCGGAGGTAGTCGGCGGCGTGCTCGAGGTCGGCGATGGACTGCGGGACTCGCTCGTAGTTAATCGAGAAGCCGGCCGCTGCGCCGTTGCCGCTGAGCAGGGCGCCCAAGGCGGTGCCGTCCAGCACGTTGCCGGTGTCGCTGGCGGCGCCGGAAAGCTGCTCCTCGTCACTCATCGCGTTCCCCTCGACCCAGCCGTGGGCACAAGCGTGCCCATAAGCGTGCAGAGTCTGCCACACCAAGTCGGGCGCCGAGGCGACGCGCCCGCCACCGGGGTTGGCTGCCCGTCGCTTACCGGTACGCGTCCCGCCGGTGGGCAACTCCCAGGATGGTGAGGGTATTTGTGGCGTTGTCGATCTCGTAGACAATCCGGTATTCGCCGATACGAATACGCCAGTCGCTATGGCCACCGACCAGTTTCTTAACGCCGGCTGGTCGCGGATTGTGGCTGAGGGCGATGATGGCACTCAGCGCTGCTGCAAAGACTGTACGGGGCAGGTGCTGGAGCTGCTTATAGACATCGGGATGGAACGCGACGTTCACACTGCCCGCTCTGTGAAGTCATCGAGAGACACGCCAAGTGCGGTGAGCATGTCGTCCAGCGACATCGCCGTATAATCGCCGGCGGCACGCATGTCTCGTAGGCGCAACGCGTCGGGGACGTCGGCGTGTTCGTGCAAGCGCTCGTAGTCATC
>QHBZ01000232.1 GCA_003244055.1 Pseudonocardiales bacterium | reverse complement strand
GGCGCTGTCCGGCGCTGTCCGGCCGTGTCCGGCTGTTCACGGCCAGTCGCGCCCTACAAGCGCCTACCATCCGGCCCGTGCGGCGTCATGCCGGGAGGTTGTGATGCCCTTCTGCTGCCTGACGGTTACGGATGATCTTGCACACTGGGGCTCGTGGGGCATCCCGTCGATCTGGCGGAGTCCGACCGCGCGGCGACCCGGGGGCAGCCCTCGACGCGACCGGTGAGGGCCGCGGGTAGCGCTGCCCCCGGGTCGCCGTGTGGTAGCCCCTGGGGGGAGATCGACGGGATGCCCCACCCGGTCCACCCAACCCAGTCCCGCTCGCGCTGGTGGCCGGCCATCCCGGAGATCTGCCCGCCCGGCGAGGGCATGTTTTGCCTGTACCGGGCTGCGTTTGCTGATGTAGCGCCGCTGAGAGAACATCGGCCAGGCCTTCGACGGTCGGGACGGCCGGTGGCCTGCGGAAACACTGAGTGATGTTGGTCGACGTTGGCTAGTGTTGGGTGGCACGATCTGTACTGGATTTGTACCGGGTCATGCGCGGGGACGACATGGGCCTAGAGACAGATCCTGGGGCGCTACAGGAGCGCGCTTCCGGAGCAGGGGTGGGGTGAGCTGTACCGTCCCAAGTCAGAACCCACAACAGGCGCCGCCTGGGCCGACAACGGAAAGCGACGCGACCAGCGGGGGGTGCAGGCTCTATCAGAGGCCGGAGTACCGGCGCGCAAAGGTGCGGACCGTAACGCGGCGTGAGCAGGGGAAGCGTTCCGATACACGGTTAGTGAGATTCTGCCCGTGGCCGTCGGTGATTCCCCGTGAATCCCCGCGTGAACGGGTGTCTTACGCCCGGTGCCATGGCGTGGCCACTCCCTGACCGAGGGAGCGTGGCGGCGACCAGTCAGGTGATGCGTCGTCGCGGCCGTTGCTGTGGCGCCGTGATGTGGTCTCTTTGTTGCCGTGTCTGCTTGGGAACCGTGTGGCGGGGCAACCTGCGGTGGCCGGTTCAACACGTGTGGGCGGCCCAGTGGCGTTGTGGCACGCTGAGTGCGTGCTGGTTGAGGATGGGCTGGTCGAGGACCTGTGGAGGCAGCAATCGATCTGGTCTCAGACCGCCAACCGGATGAAGGTGGCCATTGGTCGGGCCCGGTCTGCCGCTTTGGCGCTGACCGTCGGGGGCGCGGTGCTGGCCACGTTGGCGGCAAGACTGCCTGCTGCGCAGGCCACGGCAAGTTCGGTGCTAGCCGTCGCGGCCGCGGTGGGGGTAGGGCTGGTGCCGGTGTTGCGGCCAGGGTGGAGTGGTCGAGTGCTGCGGGATTGGACTCGGGCCCGCTCGGTGTCCGAGGCACTCAAGAGCGAGATCTACCTTTACTTGGCGGGGGCCGGGGACTACCGGGGCGAAGACCGTGATCCCCGGTTGAGGGTGTGCACCGATCGGGCCCGGCAGGAGGCCGCGGATCTGCTGCGGCACAGTGTCGGCATTGAACCAGTACAGCGCGCGCTGCCCGACGTGTGCGACTACGGGTCGTATCTGCAGGTGCGGGTCGATGGCCAGGTCGACGGTTATTACCGGCCCCAGGCTCGCCAACTGCAGGTGCGTCTGGGTCAGTTCCGGCGCGTCGAGCTGGTGTTGGCGGTGGCCGGGGTGGTGCTTGGTGCGCTCGCGGCCATCCTGGCCGCGGTGGGCTTGGGTGCGTGGATCGCGGTGGTGACCACGATCAGTGCCTCGGTCGCGGCGCATGTCGGTGCCGCCCGCTATGAGTACCAATTGATCGAGTATCTCCGCACCGCTGATGAGCTGAGTCGGCTACGGCGGGACGCCGCAGCGACCACGTCGCCAGCGGATCTGGACCAGCTCGTGGTGCGGTGCGAGCGGATCATTTCCATCCAGAACGAGGGCTGGATGGCCAAGCTGTCCTCCACTCCGGAGCAGGAGCCAAAGAGGTAGGACCCAGCTAGGCCCACCGGGTCGTGCGCGTGCAGCGGCAGGTTACGGTCCGCAATCAGGTGGCCTGTGGTTGACGCCCAGCCCCACCGCCGCACCGGTGTCCGTGGGTGACGAGTCTCGGGTACCGATGTTCTCGGGCCGGCCGGTCGCGGTCTGGTTGGGGCATAGCGGTGGGTGGGATGCTGTCGGTCATGTCTGAACCGCCGCGTCGGGTGTTTGTGAGCCACACGTCGGAGCTGCGGCGGCTGCCCGAGGGTCGATCGTTCGTGGCCGCAGCGGAGCAGGCGGTGACCCGAGCCGGGGACGCCATTGCGAACATGGCGTACTTCGGGCCCCGAGACGAGCAGCCGGCGCAGGTGTGCCGGCAGGCGGTCGCTGAGGCTGATGTGTATGTGGGGATCATCGGGTTTCGCTATGGCTCGCCGGTACGCGACCACCCGGAGTTGTCCTACACCGAACTGGAGTTCCAGGCCGCCAGCGAGAGTGGCAAGGAGCGGCTGGTGTTCCTACTCGGCGATCAAGCACAAGGACCGCAAGACCTGTTCATCGACCTTGATCACGGTGACCGGCAGCAGGCTTTCCGGACCCGGCTAGCCGACAGTGGGCTGATCACGGCGAAGGTGAGCACCCCGGAGAAGCTCAGCGAGGTGCTCTTCCAGGCGTTGGTGAGGCTGCCGCGAGCCCGCTCCGAGCTGATGCCGGTGGGGCGGGTGTGGAACGTGCCGGCCCGAAACCTCGCCTTCACCGGCCGTGACCAGCTTCTGGTCAGCCTGCGCAGCGCCCTGCGTGCGGGCCGATCGACAGTGGTGCAGGCCGTGCACGGCATGGGTGGGATCGGGAAGACCGCGCTGGCCATCGAGTACGCCCACAGGCACCGGGGTGACTACGACGTGGTGTGGTGGGTGGCCTCGGAAGAACCGGCGTTGATCCCGGACCGATTGGCAGAGTTGGCCCGGGCTCTTGGTCTGGTAGGGCAGACCGAAACGGCGGGGGTAGCGGTGTCGCGTCTGCTCGGTGCATTGCAACAGCGGGACCGCTGGTTGCTGATCTACGACAACGCCGAACAACCGCGCGTCCTGGCCCCCTTCCTACCCGGGGGCGCCGGTCATGTGGTGATCACGTCTCGGCACCCGGACTGGCAAGAGCTGGCTGCGCTGTTGCCGGTGGACGTGTTCGACCGCGGCGAGTCGGTCAGTCTGCTGCGCCAGCGGCTCCCCCGGCTGACCGAGGATGATGCCGGTCGGGTAGCGGATGCGCTGGATAACCTGCCGCTGGCGGTCACCCAAGCGGCCGCCTACCTGCAGGAGTCCTGGCGCACCGCCCAGGCCTACCTGCAGCTGCTGACCCGCCGGGCCACCGCGATCCTGGCCCAGGGAGTGCCCGCGACCTACCCGGTGTCGTTGGCCGCCAGCCTGCACCTGGCGTTCGACCAGCTGGCCGCCGACGATCCTGCCGCGCTGGCGCTGCTGCGGTTGGCCGCGCAGCTGGCACCCGAGCCGATCCCCTTCACGCTGTTCACCGCCCGCCCCGACCGGCTACCCCCACCGCTCGCGGCGGCAGCGAGTGACCCGATGGCCTTCGCCGGGATAACTGGGCTGCTGCGGCGCCGGGCGCTAGCCCGAGTGGGCCCAGACAGCCTGCAGGTCCACCGCCTCGTACAAGCCATCCTCGGCGACAGCCCGATCAGCACCCTCAACGAAGACGACATGATTGCTGTCGCCCGCCAGCTGCTGCGGGACGCTGTCCCGGCTGACCCGTGGCACAACTTGCCTACCTGGCCGGCCTGGCGGCAGCTGCTGCCGCACGTACTGGCCGTCACTGAGCCCGCCCGCGGCGCCGACCCGGACAACGGAGACGTTCCGTGGCTGCTCGACCGCGCCGCTCGTTACCTGCACACCCGGGGTGAGCCTCGACCCGCTCGGCCGCTGTTCGAACGGGCACACCAGCTGCGCCGCGACATGCTCGGCGAGGAGCACCCTGACACCCTGCTTTCGGCCAATAATCTCGCCCTCGACCTGCGTCATCTGGGTGAGTACGAGCGGGCCCGCGAACTGGATGAGGACACCCTGACCCGCCGCCGCCGGATGCTGGGCGACGACCACCCCGACACCCTGCGCACGGCCAACAACCTCGCCGCCGACCTGCACTTGCTGGGTGAGCATGTGCGGGCCCGCGCGCTGAACGAGGACACCCTGACCCGCCGGGGCCGGGTGCTGGGCGAGGACCACCCCGACACCCTGATGTCGGCCAGCAGCCTCGCCGTCGGCCTGGGCGAGCTGGGTGAACATGAGCGGGCCCGCGCGCTGAACGAGGACACCCTGACCC
>QHBZ01000231.1 GCA_003244055.1 Pseudonocardiales bacterium | reverse complement strand
GTGGCGCAGGCCCGGGTGCCGGTAGTCCTCGACGCCGGGATCGGCACCGCATCCGAGGCCGCTTTCGCGATGGAGCTGGGCTGCGATGCGGTACTGCTGGCCTCCGCCGTCACCCGAGCCGACGACCCACCGCAAATGGCCGAGGCGATGCGCCTCGCCGTGCAGGCCGGCCGGCACGCCCGGTTGGCCGGCCGGATCCCGCAACGGTTCTGGGCTCACGCCTCCAGCCCCGATCTCTAGGGCGGGTTGGCGCCGAGTTCGATGTGAGAGCTGCTAGCTGGTGTTGTGATGGTCGTGAACTCGACACCACGGACGTTTGCGCCGAGCAGGAGGTCCGTAGCGTCGAGTTCACGGCGCTGATCCTGCTGTTGCTCGGAACGGGGTTACGTAGGCAGACTGCGGCTGCCGCGATTCAGCTCTGGGGCGGGTCCCAGTGGGTGGGTACTCTTCGCATCGTCCCGTCGCAGGCACACGGTTCGGTGTTCACCGTCCGCGACTTCGTCTCGCGGGCGGGCGATGCCGAAGACGGTGGTGGGGACGCCGGCCGGGGATTCTGAGCGGGCTCGACCGACACGGGAGCGTGGGCTGGCGGGGCGGGCTGCTGCTGCACCGGCGCCTGCACCTGGCGGTAGTGGACTATGGGCTCCGACGGCACCGCAGCGGCCGCAGGGACAGCGAGATGCGCGGGGGCAGCAGGCGCTGGGGCAGCAGGCACGGGGACGGCAGGTGCAGGTGCAACGGGCGCCGGGACGGCCGGAGGCACTGGGGCGGTGACAGGGACAGGGACACCCTGATGCACCGAGACGGACTGACCAATGGGCGACGGGGGTAACTGGGGGGTGAACACCCCGGTGGACACCCCCGCCAACACCAGGACCAGCGCGGCACTCGCCACCAGGGCGATCACGGCGTTGCGCTGACTGAGCATGGCCCCTCCCCAAGGCTCGCTGACGGAATGTACTTCTCACTAAGCGTGAGAAGGGACCGTTCTGTTAGCCGACATCCTCGAGTCACCTGTTCGGGTTGATCAGGCTCAGCCGGACGGGTTCCCCGGTTGGGGTAGCGTCCGGCCATCACGAACCTGCAACGCCATCTTCGTCTCGCCGTGGCACCGGTGCTCGCCTGCGCGGTGCTCGTCGTGGTCGGCTGCGGAGGACCCGCCGTCGATCCGCCTACGGTATCGAACGCCATGGCGCCACAGGTGCTCGCAACGCCGCGGGTACCGGCGCCCTTGGTGACCCCTGCTGTGGCGCCGCCGCCGCCGCAGGCGTCACCGCAGGCCGGTTGTCAGGACCACGGGTGGAGCTGCGCCCAGCAGCAGCGATTCGCCGCCGCCGGCGACTACATCAGCCGCAACGTCAGCGGCAATGGCTACCTGGCCGTGGTATTCACCGATCGGCAGTCTGGGACAGTGTGGCGATTCGGTCCGACGCAGCACGAGGGTTGGACCGCGTCCACCATCAAACTCGCGATCGCCACCGACCTGCTGCGCCGGCAGCGGGCCGGCCAGATCACCTGGACCGCTGCCGACCGGCACGACGTGGCCACGATGCTCAATTTCTCCGACGAAGCCGCGTCGGACCGGTTGTGGGCGAAATACGGTGGCGAGGACATGCTGGCCCGGTTCCGCAACCAGTACGGCATGACCGGCCTGCATTTCGTGCCCGGCTTCACCGCCAAGACGTACTGGGGCTTCGTCAAATGCACCACTGATGACCTGGCCGCCCTGACGAACTATGTCTTCGCCCAAGTCAACCCGGCCGACCGGGCCTACCTGATCGGCGCCATGCGCGGCGTCGCACCCAACCAGCAATGGGGGGTCTGGGCGGCCGGCTCGGCCCAACGGCCCGGGAACAAGGATGGGTGGTCCTTCGAGGCCGATCCCTACGGCAAGCACTGGGTGACCAACACGGTCGGGTTCGCCGGACCCGACGAGCGCTACCTGGTCGCCGTCATATATCAGGTGGATCCCAGCGGCACCCTGGCCGGCGGTGTCCACGCGGTGAGCGACGTCGTGGCCCTGCTCTTCGGTGTACCCGTCCCCGCTCAGGTCACGGTGCCGGCCCCCGATGGATAGCTCTCGAGATCGTCACGGTAGAGCTTGTAGGCCTCGTGGTACTCCATGACCCGGGCGACCTCGCCGATCAGGCCCTCGGCATAGCCTGCCCGGCGCAACAGGTGGAAGCCCAACTCGGTGCCTGAGGCGATGCCGCCGGCGGTGACGATCCGACCGGCGTCGACGACGCGGGCGCGGCTGATCCGGCAGGCGGGTGCGATGTCGGCGAGCCGGTCGATCGGCACTTTGCCCGGCGGCATGGCCTCGACGCGGTCGGGTTCCTTGCGGCTGGTAGCGGGGAGTCCGTCGAGCAGACCCATCTGCCCGTAGATCCAGGAGCCGGTGCACACGCTGGTCAGCAGCGTGTGCACCGGCTGGCTGCGGATGAACTCGTGCAGCCGGCCGTTGCGGATCTCCTGGCGAGTGCCGAAGCCGCCGGGAATGCAGAACGCGTCCATCGCGGGCCGGTCGGCGAAGGAGTAGTTGGGCAGCACGGTGAAGCCCGCCTGGGCCTGCACCGGCCGCAGCGCGTCGGCGACGAGGAACGCTTCGAGTTCGGGATCGAACCGCCGGGCCACCGAGAACACGCCGTGCGGCGCCGCGAAGTCGATGATCTCGACGTCTTTGAACACGTAGATGCCGAGCCGGAACCCGCGGATCGCCATCGCTACTCCTCGCTGGTGGGGAACGATCGTTTCCCGCTGCTGGCGACCGTAGGAGAACGGTCGTTTTCCGTCAAGTGCGCGGCAGTCTTATGCTGGGCGGTGATGAGCCCATCCCGAGACCCCGACGTGCGGTGCCGGATCCTCGACGCCGCCGAGCGGTTGTTCTATGACCGAGGTGTGCAGGCCGTCGGAGTCGACGCGGTGGTGGCCGACGCAGGCGTGGCGACCAAGACCCTGTACGTGCACTTCGGCTCCAAGGACGCTCTGGTCGAGGCTTACCTGCGGCGCCGCGATCAGCGCTGGCTTGGCTGGCTGCGCAGCGCCGTGGCCGCCGCCGAGCCAGGCCCAGCGCGCGTGTTGGCGGTTTTCGACGCGCTGGCCGAGTGGTTCGCCGAAGCCAGCTTCAACGGCTGCGCGTTCATCAACGTGGCCGGGGAGTTGGTTCACAGCCCGACCGCGCGGGCTGTGTCCCGCGACCATAAGAGGGCGCTGCGGGCGCTGTTGCACGAGGTCGCGGACGACACTGGCGTCGCCGACCCGGCTGTGCTCGCCGGCCGGTTGATGCTGCTCGTCGAAGGCGCGATCGTCACCGCGCACGTCGAGGGCGATGCCGAGGCGGCGATGCGGGGCCGATCGGCCGCCGCAGCGCTGCTCGAGCTCGCGGGCGCCAAGCTGGCCGCTATTCCCACCTCGGACGTACAATATTCTGTACGCAGAGGGGAGATGAGTCGTGAAGACCATGACGTATTCCGAGTCACGCGCGAGGTACGCGGAGACCCTCAACGCGGTCGTGGACGACCGTGAGGAGGTGGTGATCACTCGCGCGGGCCATGACCCTGTGGTCATCGTCGCGCTCGACGACTACGAGTCGCTGAAGGAAACCGCGTACCTGCTCAGGAGCCCCGAGAACGCCCGCCGGCTGCTGGCCTCGATCGACCGGCTGGAACATGGCGGGGGGATCGTGCGGGATCCCGCGGAATGAAGCTGGTCTGGGACCAGAGCTCCTGGGTCGACTACGTTTGGTGGCAGGCCCAGGGCCCCAAGGTCACCAAACGCATCAAGGCGCTGATCAAGGACGTGGAGCGCCACGGCAACGAGGGGATCGGCAAGCCCGAACCTCTCCAGCATGGGTTCCACGGCTACTGGTCGCGCCGTATCTCCGACGAGCACCGACTCATCTACAAGGTCAGCGGTGACGAGACTCGTATGGCCGCATGCCGGTACCACTACGCATGAGCCAATTCTCTCAGCGGCCCGGCCACGCGATTCGCCAAGCCGGCGTCGACCCGTTCGATCTCGACGAGCAGCGCTTCGATGATCACGCCGAAGGCCCGGCTGAGCTCAGCGATATCGAGCGCGCAGACCAGTGCTCCGGCGAGCGGCGCGGTGATCTCCGACGGAAGGCTGTCCATGCCGCGGCCCTGCACAGCGGGAACACCATGGCGTAGGCACGCCAGAGCGAGAACGTGATCCCGCACGCCGCTGATCATGTACTCCGCCTGCCACACCCGGCCGCGGGCAATGCTCGAACGGGCATGCAGCGCGTAAAGCCAACCCATACCGATCAGCTCAGCGGCGGCGGGCGCTGGTGCCGGTGGTCGCTGGTTGGCGGTCCCGAACAGGAGCCGGAAGGTCGCAGCGATGGCGCCGAACTGCGCCGCCGGCCAGAAGGCCAGGTCGACCTGCAAGGTGCTGGCCAGCAGGAAGACCCGGTAGACGGTGGCACCCCGGGTCACATCCACGTGATGGACGGCGCCATGGTTCCGGTACATGCGGTCTGTCCAGTCGGAAAGCACCTGTCCAAGGTCGGCGTCAGCGGCGACGCACCAGGCGAGATCAATGTCCGACCACTGATCTTCACGACCGACCGCAGCCGAACCGGTCACGGCGGCACCGGTGATGCGGGTGTCGGCGTACGCCGCGGAAACCAGCCGCTCGCGCAGCCGTTCTCGCTCCTGCGGCGTGAACACAAGGCCAGATGCTAGGGCACAGCCACCATTGTCCAGGGCGACGCTGCTCAGCCGGCGCGGGCCGGGTGCGGTCGGTGTCGCAGGATCGCCGGCAGGTAGCGCGCGCCGGGGCCGCCAGTGGCGGCGGTGTCGTCGGGGTTGGACAGCGCGCATCGTTGCAGTGACAGGCAACCGCAGCCGATGCAGGAATCCAGACCGTCGCGTAGCGCGGTGAGCCCCTCGATCTGCTCGTCCAGCCGCGTTCGCCAGGCCCGCGACAGCTTCGCCCAGTCGGCTTTGGTAGGGGTGCGGGCGTCGGGCAGCGTGGCCAGGGCGTCCTGGATCTCCTGGAGGGACAGCCCGACGTTCTGGGCAGCCCGGATAAACGCCAGGCGCCGCAGCGTGCTGCGTGGGTAGCGCCGCTGGCCGCCCGACGACCGGATCGACGGCAGCAGGCCCTCCCGGTCGTAGTAGCGCACCGCGGAGGTGGCAAAGCCGGCTCGGCGAGCGACCTCGCCGATCTGCAGTAGATCGTGGGAATCTTTCACAGCGCCTCCTTGACATGAAGTTTACGTCAACTTGCACGATGGTCGCCTAGGCAAAGGAGACCGTCATGGATGACTGGAACGAGCCGGTAGCGCTGGTGACCGGTGGATCGCGCGGCCTGGGTCGGGCGTTGACCATCGAGTTGGCCAGGCGCGGCTGGTCGGTGGTCGTCGATGCCCGCGACCCGGTTGCACTTGCTGATGCCGTCGAGGCCGCTCCGCCCCGTGGCGCGGTGACAGCGGTCCCCGGCGATGTCGCCGATCCCGAGCACCGGGCGCGGCTGGCTGAGGTCGCCGCCGCCGCCGGCCGGCTCGACCTGCTGGTCAACAACGCCAGCGCGCTCGGTCCAAGCCCACTGCCGGGCCTGGCGGACTACCCGCTGGATGCGTTGGAGCGGGTGTACGCGGTCAACACCATCGGGCCGCTAGGCCTGCTGCAGCTGCTACTGCCGCCGCTGACGCGCGGCAATGGGCGCGTCGTCAACGTCTCCTCCGACGCCGCGGTCGAGGCGTATCAGGGTTGGGGTGGCTACGGGTCGGCGAAGGCAGCGTTGGATCAGATTTCGGCGGTCCTTGCGGTGGAGCACCCTGGGCTGCGGATCTACGCCTTCGACCCGGGCGACATGCGCACCGATCTTGCCCGGCAGGCGTTTCCCGGCGAGGATCTCACGGATCGTCCGGCGCCCGAGACCGTCGTGCCGGCGTTGCTGCGCCTGATAACGGGGAATCTGCCCAGCGGACGCTACGAGGCCGCTGATCTCGTCGCGGAGCCAGCGGCATGACCAGCGGTCTGTCTACTGCGACCGGGCGAGCGTCGACACCGCGGCCGCGGACAAGGTTTACCCTGGCTCAGGACAGCGACGCGACCGGTCCGCCGGAACGTCGCGGTGTCGCCCGGGACGGCGTGCGGCTGCTGGTCGTCCGCCCAGGACGCCTCGACCACCTGCTGTTCCACGACCTGCCCGGCCAGCTCGACCCCGGGGCCCTCGTCGTGGTCAACACATCCGCGACGGTGCCGGCCGCGCTCAATGCTCGCCGTCAGGACGGTCGGCGGGCTGTGGTGCACGTGTCGACCCGGCTACCCGGCGGCGCGTGGGTGGTCGAGCTGCGCCGGCCCGACGGCGCCGGCCCGGAGCTGGACACCACGACCGGGGAACGGCTGCGCCTGCCGGGTGGGCTCACCCTCCGGCTGGGCGCCCTGTACCCCGATCCCACCGCCGAGACTGGCAGGCTGCGGCTCGCAGAGCCGGCACCGACGGTGCCCCTGCTCGACTACCTCGCCCAGCACGGCCGCCCGATCGGCTACCGCCACCTCACCGGCCGCTACCCACTGGCCGACCACCAGACCGTCTACGCCACCCAGCCTGGCAGCGCCGAGATGGCCAGCGCGGGACGGCCCTTCACCCCGACGCTGCTCGTTCGGCTGATGGCCGCCGGCGTCACCGTCGCGCCGATCGTGCTGCACGCCGGCGTGTCCAGCCCCGAGCTGGGCGAACCTCCGTTGCCCGAACGCTTCGACGTGCCCTCCGGCACTGCCCGGCTGGTCAACAGCGCCCGGGCGGCCGGCCGGCGAGTCGTCGCGGTCGGCACCACCGTCGTCCGGGCCTTGGAATCGGCCGCCGGCGTCGACGCAACGGTGCGCGCGGCCAGCGGATGGACCGACCTGGTCATCGGTCCCGATCGGCCCGTCCGGGTGGTGAACGGCTTGGTCACCGGGCTGCACGCCCCGGAAGCCAGCCACCTGCTGCTGCTCGAAGCCGTCGCCGGACCAGACACTGTTGCGGCCGCCTACGACGCAGCGGTGCAGCACCACTACCTGTGGCACGAGTTCGGCGACTCCACCCTGTTCCTGCCCTGAGGTCCGCCTGATCGTCAAGCTGGCCGCGCGGCGGAGGTCTTCTAGGTCTCGCGAAAGCGCCGCCACGCTGCGCGACAGCCGCCCACGGTCTATCGGCGGCTGCTCATCGGCGAGAGCGCAGCGACGGATAAAGGTGGTCGGTACCGGCGGGACCAGGCTCGGTCATGACTCCTCCCATGCGGTGATCGGCCGGACGAGGTGGCGGTCGGTGCTATAGCGTGTGCTCGTCCGGGAGCGGCTCGGTCTGTTGGTGTGGTTGTCATGCGGGCCGCACGAGGTTGGCTACTCGCTCGACGTCACGGCGCAGGGTCGCGACTGCCGTGGCCAAATCGTTACTGTCGCTCTCTTCGACGCGTTCGGTCACCCACTTGCGGATTAGCGCCGACGGAGTCATGTGCGCCCGGGTGGCTGCGGCACGGACCGCTTCATAGGTAGCCGGCGCCAAACGAACGGAGAACACTGCGGAGGCGGCCGCCTCGCGCGACTCCTCCTCGGCGGCGGCATGCTCTTCGGCGACATACTCGGCTGCTACCGGTGCCAACCGCTGGTCAATCTCAGTCTCGTATCGCGTCGCCATCGTGTGCCTCCTGGTAAGTGCGGCGCTCCGCACCGGTTGTCTTCCATGCCGTGACGCCCCACAGCTCGCTATCAATGCGAGCCGCGATCACGGTAATTACAAGACCTGCGGCCGGTGAGTAGCCGACGATCCGGATCGCTCCAGTGACCGACCGCGGGTCCGGGTCGCTGATCACCGCACTGGGGTCGGCTGCTGCCTCGTTGGCCCACTCCACGTCGATGTCGATCGAGTCCGGGTAGCGGGACGATCGAGTGGCGATGTGCTCGGCTCGGGCACGAGTCCAGCGCACCTCCATCCGTCTAGTGTAGTCATTGCAACTACACGGCGCCACGTCCCCGGTCTGCACCAGGAGGAGGGGAAGAGGTGTCGCAGTTTACGAACGTGCCGTGTACGGCAACTTTGTGCTGAGAATTGCCTCTGGCGGCACGTGTGCAGCGGATCTGCCCACCTGTTCCTGGGGCGGGTGGGGCTGATGAGACCAGCACGGGGGGTCAGCTCACGCTCTAGCATGTGGGCATGTGCCGCAATATCCGCCCGCTACATAACTTCGAACCGCCTGCGACGCAGGATGAGGTGCGCAGCGCTGCCCTGCAGTACGTGCGCAAGATCAGCGGGTGCACAAAGCCGTCGCTCAGCAACGCGGAGGTGTTCCAACGCGCGGTCGATGCGGTCGCCGGTGCCTCGATGTGCCTGCTCGATGAGCTGGTGACGGCCGCGCCGCCGAAAGATCGAGAGGTCGAAGCCGCGAAGGCGCGCCAGCGGTCCGCGGCCCGCTTCGGGACGTGACAGCGTCGGTGGCCGCGTCGCTGCGACCGACCCGGAATCAGCAGGGGCGCAGCCGCCAGAACGGGGAGACTGGGCCGGTTCCGGCGCCGAGTGGGTATGCGTGGGCGATCGCCTGCTTGATGTAGCGCTTGCCGTACCCGACCGCCTCGGGCATCGGGGCGCCATGGGCGAGCGCGGAGGTGATCGCCGCGGCCAACGAGTCGCCGCTACCGTGGGTGTGCGGGGTAGCCAGCCGGGGACCGGTGAACTCGGTGAAGTCGGTGCCGTCATACAGCAGGTCCAGACACATTCCGTCATCGGCGTCGTCAGGTAGGTGGCCGCCCTTGATCAGGACCCATTGGGGTCCCAGTGCATGCAACGCGCGGGCGGCCTCGTGCTGGTCTGCGTGGGATCGGACGTCCACGCCGACCAGCAGCCGCACCTCGTCGGAGTTAGGCGTGACCAGCGTGGCTCGGGGGAGCAGCTGCGAGCGCAGCGCGGCGAGCGCATCGGTGGCTAACAGCGGATCGCCGTGCATGGACGCGGCCACCGGGTCGACCACCAACGGCACCGAGCGGCCGATGCCGACGTCGTCGCACACCTCGGACACCGCGGAGATGATCGCTGCGCTGGCCAGCATGCCGGTCTTGGCGGCGGCCACTCCGATATCGGTCGCCACTGCCCGGATCTGATCAGCCACAGTCGATGGCGGTACCTCCACGAAGCCGCCGACGCCCAACGAGTTCTGCACCGTCACCGCGGTGACGGCGACGCAACCGTGCACGCCGCAGACGGTGAACGTGCGCAGATCGGCCTGCAAGCCGGCCCCACCCCCCGAGTCCGACCCGGCGATGGTCAGCGCGACGGCCGGCGGCGCCCCAGTCATGACCTGATCACACTGGAGCCACTGGCAGGTACACCTTCCCGCCGGCCGCGGTGAACTCATCGGACTTCTCCTGCATGCCCACCTCGATGGCCTCCACAGTGGACAACCCGTGCTCCTCGGCGTAGGCGCGGACGTCGGCGGAGATCCGCATCGAGCAGAACTTGGGCCCACACATCGAGCAGAAGTGCGCGGTCTTCGCCGGTTCCGCGGGCAGCGTCTCGTCGTGGTAGGACCGCGCGGTATCCGGGTCCAGCGCCAGCGCGAACTGATCGTGCCAGCGGAACTCGAACCGGGCGGTCGACAGCGCGTCGTCCCACGCCTGCGCCCCCGGATGGCCCTTTGCCAGGTCGGCGCTGTGCGCGGCGATCTTATAGGTGATCACGCCGGTCTTCACGTCGTCGCGGTCGGGCAGGCCCAGATGCTCTTTGGGCGTCACGTAGCAGAGCATTGCGGTACCCGCCTGCGCGATCATCGCAGCGCCGATCGCCGAGGTGATGTGGTCATAAGCCGGCGCGATATCCGTCGCCAGCGGGCCCAGAGTGTAGAACGGTGCCTCGTCGCACCATTCCTCTTCCAGACGCACATTCTCGACGATCTTGTGCATCGGCACGTGCCCGGGCCCCTCGATCATCACCTGCACGTCGTAGCGCCGGGCGATCTGGGTCAGCTCCCCGAGCGTCTTGAGCTCGGCGAGCTGCGCGGCGTCGTTGGCGTCGGCGATGGACCCCGGGCGCAGCCCGTCGCCGAGGGAGAATGTGACGTCGTAGCGGCGCAGAATCTCGCACAGCTCTGCGAAGTTCTCGTACAGGAACGACTCGCGGTGGTGCGCCAGGCACCAGGCCGCCATGATCGAGCCGCCGCGGGAGACGATGCCGGTGATCCGGCGGGCGGTCAACGGCACGTAGCGCAGCAGCACCCCGGCGTGCACGGTCATGTAGTCCACACCCTGCTCGCACTGCTCGATCACGGTGTCCCGGTAGAGCTCCCAGGTCAGTGACGCCGGGTCGCCGTCGCACTTCTCCATCGCCTGGTAGATCGGCACGGTGCCGACCGGGACGGGGCAGTTGCGCAGCAGCCACTCCCGGGTCTCGTGGATCCGCTTTCCGGTGGACAGATCCATGATCGTGTCCGCGCCCCAGCGGGTGGCCCACACCATCTTGTCCACCTCCTCCTCGATCGACGAGGAGACCGCAGAGTTGCCGATGTTGGCGTTGACCTTCACCAGGAACTTCTTCCCGATGATCATCGGCTCGGCTTCGGGGTGCCGGTGGTTGGCCGGGATCACCGCGCGGCCCCGCGCCACCTCGGCGCGCACCAGCTCGACGTCGAGGGCCTCGCGAGCCGCGATGAACCGCATCTCGGGAGTGACGATGCCGGCCCGGGCCCAGGCGAGCTGGGTGGCCGCGGCCCCGATCGGCTCGCGGGCCCCGATCCACGGCGCACGTAGTGGGGCAAGCCCGTTGTGGACGTCGATGCGAGCTTGCGGGTCGGTGTACGGACCGGACGTGTCATAAAGGTCGAAGTGCTGACCGTTGCTGAGGTCCACCCGGCGTGCGGGCACCCTCAGGCCGTCACCCACCTCGCGGTAGATCTTCCGTGACCCGGTGATCGGGCCCGTGGTCACCGCGGGTTCAACGGTGCGATCGTGCAAAGTTGTCATGGGATCGCCCTTCCTACGCCGGCATTACCCGGACAGGTTCTGCGGTCGACAGCCCCGGGGCGGTACCCAGCTGCCCTCTCAGCCCGCTTCGGTACGAGCTCCCGCGTGTTCGATTGACTTCAACGACCGTAGCGCTATCGAGAACGAACCCGCAAAAGGTGACGGTGGACCGGGGTACCGGTAGTATTCGGGTAGTCGCTTACAGTGACAACTGACCTCGGGGGATTCCATGTACGACATTTCTGGCATCGCATCGCGCCGCGTCGTCGTGGTCGGTCAAGGTTACGTGGGCCTACCGGTGGCTATTCGCGCTGTTGAGGTGGGTTTCGACGTCGTTGGTTTTGACACAGACAAGACCCGCATTGATTGCCTTCGCAAAGCTGAGACGTTTATCGACGATATCACCGACGGTGAGCTCGCGACCGCGATGAGCACTGGACGTTACCTGCCTACCGACGATTCGGCGGCACTGGCCGGCTTCGACGTCGCGGTCGTGTGCGTACCGACCCCGTTGCGTGACGGCGCACCCGATCTGAGCTATATCGAGAGCGCCGGGGCCATCCTCGCTGCGCACATCACTCCTGGCTGCTGCGTCATCCTTGAGTCCACCAGCTATCCCGGCACCACCGAGGAGATCTTCATTCCGATCCTCGAAGCCGGTTCCGGCCTGCGCGCCGGGCTGGACTTCTTCGCCGGCTACAGCCCCGAGCGCATCGACCCGGGAAACGAGATCTGGCGATTCCATAACACCCCGAAGATCATCGCGGGAGTGAACCAGGCCTCGTTGCGCGCGCTGCAGGACTTTTATGATCGGCTCGTCGACAGGACGGTTCCAGTGCCCGGGCTTCGGGAGGCTGAGCTGGCCAAACTGCTGGAGAACACTTTCCGCCACGTCAATATCGCCCTGGTCAACGAGCTCGCGGTGTACTGCCACGACCTCGGGCTCGACGTCTGGTCGGTGGTCGAAGCGGCCGCAACGAAGCCGTTCGGCTTCATGAAGTTCACCCCGGGGCCCGGGGTCGGTGGGCACTGCCTGCCGATCGATCCCTCCTATCTGTCCTGGCAGGCGCGGCGGTCCCTGGGCCGGGCCTTCCGTTTCGTCGATATCGCCAACGACGTCAACGACAACATGCCCGATTACGTGGTCTCCCGCGTGGTCACCCAGCTCAACCAGCAGCGCAAGTCCGTCAACGGCAGCAGGATCCTGCTGGTGGGCCTGGCCTACAAGCGAAACTCGCGCGACATCAGGCGGTCACCGGCCGTCGCAGTCGCCAAGAAGCTCGCCGATCTGGGAGCTGATCTCCGCGGAATCGATCCGCTCATCAGCACTCACGAGGTCCCCGGCCACATCCGGATGGTGCCCTGCGAGTCGGGTCAGATCGCCGACGCCGATCTGGTCATCGTGCTCGCGGACCACGACGCGATCGACTGGGAGCTCTTCGAGCCGCACGCCGATCAGATCCTGGACACCCGCAACCGCCTGCGCTCCCCGTCCGCCGCCCGCCTATAGGTTGTGGACAACCCGTGAGTGGCTGGGCTGGCTACCGGCGAGCCGGAGCTCCGCATCGCCACTCACGGGGCGCCAGCCCACACCTCCGGGTTCAGAAGCTGTGTCGGTTGTTCACCGCGCATGGCCTGCACCACGATGTCCGCCGCCAGCGCGGCACTCGCCGCCCACACGCCGTGGGTGTTCGCTGCGCTGTGCGGGGTGAGAACGACGTTGTCGAGCTCGGCCCAGCGCGGATCAGTCATCGGCTCGGTGGTCCAGGCGTCGATGCCGGCACCGGCGATCTCGCCTGACTTCACCGCCGCGTAGACGGCGTCCTCGTCGACCAGATTGCCGCGGCCGGTATTGATCAGAAAGGCGCTGGGTTTCATCAGCGCCAGCTTCGCCGCGTTGATGATCCGCTCGGTCTCGGGCATCGCCGGCAGATGCAGCGTCACGAAGTCGCTCTGGCGCAA
>QHBZ01000230.1 GCA_003244055.1 Pseudonocardiales bacterium | reverse complement strand
CCGGGATTTCCACGATGCCGCAAGTGCTCGGCCGGCGGAAGCCGCACAGCCGCTGATCGCCAGCCAGCGTACGGGCCCGGCACACTCCCTGGACGACACCGGAAGCGGTCTGGTGTATGAGCGAGGCAACAACCTGCCACGTGCGCTCGCGGAATGGGCATGCCCCACCGGTTAGGTCGCAGACGAGTGGCTCATCGGTAGCCGTGATCAACGGCCAGCGGCGGGTTTGCCCGGACGGTTGGGTCTCGTCGGTACCGCTGCTTAGGTGCCCGGTCCAAGTCGGGGGCTGTGCGCTCGTTACGAACGCACAGCCCCCGCCCCCCCTTGGGAATGGCGCCTCATCGATGGCTCCCGGAGGCGCCGCTACGTCATTGTGTGGTCTAGTGGGCGGGTTGCCCACTGGTCCGCTGGTAGGGCCTGAGCTGCCGTTCCCTTTACCTACAGTCGTCCGGGACATGCCAGCGCCGCAACCCCTCGTCAAGATGTCCTGATCGGTAATGGTCGAACCGATCAAGGGAAGGTGCGGGATTGTGATGAGCGAGCAAGCGATTGCGGCGCACTACTCGCAGGGGGAGTTGGGGCGCAAGATTCTCAACGCGCTCACCACGTTGGGCGCGGACCCCGAGCACCTGGATCCCGACCAGATCGCGCCGCTCGATGAGTTTCACATCGGTGGCCGAAGGGCCACGGTGGAGTTGCTCGATCAACTCGACCTGCGTCCCGGACTGCGCGTGCTCGATGTCGGCAGCGGGTTGGGTGGCACCGCTCGTTACCTGGCGCGAAGGCATGGTGTCGAGGTGACTGGCGTCGACCTCACTGTGGAGTATGTCCAAGTCGCCACATCGCTGACCCGCCGGGCCGGCTTGGCTGAGCTCGTGCGGTTTCGCCAAGGTAGCGCCACCACACTGCCTTTTCCCGATGAATCTTTTGACCGTGCGTGCATGCTGCACGTGGGGATGAACATCGTAGATAAGGCGGCTCTGTTCGCCGAGATCCCACGCAGATTGACAGCATCACGCCGGACGCGGCGTTGCCGAATACCGCTGTGCTTATCAAGGGAAGCGGATTGGACGCTGCGGACAGGCTTCTCTGCGGCGGCGAATCGGTCCCCTTCAAGGTGACCAGGACCGGGTGCATCGAGGCGAACGTTCCAAGCGGTTCGGGCACGCTCGACGTGACCGCCGAACTGGAGGGGTGGCGACCAGAGCAACAGCGTCAGCTTCACCTTCCTTGCGATCAGCTGATCATCCCTTACGATCAGCTGATCATCGCGGCGCGGCCGACCGCAAGCCGTTGCGCCCGAATGTGGGTTACGCTCCTATTGTGTCGACGCCAGACGAGCCGAACCACGTGTCCGGCCTCGTTGACTTTCGATTGCGTGGGATTGAGTCCGTGACCGACACGGCGCTGGCCCATCTTGACGTCGAGGATCTCTTGGTTGAGCTGCTCGACCGGGTGCGGGAGCTCCTTCAGGTCGACACAGCCACCGTGCTGCTGCTCGATTCCTCCTCCCAGCAGCTTGTAGCGACCGCTGACCGGGGGATAGACGCGGCGGTACGTCAGGGGTTTCGCA
The DNA here is from genome assembly GCA_003244055.1 of Pseudonocardiales bacterium. Taxonomy (GTDB): domain Bacteria; phylum Actinomycetota; class Actinomycetes; order Mycobacteriales; family Pseudonocardiaceae. The sequence goes on along the minus strand of QHBZ01000230.1, from coordinate 5,463 downwards.
TCCCGGTGGGCAAGGGTTTCGCCGGTCGCGTCGCGGCAGAAAAACAGCCGGTGATCATCGAGGCGGTCGATCACACCAATGTCCTCAATACGATCTTTCGGGACCGTGGGGTCTGCTCACTGCTTGGCGTGCCGTTGCTGAGCAGGGGAACGGTCATCGGGGTGCTTCACGTCGGTACGCTGGTACCTCGCCGGTTCACTGACGAGGACGTCAGACTGCTCCAGATTGTGGCCGATCGGGTCGGTTTCGCTACCGAGTCCCGACGCGCCGAGGTTGAGCGGGCTGCTGCGGTGGTGCTTCAGCGCAGCCTTTTGCCAGCGCGGTTGCCGGTGGTGCCAGGCCTTGAGTTGGCTGCCCGCTACGTCCCGGCTGAGAATGGCGGGGTCAGCGGCGACTGGTACGACGTATTCGCCCTTCCCTCCGGCTGGCTGTGCATCGTGATCGGAGATGTGGTCGGGCGCGGGCTTGGTGCTGCTGAGGTGATGGGCCGGCTGCGCAGCGCGTTGCGCGCCTACGCGCTGCTTGGTGGTGATCCCGCCGAGGTGCTCGGCAGAGTTGACCAGCAGGTGCAGCACTTCGACCCCGAGACGATGGCCACGGTGTTGTTGGCGATGTTCGAGCCCTCGTTGGAGCGGCTGCACCTGTCCTCGGCGGGCCATCCTCCGCCGGTGCTCGCCCTGCCGAATCACCCGCCGACCCTGCTCGATGTGCCCAGCGACCATCCGGTGGGCGTGCCTCGGGGGCTGCGACGCAGGGCCACGACCATCACGGTGCCACCGGGTGGGTTGCTCTGCTTCTACACGGATGGTTTGGTCGAACGCCGGGGCACCTCGCTTGACGCCGGCCTTGCGCGCCTGTGTGAGCTGGTGGTGGCTGGACCGGTGGAGTCTGTCTGCGCGGAGGTCATGGCCCAGCTCGTCGGTGCTGATCCTCCTGATGATGATGTGGCAATGCTCGCGGTGCGCCGCCAAGACAGCGGCGAGATCGGGCCGTTAGACCTGGTAGTGCCGGCGCTGCCGTGGTCGCTGAGGGATATCCGGGTTGCGGTGCGCCGCTGGCTGTCGGCGGTCGGTGCCGCGCCGCGTTCGATCGCTGACCTGCTCGTCGCTGTCGGCGAAGCCTGCACCAATGCCGTTGAGCACGCGTACGGACCCAGTGGCGGCACCGTGAAGGTGCATATGGAGCTCCAGTTGCCGGATGTGATCGCCACTGTCGCGGATACGGGCCGTTGGCGCCCGCCCCGCGGTGAGGACCGAGGACGGGGGACGCTGTTCATGCGCAACTGCAGCGACGATCTGCGGATCGATCATGGGCCTACTGGAACCACCGTGGTGATCCGTCGTCGGCTGGCCGAGCAGGCACCTCGATGACCGCCGCGAGTGTGCAGGCCACCGCCGAGGACGGGTCGATGCACATCGCTCTCAGTGGCGAGATCGATCTAGCAAACGTCGACGCCGTCGAGGAGGAGATCCGCGCGGCGACTTCTCATCAGCCGAACGCGGTGTCGGTCGACCTGACCGAACTCACCTACGTGGACAGTGCGGGGATAAGGATGCTGTTCTCGCTGGCCTCTCGGCTACGGGCGTTGCGGATCGTGCTGGAACTTATCGTGCCACTCGACTCGCCCACCCGCCGACTGATCGAGCTATCGGGATTCGAGTCGCTCGCCGCGCTCCGACCAGCACGCCACTGACCGGTTGCCCCCGGGCGGGTTTTAGCCGGTCAGGGCGCTCAGCGCCTGTTCGAGGGTGGGATAGGTACGGAAGTACGGCAGAAGGCCGGCCACGGTCAGTTCCCGGCTCACCGCCCGCTGATCCATACCGGCCAAATGCAGCACAGACCCCCTGGCCTGGGCCAGCTCACTGGCCTTGAACAGCGCGTAGAGCCCGGCGGAACCGATGAACGGCACGGCCTGCATATCCAGCACCAGGTGCGGGGGTGATGCGGACAGCTCCTCAACCAGGCACTTGGTGAGCTGCGGAGCCGTGAGCATGTCGAGTTCCCCGACGACCTGCACCACGCACACCCCTGGTACGGGGTAGGTCACCGATAGGTCAAGCAGCGGCTCGGGGCTTGCGACGTGAGTGGTCGACTTGTCGACGGTATCTGAAAGGTCGGGATCCGCTCGGTGGGGCTCTCCGGTGACTCCGCCAGCCGCGTCTTCGATGATCGGCATTGGCCCCGCTCCTTGAATTCAACGGATGTCACGGCACGAAGGAACCAGGAAACTCCCAGGCCAGTTGGTTAGACGTTCACCCGAACTGTAGAGCTGGCCAGCCCAGGGAGCCACCACCACGTGGTCGTCGTGCACTTGTAACCTCCCGGCCTGCCCGATGTGACCTCGGCCAGCGACGCTGGTCGCGGGAAGGCGGCTGCACTCGTCCGGCGGGGCCGTCCGCGCCGGTGGGAAGGATCGACGTGTGTATGACTACGACCTGCTGGTGATCGGGTCCGGTCCCGGCGGGCAGAAGGCGGCCATCGCGGCTGCCAAGCTGGGCAAGCGCGTGTGCATGGCCGAGCGCCGCAACATGATCGGCGGGGTCTGCGTCAACACCGGGACCATCCCGTCCAAGACGCTGCGGGAGGCCGTCCTCCACCTCACCGGCTTCGCTCAGCGCGACATCTACGGCGCCAGCTACCGGGTCAAGTCCGAGATCACGATCGCTGACCTGCTGGCCCACACTGAACACGTCGTTGGTCGCGAGGTCGAGGTGATCCGTAGCCAGCTGCTGCGCAACCACGTCGACCTGCTCGGCGGCACCGCCCGGTTCGAGGACCCGCAGACGGTTACGGTGGCGGGCGAAGTTCGGGGCGATCACACCACCGTCACCGCCGAGAAGTTCGTGATCGCTACCGGTACCAAGCCGGCCCGACCAGCCGAGGTCGAGTTCGACGACGACCACGTGCTCGACTCCGACGGCGTCCTGCGGATGAAGCGGGTGCCCGGTTCAATGGTCGTCGTCGGGGCCGGCGTGATCGGCATCGAGTACGCGTCGATGTTCGCGGCACTCGGCACCCGGGTGACGGTTGTCGAGAAGCGTCCGCAGATGCTGGAGTTCTGCGACCCCGAGGTCGTCGAGTCGCTCAAGTTTCACCTGCGCGACCGCGCCGTCACGTTCCGCTTCGGCGAGGAGGTGGCCAAGGTCGAGATCGCCCCAAATGGAACGATCACGAGCCTCGCCAGCGGCAAGCGGATCGCGGCGGACATGGTGATGTACTCCGCGGGCCGCCAGGGCGTCACCGAGGAACTTCACCTGGAGAAGGCGGGGCTTGGCGCGGACCGGCGCGGGCGGATCGCAGTGGACGGGCAGTACCGCACTGTGGTACCTCACATCTTCGCCGTCGGCGACGTCATCGGCTTCCCCGCGCTCGCGGCAACCTCCATGGGTCAGGGGCGGCTGGCCGCGTACCACGCGTTCGGCGAACCTGCGCGCGAGCTGCAGGAACTGCAGCCGATCGGGATCTACACGGTGCCCGAGATCTCCTACTGCGGCAAGACCGAAGCCGAGCTGACCGAGTCCGCCGTGCCCTACGAGGTGGGGATGTCACGTTACCGCGAGCTCGCCCGCGGCGCGATCGTCGGCGACTCCTACGGGATGCTCAAGCTGCTCGTTTCGAACGAGGATCGCACCCTGCTCGGCGTGCACGTGTTCGGAACGAACGCCACCGACCTCGTGCACATCGGGCAGGCCATCATGGGTTGCGGCGGCACGGTCGACTATCTCGTCGACACCGTCTTCAACTACCCGACGCTCTCGGAGGCCTACAAGGTGGCCGCGCTGGACGTCACGAACAAGATCCGCGCATTGGACGCGTTCGCGAGCGGGCCTAGGAGCTGCTGACCGCGGAAACGACCAATACCCTGCGGCCATGCAGGAGACTTTCCGCGCCGAGCTGGACAGCCTGACCGGCGACCTGGCGAGGATCGTTCGGCTGGCCGGGCAGATGATGACCAATGCCTCTACGGCGCTTTATCAGGGTGACCTGCAACTCGCCGAGATGGTCATCTCCGGCGCGGACGAGATGAAGGATCTGTGCGACGAAACAGACCGACGGTGCTTCAACCTGCTGGTCCTGCGAGCAACGGTGGTCACCGACCTGCGGGTGGTGGTCGCTGCCATGCACGCGGGGCGTGACCTGAAGCGGATGTGCAATCTGACCCAGCACATTGCCATGATCGCGCGACTGAAGCACCCGGCCGTGCCCATCCCGGCTGGCGTCCGCCTGGTGTCTGCGCGGATGGGTGTGCTCGCCGCCAAGCTGGCCCAGGATGCCGCGGCAGCGATTGAAAGCGGGGATCCGATGTCCGGTGACCGGCTGGCCCAAGCCGACGATCAGGTGGACGCCCTGCGCCGCCGGATCTTCCGGATCCTGTTCTCCGAACACTGGCCGCACGGGGTGGAGCCTGCGGTGGATACCGCACTCATCGGCCGCTATTACGAGCGCTTTGCCGACCACGCGGTGGCGATCGCGCGTCGGGTCAGCTTACTTGTCACCGACCTGCCGCCCGAGCCGTGATGCCCTGGCCGCACAATCAATCGCCCCGTGGTGGTACCCCTGAAACGACCACCCCTTGGACAAGGCGATCTTCACGATCACCGCCGTGGTGCCCGCCGGCCTGCAGGTGATCTCCAACGGGGCCCTCCTCGGTGGTCCGGAACCGGCTGAGCCGGGCTGGCGGCGGTGGCGTTGGCAAGAGAGCGAGCCGATGGCCACCTACCTGGCGTTTGTCGCGATCGGTCACTACGACATTCTCCACCGAGACACTCCCTTCGGCCCCTACCCCTTCCACCAGCTCGGCGGCGTGGTTCCCGACACCCCCACCCTGAGCTCCTCATTGGAGAACCAGACCCGCCCGCTCTACGCCTCGGAACAATTCACCTCCGGAGAGCACGTCACCTCAGTGGTGCATAAGCTGGCGCACCAGTGGTTCGGGGACAGTGTCTCGGTCCAGCACTGGAGTGACATCTGGCTCAACGAAGGCTTCGCCACCTACGCCCAATGGCTCTACAACGAGCACACCGGCGGCTACAGCACCCAACAGACCGCCACGCGGTCCTACGCCCGACACACCGCCGACGACGACTTCTGGGACATCCCACCAGGCAACCCCGGTGCGGACCAGATGTTCAAGCCAGCGGTCTACGACCGCGGCGCGATGGCGCTGCAAGCACTCCGGGTCGCGATCGGGGACAAGGACTTCTTCACCGCGCTGCGTACCTGGACCACCCAGCGGCGCGGTGGCAACGGCTCGGTGGCCGACTTCCTCGCCCTCATCCAGCGAGTCGCCGGCAAGAACGTCGACAACATCGCCCAAACCTGCCTATTCACCCCGATCCGCCCACCCTCACCGCCTGCCTGAGTGGCGTCATGAGCTATTCGGCGGTCGTCGTCCTGGCCGCCTGCAGCGCATCTACGGCGGGAAAGAGAGCGAGGATGACTGACAAGGAGCTTCTGGACCGC
>QHBZ01000229.1 GCA_003244055.1 Pseudonocardiales bacterium | reverse complement strand
CACCCACCCGACCGGAGCCCCCCACCCAAGCCGACCACCACACGCCTCGTCGGGCTGGGGCGAAGCCCCGTTAGGTATCGGGCCGGACTCATCACCTGGGCCGCGATGCCTCGATGGGTATGCACCACAACGGTCCGCGCCGTCCAGTCTGAGGGCTGGCTTGATCATCGGAACTGAGTTACAGCCGTGCAATCCTGCACGGCCACCACTCACTATTGACGATCTTTGCGGCGTTTGGCGGACAGTCAGGGCCGTGGCTCCGCATGGTCCAGCCGGTACGCGAGTACTCACGGCGCGCGGCGGCAGGGCGCTTCTGGACCGCAGGCGAGCCCGGCGCGCCGTCGACGCACTCACGGGGGCCGCGCTGGCCGGTGTGGGGGTGAGCGTTCTACAATCGTGATCAGTATGATTTGTCATAATGTAGATTATCGGATCGAGTATCCGGAAGTGCGGGGGACAGTTCGGCGTTGGTAGCGATCGTGCTGGTTGAGCCGGGCTATCAGGTACTCGTGAATCACCTGGCGCGAGCCCCGGTCATCGGAGTCGGTGCACCCACGCTGGCCGAAACCGGCATCGTGCTCACCGCTCGGCTATGGGTCACCGGAAGGTCGCTGCTGGCGCGATTGATGCAGGAGTCCGGTGCAGAAACCATCCCGTGCACGGCCGCGCATTGGCCGATCGCGGTCGCCGCATTCACTTGTTACGGCAAGGGACGCCATCCGGCCGCACTGAATTTCGGGGATTGCCTGACCTATGCAATCTGGCGGCTCGCTGCCCGCCCGCTGCTGTGCGTTGGGGACGACTTCCCGCAGATCGACGTCGAAGTGGTGCTGTGGTCGCCCAGCGTGGAGGGCGAGCGCGACGCGCGATGCGTCTCGGAATCTCTACAGAATGCCGCGAGAGGCTACAGAACACCGGCTCTGCGCCAGAGCAGCTTTCCCGGCCCGGCGATGAGCCCGACCTCGTCGAGGAACTTGACGACCTTGCCGGTGGCGAACTGTTTGGTCTGGTGCCAATGCGGGTTCGCGGCAGCCGCTGCGACAGCCTCCTTGACGTCGAGTCCCACCGCTGCGTACACCTTCGGGTCGATCAACCTGGTAGTGGCAAAGTAGACCGACATGGCCAGGACGAAGCGGCTGTAGGCCCGGCCCATCCAGCCCAGCCGAGGCCACTGCCGAAACGTCTCCTCGCGGGCGTAGCGGATGTGTCGGGCCTCCTCGACGACGTGGATCCAGGACACCTTCTGGACTATCGGTTGCAGCGACTGGTCGACCATCTGCTCGCGCTGCACCGCGTCGAGGAGTTCCTCGACGTAGATCGCCGCACCGAAGGTCACGCTGCCGGTCGAGAACGTCTTGAGCAGCCGTCCGAGGTGGTGGACGACCCAGCCAGGACCGTAGTCCGGGCCACCGAACTTCTCCGCCGCGCGGGAGAACATCACCGAATGCCGGCACTCGTCGGCGATCTCGGTCCACGCGTACCGGGCATGCGCGCTGCTCGTGGGATGGTCGTAGAGGTGCCGTACAAGCATCTGCATGAGGATCGTCTCGAACCAGATGCCGATGCCGTACAAGCTCGCCAACTCGTGTTTGGTCAGCTCGATCCGCTGCGCTTCGCTCATCTGCTCCCACAGTGCGGTGCCGTACAGGGAGCTGCGGTGCGGGGCGATGTAGTAGCGATCCGGCGCGAGCGGGGCATCCCATTCGATCTCGACGGCCGGATCGTAGGAGTGCTTGGCCGAGGTCTTCAGCAGTCGCCGCGCGGTGTCCTCGCGGTCGGGGACACGCCTGGTCGTGGCGTCAACGTCGCTGGTGATGGTCATCTGCGGCCTCCTCGACGAGCGGGTGCTACAAAGATAACTGACTCGTCAGTCACCTACAAGTGGAAGCCACTCGCCTCGACTGATCCGGTCCAGACCCAGCCACCCGAAGTCCACCGCCCGCGCCTCGACCTTCGCCCGTGGCACCTCCGGGTGGTCCAACCACCAGGACATCAGTCCCTGCAGCGCGCCGACGACCAGCGGGACGGTGATCCGCGCCTGCTCCAGCACCTCCTCCGACGTCGCCGCACTCCCCTGCTCAGGGGCGTAGTAGCCGGCGAGAACCGCCGCGAAGACCTCGGTGACCTGATCCCGGAGTCCGCGCAGCGACGCGCCGAGCTCAGGATTGTCCAGGTGCCGCGCGACCAGCGCCCAGGCCTCCGGCCGCTCGGTCACCAGGTCGCACAGCAGCCGGACCGCGCCGCGCCAGGCGCCGAGGGCGTCGCCGGCGTTTTCCAACACTTCTGGCAGCCGGTTCATGAAACCCTCCACGACCTGCTCGGTAACCGCCGCGAAGAGCTCCTCCTTGCTCGGGAAGTGCTGGTACACCAGCGCCTTGCTCACCCCAGCGGCGGCAGCGACGTGTTCCATCTGGGTCAGGTAGTAACCCCGGTTACCGAACTCCCGCAGCGCCGCGTCGAGCAGTTCACCACGCCTCGCCTCCGACGACAGCCGTCGCCGGGCGCCGGGCGTACTCGGCAGGACCCGCGTGGATGGCCGGCTCACAGCGGCACACCGCGAATCGAGGCATCCAGCACGGTGACAGTGTGCGCCAGCGCCAGGTGCTTGCCCAGCCGCTGGGTGCTGGCCGCGATCTGCATCAGACACCCGGGGTTGGCGGTGACCAGCACCGACGCTCCAGTAGCGAGCACGTTGTGCGCTTTGCGGTCCCCCAATTCGGTGGCCGGTTCGGGGTTGAGCAGGTTGTAGACCCCCGCCGAACCGCAGCAGAGATCCGCTTCGGCGATCTCGGTCAGCCTCAGCCCGGGTATGGCACGCAGCAGCTCGCGAGGCTGGGACCGGATACCTTGGGCGTGTCCGAGGTGGCAGGCGTCGTGGTAGGCGATCGTGACGTCCAGTGGGTGGCGCGGCGCCACCGGCCCGAGCTCGACGAGCAGCTCGGAGACGTCGCGGGTGCGCTCGACGAATGCCTGGGCGCGGGCGGCGTAACCGGGATGGTCGCGCAGCAGGTGGGCGTACTCCTTCATGGCTGAGCCGCAGCCCGCGGCGTTGACCACGACATGATCCACCCCAGCGGCCTCGAAGCGCTCGATCAGCGCCCGGGCGAACGAGATCGCCTCCTCTTCACGTCCCATGTGTTGCGATAACGCCCCGCAGCAGCCCTGCCCTCGGGGGATCACGACATCGCAGCCCTCAGCGGCGAGCACCCGTGCGGTGGCCGCATTGACCTCCGGGAACAGCGCATCCTGCACGCAGCCGGTGAGCATCCCCACCACCGCACGGCGCCGCCCAACGGCGGGCACCCGCTCCGGCAACGGCCGCCGCCGGGTCACCGTCGGGGCCAGCGACTCCATCACGCGCAACGTCGGCGGTAACCGGTCCAGCAGCCCGGTCCGCCGGAGCAGCCCGGCCAGACCACTACGCTGGTACAGCGCCAGCGGCCCGCGCAACGCCCGCAACCGCTGAGGGTAGGGGAACATCCAGAAGATCGCCGCGCGGAGCAGCCGCTCCCCGCGGGGTCGCTCGTACCGGCGCTGCACCTGAGCTCGAGTGTCCGCGATCAGCGTGCCGTACTGCACGCCAGACGGGCAGGCCGTCACGCAGGCCATGCACCCCAGGCAAGCGTCGAAGTGTTCCACCATCGACGCCGACAGGGGCTCGCCCTCCAGGCCGGATTTCATCAGATGGATGCGTCCGCGCGGCGAATCCATCTCCTGCCCCCACAACACGTAGGTGGGGCATGCGGGCAGGCAGAACCCGCAGTGCACGCAGTCCTTTATCAATTCGGGCTGCGGCGGGTGGTGGTCGTCGAAAGCGCCCGCAGTCATGTCAGATTCCTCCCACGAACCGTCCGGGCGAAAGCCGGTGCTCCGGGTCGAACTGGTCCTTCAGGCGGCGCATCAACGCCAGCGCGGGCACCGGTCCCCACACGTCGAGGCCAGCCCTGCGGTGTGCGGGTGCGCAGCGCAGCACGGTGCTGCCGCCGTGGCGGTGGGTGATCTCGCGCAGCTGCGCCAGCTCGGAACCCAGCCGGTCACTGTCGTCCAGGCCGGCGACGAGCACCCCGGCGCCGGCGCTGCCGCGCAGCACGCCCGGGGCGGTGCCGAGTAGGTCGGTCAGCCCGGTGGGTTCGCAGGTGACCGTCGCGGCGGGTCCCTGCGGGGCATGCGGCGCAACACCCCACCAGCCCGGTGGCCGCTCGCTCACCGTGGCCGGCGTCCCGGTCGCTGAGCCGAGTAGGTCGGCGACAGCGCCGGCGCGGGCACCGATGCCGCCAGCAACGCCCTCGACAGCGATGCCCACTCTCACCGGAGCACCCGGGGCGCCGCGGTCCACCTCGATGGCCACCGGGTCGTGCTGCGATCCCCGGATCGCAGCGACGGCTGTCGCGGCGCGCGCGGCGTCGGGAGCGGGCACGGTGATCCACCGACTCTCCTCGGGCAGCGGATGCAGCCGGAACACCGCTTCGGTGATCACACCCAGGGTGCCCAGCGACCCGGTGTAAAGCTTGCCCAGGTCGTAACCCGCCACGTTCTTCACCACCTTGCCTCCCGAACGGGTGACGGTGCCGTCGGCGAGCACCACGGTGATGCCGATGAGCAGATCGCGCACCGCGCCGTACCGGTAACGCAGCGGTCCCGACGCGGCGGTGGCGATGGTGCCCCCAATCGTTGCCGCAGGATTGTCACTGTCCAGTGCCAGCCGCTGCCGGTGCCGGGCCAACGCCCGCTGGAGGGCACCCATCGGCAAACCGGCCTGCACAGTGACGACCAGGTCACCGGCGGCATGCGCGAGTACCGCATCCATCCGGTTGGTGTCCACTATCAAGTCCAGGGCGGTTGGTGGGACGCCCCATGCAAGCCGGCTGCCCCCGCCTCGAGCGACCACCCGCAGCCCAAGCCCGGCCGCCGCGCGCAGCACCGCCGAGACCTCCTCGGTGCTGCCCGGCCGGGCGACCCAGCGCGCCGGCACTCCATCGACGGTGTCGCCGACGGTGGCCTGCGCCACGTCATCGCAGGCTGCCCGCAACCCGCCGATCGTGGAGATGACCATCAGAACTGCTCCGCCAGGCCGGCGGCCTGCAGCGGGTGCACACCCTTGTGTTTGCCCGGCACCTCACCACACAGCCGGGGGGTGGGAAACACCTTGCCGGGGTTGCACACCCCGGCGGGATCGAAGGCGCAGCGCAGCCGCTGCATGGTGTCCAGGTCCTCAGCGGTGAACATTCGCGGCATGTATTGAGCTTTGTCCGAGCCGACGCCGTGCTCGCCGGTGATCGAGCCGCCGTATTCGATGCAAAGATCGAGGATTGCTCCCGAGACCTCCTCCGCGGCCTGTGCCTCGCCAGGTTTGGCCTCGTCGAACAGGACCAGCGGGTGCAGGTTGCCGTCACCGGCATGGAAGACGTTGGCTACCCGGATCCCACTGCCGGCCGACAGATCCGCGATCTTGCGCAGCACCGCCGGCAACGCCGTTCTGGGGATCACTCCGTCTTGGACTATGTAGTCGGGGCTGATCCGGCCTACTGCGGCGAACGCGGACTTGCGGCCCTTCCAGAACAACGCTCGTTGGGTCGCGTCGCGGGCGACCCGGATCTCGAATGCGCCCGCGCCGGTGCAGTGCCCTTGCACGGCAGCGAAGGTGTGTTCGACATCGGCGCTCGGGCCGTCCAGCTCGACGATCAGGACTGCACCGGCTCCCTCCGGGTAACCGCAGGCCACAGCGGCCTCGGCGGCCTCGATCGCCAATGCGTCCATCATCTCGATGGCTGCCGGCGTGACGCCGTCGGCGATGATCTCCGACACCGCGGTGCCTGCCTCGTCCACGCTCGGGAAGGCGGCGAGCAGGCAGCGCACCGACTCCGGGTTCCGCAGCAGCCGCACCACGATCTTGGTGGCGATCCCGAGGGTGCCCTCGCTACCCACGAACGCGCCGAGCAGATCGTATCCGGGCACGTCGCGAGTGGTACCGCCGAGCCACACCAGCTCGCCGTCCGGGGCGACGACCTCAGCGCCCAGCACGTGGTGGATGGTGAACCCGTACTTCAGACAGTGCGCCCCGCCGGAGTTCTCCGCGACATTGCCGCCCACCGAGCAGATCTGCTGGCTGGACGGGTCGGGGGCGAAGTACCAACCCTGTGGCGCGGCAGCCTTCGTCACGTCGAGGTTGATCACACCGGGCTCGACGATCGCGCGCTCATTGGCGACGTCGACCTCCAGGATCCGCCGCATCCGGGAGGTCACGATCAGCACACCCTGCGCATGGGGCAGCGCGCCGCCGGACAGTCCGGTACCGGAGCCACGGGCCACGAACGGCACTCCCACGGCGGCGCAGGCCCGGACCACCGCGGCGACCTGCTCGGCGGATTCCGGCAGCACCACCAGCCCCGGCACCACTCGGTACTGCGCCAACCCGTCACACTCGTAAGTCCGCAGCCGTTGCCGGTCGGTGATCACCGCCGCCGACCCGAGCAACGCCGTGAACTCCGCAGCCAGCAGCTCGAGCCCCGCGCCGTCATGCGTCGTCATCGCCCACTCCCCTGTTACCGTGGCCCCGCACACCGTCACATGGATGATCCTTCTGACGGTTCCAGGAGACCTGCCCAGCCTGACATGGGAGTGCAAGCTGGGAACTCAGGATCGCCGATCGCGACCGCGGACTCCGGTGATGAGCACGGCCAGCCCGCCGAGCAGCATGACCAGACCGATGAAGACCCACAACCGTTCGCCGGTCATGGTGCTGCCACCCACCACGCCGATCCCCTGCAGGAAGAACAGGCCGCCGAGCAGCACACAGGCAGTGCCTACCGTGATAGCCCCCCACCGTCGCACGTCCGAAATGCTACTCAACCTGGTCTCGCGCGTCAGCGTCGCGCGTCCCGGCAGAATGGCGGCATGGTCTCGTCTTGGCACCCGTTCCTGGACGGGCCGTTTCCCCGGGCGTTCGCGCACCGCGGTTGGCATCTCGGCGAACTGGCTGGCATGGAAAGCTCGCTGGCCGCGTTCCGCCGCGCGGCCGCCGAGGGGTATCACTACCTGGAGACCGATGTTCGCGCCACCCGGGACGGTGTGGTCGTGGTCATTCACGACGCGGCGCTGGATCGCACCACCGATAGCTCCGGCGAGATCGAGAAGTTGCACTGGGCGGCGGTGAGAACTGCCCGGGTGGGCGGTGGGGAGCCGATCTGCCTGCTAGCTGATCTGCTTGAGGAGCTTCCAGGGGTGCGGCTCAACATCGACGTGAAGGCTGACTCGGCGGTCGCGCCAGTGTTGGACCTGCTTCGTCGCACCCGCGGCTGGGACCGGGTATGCCTCGCGTCGTTCTCCGAAGCTCGGCTGCACCGGTTGCGCACGGCCGCCGGGCCTCGTCTGCTGACTTCGATGGGCACCGCATCGGCCATAGTGCTGCGCCTGCGGTCAGTGTCGTTGGCGCGGGCCAGTGTTAGGCGATCCGCGACAATGCCGATCCGCGGCAGGTTGGCCCAACTGCCGGTGCGCATGTGCGGAGTACGGGTGGTGGACCGGGCGTTAGTGCGTTGCGCGCATCACCATGGTCTGGAGGTGCACGCGTGGACGGTCGACCGGGCAGTCGAGATGCAGGCCCTGCTCGATCTCGGTGTCGACGGCCTGATCACCGACCGGCCGGACGTGCTGCGCGACGTACTGCGCCTCCGTGGGGTATGGCCGGGAGCAGGCGCTCAGGCTCCGTGACGGGGCCCAGTAGAGTGCGCCGCGGTGACGGAAGGCGGTGCTGTGAGCGAGCCGACGGTCCAGCCCTCCCCCAGCGCCCCGCTGAACCAAGCCGATCGCCGCCGTGATCAACGCGCCTGGTGCTGGTATGACTGGGCGAACTCCGTGTTCCCCACCTCGATCATCACCGTGTTCCTCTCGCTCTATCTCACCACGGTGGCCCGCAACGACGCGCTGGCCGCCGGCCAGACCTGCCTGACCCGCAACGCCCTGGTCGACTGCAACATCTCGCTGTTCGGGCTGGGATTCCCGGCCGGGTCGCTGTTCGACTACCTGCTGGCGGCGTCGACCCTCCTGCAGGTACTGGTGCTGCCGCTGACTGGCGCCATCGCTGACCGCACCCAGCACAAACGGCGGATGCTTGCGCTTTTCGCGTTCACCGGGGCGGGCGCGACCGCGCTGCTCGCGCTGGTGACCGGAACGAACTGGCGGCTCGGCGTCGTGCTGTTCATCGTCGCGACCACCGGCTACTACGCATCGGTGGTTATCTACTACTCGGTGCTCCCGGAGATAGCGACAGCTGACGAGCGCGACCGGCTGTCCTCCCGCGGCTGGGCCTTCGGCTTTCTGGGTGGCGGCATCGCGTTGGCCGTGAATTTGGCGACCTACCTCGGACGTGATGCGCTGGGACTGTCCGAGTCGGCGGCGGTACGGGTCTGCTTCGTCACCGCCGGGCTGTGGTGGGCCGCCTTCACGCTCATCCCGTTGTCCCGGATGCGCACCTACCAGGCTCCGCAGGGCACCGAGCGTGGCCTATCGGTGCTGACCGGCGGTTTCCGTCAGCTCGCCGGCACGCTGCGCAACGCGCGGAGCTACCCACTGACACTGGGTTTCCTGGCGGCCTACCTGATCTACGCCGACGGGATCGGCACGGTGGCCAGTGTCGCCGGCCAATATGGTGATCTTGAATTGGGGTTGGCGAGCAGCACCCTGATCAGCACCATCCTGATGGTGCAGTTCGTGGCGTTCCTCGGCGCGTTGCTGCACGGCTGGGTAGCCCGCCGGATCGGCGCCAAGCGCACGATCCTGGGCAGCCTGGTGGTGTGGATCGGTGTGATCACGGCGGCCTACTTCATCCAGGCGGGCAACCAGCTCCAGTTCTACGCCGTGGCCGTGGGCATCGGGCTGGTGCTGGGCGGTACCAGCGCGCTGTCCCGGTCGCTGTTCAGCCAGCTGGTGCCCGCGGGTAGGGAAGCGGAGTACTTCTCGGTCTACGAGATCGGCGAGCAGGCCACGTCGACGGTGGGGCCGATCCTCTTCGGGGTCATCGGGGCGGCGACCGGCTCGTTTCGCCCTGCCATCCTGTCTTTGGTGGCCTTCTTCCTCATCGGGTTCGTGTTGGTACTGCTCGTCCCCGTACGCCGAGCTATTCGCGCGGCGGGTAACTCAGAGCCGGCGGTCGTCTAGGGTCCGCTGCCAGGACAGCATAAGAGGTTACGCCGAACGGGTAGTCTGGGCCACCTCATCGTGAGGTAACACATCACATTGCGGCTTCGATTCAACCTGTGTGGGGGATGCTTGTTGCTTGGATGGTGAAGACGTCATCGGCCGGACCGACGGTGGTCCGGGAACGTCGAGGCCTTCTTCGGCGTTGCACCCGGTGAGCTGGATCCGGAGACCGTAACGGTCTCCGGCCCGGAGAGAGGACACGCCATGGCCGATCGCGTACTTCGTGGCAGCCGGCTCGGAACAGTCAGTTATGAGACCGACCGTGACCATGATCTTGCTCCTCGCCGATCAGTGGTATACGCCTGCCCCAAGGGCCACGACTTCACCGTGTCATTCGCCGACGATGCCGACTCACCGATGGTCTGGGAGTGCCGGTTGCACGGCAACGAGGCCAGGCTGGTTGACGGCGCCGCGCCGGAGCCGAAGAAGGTCAAGCCGCCGCGTACCCACTGGGACATGCTGCTGGAACGGCGTAGCATCCCTCAGCTCGAAGAGCTGCTCGATGAGCGGCTCACCGAACTGCGGGGTCGCCGCTCTCGTTCCGCCTGAGACTCGCTCGGGCAGGCCGAGTCAGAGCTGGCTGGGCTGGGTGGTGCTGCTTGTCGAGTCAGTGTCGGACCCTCGGCGAAGGTTCGACATGCAGCGCTGCACACCCCAGACGGTCACCCGCCACAGCGCCTCCAGCACGATGGCGCTGGTCATCTTCGATTCACCGTGCTCGCGCTCGGTGAAGGTGATCGGCACCTCCACGACGGTGAAGCCACCGCGCACCGAGCGCCATGCGAGGTCGACCTGGAAGCAGTAGCCCTGCGAGGCGACCGTGGTCAGGTCCAGACCCTCTAGCACCCCGCGACGGTAGGCTCGGAACCCGCCGGTGACGTCATGAAGGTCTACTCCCAGCGCCACCCGCGAGTAGTAGTTCCCCCCGCGGGAGATCCATTGGCGGTATTGCGCCCAGTTGACCACTCGGCCGCCGGGCACATATCGGGAGCCCAGCACGACGTCGGCGGCGGTTCCCGGGGTGTCGTCGGCCAGCGCGGCAAGCATCCGGGGAAGGTCCTCCGGGGCGTGCGAGCCGTCGGCGTCCATCTCCACCACGACGTCATAGCCGCGCTGCAGCGCCCAGCGAAACCCGGCGACGTACGCTGCGCCGAGGCCGGCCTTGGCAGCGCGGTGCAGGACATGCACCCGGCTGTCGGTGGCGGCGAGTTCGTCGGCCAACGCCCCAGTGCCGTCCGGACTGTTGTCGTCGACCACCAGCGCGTGCGCGTCAGGTACCGCCTCGTGGAGCCGGTGCAGCACCGTCGGCAGGCTGGCCCGCTCGTTGTAGGTCGGGATCACCACGATCGTCAGACCGGCCCCCTCGCCGTCCCCGTCGTCCCGCTGATCCGCCATCGACGTCCTCCTTGGGGGGCACAGGTCCCCGTCGCTCCCCTGCCTTAGCTCTCTGCACCACCAGCGCTGCTGCCACCCCCAACAGGCCCAGGGCCACCAGCATCCACTCTGGCGCGGGGCCGAGCCGGGTAGCCAGCGTAGTACCGGAACGCAGCGGGACCCGCGCCACCAGCGCGGCCGGCGTGAACAGCTTTGTCTGCTGCTCGACGGTGCCGTCTGGGGCGATCACGGCGCTGACCCCGCTGGTGGCAGCCACCAGCACGGTCCGGCCGTGCTCCACCGCCCGGACCCGCGAGATCGCCTGCTGCTGGTAGGTCATCTCGGTGAAGCCGAAGGTGGCGTTGTTGGTGGGCACGGCAAGTAGCTGGGCACCAGCGCGCACGCTTTGCCGTACCAGATCGTCGAACATCACCTCGGAGCAGATGGCTACCCCGACCCTGGCCGGTCCGAGGCGCACGGCACTGTCGCCGTTGCCCGGCACGAAGTCGCCCGCGCGGTCGACATACGGGCTGAAGTGGCGGAAGAAATCCCGGTAGGGGATGTACTCCGCGAAGGGCATCGGGCGCTTGTCGTGGCGCTCGCCCGGCCCGGTCCGCGGGTTCCACACGATGGCGGTATTGGTGGCGTGCCCGTCGTCGGTACGCAGCACGGCGCCGACCAGGATGGGCACGCCGATGGCATGGGCTGCCCGATCGATCACCACCCGGGCATCCGGGTTGCGCAAGGGATCGATGTCGGAGGAGTTCTCCGGCCAGATCACCAGCGCTGGCCGCCGGTAGCGGCCGGCCGCGACGTCGGCAGCCAGCGTCACGGTGCGCGCGACGTGATTGTCGAGTACCGCACGGCGCTGGGCGTTGAAGTCCAACCCGACCCGGGGCACGTTGCCCTGGATGAGCGCAACGACTGCCTGCCCATCGCTGGTGGTCGTCCCCACCAGCGGCGCCGCAATACCCCCCACCACCACCGGAATCACCGCGAGCAGCGTAGGCACCAGGAGTGCTCTCCGCCCCCCGAGCTCAACAGCAGAGCTGCCCGAAGGGGCTGGAACACGGCGCCGCGCTACGCGGCGGATCAGTTCGCCGGCCCCGAAGCCGGTCAGCACGACGGCCGCGGTGAGCAGCGGAGCCCCGCCGATCGCCGCCACCGGCAGGAATACTCCGCTGGGCTGGCTGAAGGCCACCCGACCCCAGGGAAAGCCACCGAAGGGCTCCCGAGCGATCAGCGCCTCGGCCGCCACCCACACCCCGGTGGCCCACACCGGCGCTGCCGGCAGCTGGGATACCCGGGCGACTCCGGCACCGGCCAGCGCGAGCACCAGCGCTTCGACGGTGGCCAGCGCCAGCCACGGCACCGGGCCCACGAACTCCCCCGCCCAGGACAGCAGCGGCACGAAGAAGCCGAGCCCGAAAGCAAACCCGTAACCGAACCCGGCACGGGCCGGCCGCCCATGCAACACAGCCCATAACACCGCGAAAACCACCGGCGCGAGCCACCACAATTCCCGCGGTGGTGCGCCGCCGTACAGCAGCAGGCCGGCCCCGGCGGCGGTACCCACCCGCGCCAGCCGGCCACACCGGTTCACAGCAGGGCGTCTTCGAGCTCGAATAGGACCCGACCGTGGTGCACGGTGCGCAGGCACGACGGTGACACGGCCGCAGGAAAGCCGGACTCGATGCCGTCCCAGATCGCGTACGAGGCCGGAGCGCCGGGCACCAGCGAGCCGGCCAGCGCGTCAGTTACAGCGGCAGCACGGTAACCACCGTAGGTGTGCGCTGCGAGAGCCTCCATCGGGCCGATCCCCGAGCCGGGGCTGCGGTGTCCCACTGCGGCGCGCACCGTGCCCCAGGGGTCGCCCGGGGTGACCGGCGCGTCGGAGCCGAACGCCAGCACGACACCGGCCGTCTCGAGCAACGCGAACGGGTTCATCGCCGCAGCTCTATCGCCCCCCAGCCGCAGCGCGTACATCCCCTCCGCGCCGCCCCAGGCAGCGTCGAAGGCCGGCTGCACGCTGGCCACCACACCCCAGGCCGCCAACTGCCGGGCCTGGTCGCGATCCACCATCTCCAGGTGCTCGAGCCGATGGTGGCACTGCCTCAGCGCGGGGGCGCCGACCGCGGCGGCCGCAGCCTCGAAGCCGGCCATCACCGCATCGGTCGCGGCATCCCCGATCACATGGAACCCGGCCTGGATGCCGGCCTGGGTGCAGGCCTGAACATGCGCGGATATCTGCTCTACGTCGAGGTAGGACGTACCACAGGTGCTGGGCGCGTCGGTGTAGGGCATGCGCAACGCGGCGGTCCGCGAACCGAGCGCACCGTCGCAGAACAGGTCACCCGCCAGCCCATGCGCCCCGGTGGCTGCGAGCAGTTCACGCGCCTCCGCCGGCGTGCTGACGGCCTGACCCCAGTAACCGACCACCTCGACGCCGTGATCGGCTGCCAGCAGTTCGGCGAGATCGTCGAGGCCGGAGACATCTGGGCCCGCGCACTCGTGCACCACCGCGATCCCGCGGGCCGCCGCCTCGGAGAGGAAGGCTCGCTGGGCGGCACGGCGCTGACCGGTTGTGATCGACTCCCAGGCAGCGCGGCGGGCGTGGTGGTGTGCCTCGCGGGTCAATGGTCCCTCGGCCACCCAACCGGGCACGCCGACCGCTGCGGCGGCCAGGTCCAGGAGTCTGGAGGAGACCGCGGCGCTGTGCCCGTCGATCCGGGACAGGTACACCGGGGCATCACCCGAGGCCCGGTCCAGTTCCGCGCGGGTCGGCGGACGGGCCTCCGGCCATGATGTCTCATCCCAGCCATGGCCCCACAACACCGTGCCCGGACGGGACTGTCGGGTGACCAGGTCCAGGCACCGCCCGAGGGTGACGCAACCGGTGAGATCAAGCCCGGTGGCGAGCAGACCAGCGGAGGTGGCGTGCACGTGGGCGTCCACGAAAGCCGGGGTGACCAGTGCGCCGCGCAATTCGATCACTTCGTCGGCGTCGCCGAAGCACGTGCGGCCGGTGCTGTCATCTCCGGACCAGGCCACTATCCCATCCACGACGGCGAGCGCGGTGGCCCCGGCGACCGACGGGATGTGTCCGCCCAGCAGC
This sequence comes from Pseudonocardiales bacterium, assembly GCA_003244055.1. GTDB lineage: Bacteria > Actinomycetota > Actinomycetes > Mycobacteriales > Pseudonocardiaceae. Next base: position 4,011 of record QHBZ01000229.1, on the reverse strand, counting down.
AACGAAGTGCTCATGGTCGGCAGTATTCACGCCGACCCGGATCACTTCGTCGATCGGCTCCCACGGCAGGCACCGTCGGAGAGCCCCTTCCCGCTGTCAGCGGAGCTCGCCGCTTGCCGAGCGGGGCGGCTCGTCGACGACCTCGCCCTCGACCACGTCGCCTGGCGCATAGCGTGCGGGAGTGCGCCGTGCCGCTGAGCGCAGGATCCGTCGTCGGACCATTGCACGGGTGGGAGGCAGCAGCAGGAGCAGGCCAAGGAGGTCAGAAACGAAGCCCGGTACAACGACAAGCACTCCTGCTGCGGTGAGCAACATGCCGTCGAGCAGTTCCCGGTGCGGAGGTTTGCGGGCGCGTATTGCCTCGACGAACGCGCCCAGGGTGCGGGCACCCTCGCGCCGCAGCAGGGCCACCCCCACCAACGACGTGAGAATCAACAACCCGGTGGTGGCCAGGACGCCGATCGCGTGGCTCACCGCGATGAGCACCGTCAGCTCGACGATGATAGCGGCGAGCAGGACCAGCAGGACTGGCATGGCGCGAGCTCCCTGGGTTCGTACGGAACGAGTGTGGCGCACTCCCTCATGTGGTCTTATGCCATAACGGCTGACGCGGCAACTTCGTCCCCGACTGCGCGCACCGCGTCTAGATCGACATCCACGAGGATACATCGCGGTCACTAAAATGCCCGATTCGGGCGATACGACCGGGTATGGTGGATAGTGGAGGGCCGGTGTGTGGTCCTACGAGGCGGCCTGATGAAATCTGGGTTACGCGTCTGGATGTGAGGCCCTTGCTCATTGATCCAGGCACCCCTATCGTGATGTGACTCACGTGCATGGCCAACCAGGTCGGGAGGTGTGCGGCGTGTCCAGGGCAGCAGCCGGGACCGCCACCGCCGCGGAATTATTCGAGCGGCGGGTACTACCCCTATATCAACTGGCCGACGACGCTGCGGCGATCGCCACCGCATGCCACGCCATGGCGGTTCGCTTCCACCTTGGCGGCACCCTTGTCGTGTTCGGCAACGGGACAGCCAGCACGGACGCGCAGCACGTCGTGGTCGAGTTCGTCCACCCGGTGGTCATGGGCAAGCGTGCGTTGCCGGCGATCTCGCTGACTGCTGATGTCGCGACAGTGACCGGTATTGCCGGCGCGGAGGGCTTCGACGAGATCTTCGCCCACCAACTGAGTCACCTCGCCTCCGGCCGCGACATCGCGCTGGGTATCTCGGCTGACGGCAACTGCACGAGCGTGCTGCACGGATTGGCCGCCGCCCGGGAGCTGGGCATGCTCACGATCGCGCTCGTCGGCGGCGACGGCGGCCGGGTCGCGTCGCTGGAGGCCGCCGACCACATCGTGGTGGCCCACTCCGACGACCCTCGGGTGATCAAAGAAGTGCACGTCACCGCGTATCACGTGCTGTGGGAGTTGGTTCACGTGTTCTTCCAACATCCGGACCTGCTAGAGGCGAGGGCAGTCGCATGACCGCTCCGGAATGCCACGGCGAGGTGTGCATCACCTGCTCGGATCAGGCCGTTGCGGTGCGTGTCGTCGAGTTACTCCCGGACGATCTCGCGATGGTGGACACCGGATCCGGCATGGAAGAAGTGAGTGTCGCTTTCGTGTCGGCCGGGATCGGAGACGAGATCCTCGTCCACGCCAAGGAAGCGATCGCGGTCGTCGCAGAAAGAGGCACAGTAAGCGGCGCCGAGAAAGCCATGGAACGGGTCCCGGAATGAGCCCCGGAACCAACGGCCACGCCGACACTGGTCCAGTCACCCGATCGGCTGCCCAGTCGCGGGCCGATGCCCGATCCCAGTCCGATGACTTGGCATCCCTGTACCCATTTCTGTATGCACACCCTGACAACGTCGGTCATGATCGCCCCGGAGCTGGAGATCTCGAGGCGGTCTTGGCCGAGGTGCGCCGTTCCACAGTGGATAAGGCGCACCAGATCGTGGCGCTGCGGCGGGAGGTCCTGGCTCGCGATAGCCAGCGGCTGGCCGCGTGTGCCACGGCAATGGCGGCAGCGTTCGCCACCGGCGGGCGATTGTTCGCCATCGGCAACGGGGGGAGCTGCACCGACGCAGCCGACCTCGCTAGCCTGTTTCTGCACCCCGGTCCGGGACGGCGGGCATTGCCCGCCTTCGCCCTCACCGGTGACATTGCGGTGCTGACGGCGCTGTCGAACGACGTCTCATTTGACGTCGTCTTCGCCCGCCAGATCGCAGCCTTCGGGCGGCGTGGCGACGTCGTCGTCGGGCTATCCACCTCGGGTAATTCCACCAACCTTGTACGCGCCTTCGAGGAGGCGAGCAGGCGCGGCCTGCTCACCGTCGGTCTGGCGGGCTACGAGGGCGGCGCAATGGCCGAATTGGGCAGCATCGACCATCTGTTCGTGGTTGCTTCTGACTCCGTGCACCGGATCCAGGAGGCACAGACCACGATCTACCACACGCTGTGGGAGCTCACACTGGATGAGCTCATCAGCACTTAGCGACATCCGGAACGAGAGAGCGGCCGGAGGTCGCTCGTGGAGTAGGGGATCATGACAAAACCAACTGCACAAGCCACTCCCACCAAGGAAGAAGAGGCCCCGATCCACATCCTGTGGATCAACTGTGGGTTGTCATGTGACGGGGACTCGGTAGCCCTGACCGCGGCGACCCAACCCAGCATCGAGGAAATCGCGCTGGGTGCTCTTCCTGGACTGCCCAAGATCGCGGTGCACTGGCCGCTGATCGACTTTGAATGCGGCCCCGAGCAGGGTGCCGACAACTTCATCGAGTGGTTCTGGAAGGCCGACCGGGGCGAGCTGGAACCGTTCGTGCTCGTCCTCGAGGGCTCCATCCCGAACGAGGCGATCAACGGCGATGGTTACTTCACTGGTTTCGGGAGGCATCCCGACACGAACCAGCCGGTCACCATCAACGAGTGGATTGACAAGCTGGCGCCCAAGGCGACGATCATTCTCGCGGTCGGCACCTGCGCCACCTACGGCGGTATCCACGGCATGGCGGGAAACCCGACCGGTGCCATGGGTGTGCCGGACTACCTGGGCTGGGACTGGAAGTCCAAGGCAGGTATCCCGATCGTCTGCGTGCCAGGCTGCCCGGTCCACCCGGACAACCTTTCCGAGACGATCCTTTACCTGCTCTACCAGGCCGCCGGCCTGGCTCCGATGATCCCGTTGGACGAGCACCTGCGTCCGCAGTGGCTGTTCGGCGCAACCGTGCACGAGGGCTGTGACCGGGGCGGATACTACGAGCAGGGCGAGTTCGCCAGCACCTACGACTCACCGAAGTGCTTGGTGAAGCTCGGCTGCTGGGGCCCAGTAGTGAAGTGCAACGTGCCCAAGCGGGGCTGGATCAATGGTGTGGGTGGTTGCCCGAACGTGGGTGGCATCTGCATCGGTTGCACCATGCCCGGCTTCCCGGACAAGTTCATGCCGTTCATGGACGCTCCTCCGGGTTCTCTGGTGTCGGGGACCGCGAGCATGGCCTACGGCTCGGTCATCCGGTCGCTGCGCAATATCACGATGAAGAAGACCGACGCCGAGCCCAAGTGGCGCAAGAAGGGTCGCACGCTCGAAACCGGCTACAAGCCGTCCTGGTGATCGCCGACCGGCTCGAGAAAGGCATCTAGACGATGACAACCACAGCACCAAGGCATGGCAGCGCAGGCGCTGCAAAAGGGCAGCTCACCGAGATGGTGTGGGATCCGGTAACCCGGATCGTCGGCAGTCTCGGTATCTACACCAAGATCGATTTCGGGGCGAAAACGGTGGCCGAGTGCCACAGCACCTCATCGGTCTTCCGCGGGTACTCCATCTTCATGAAGGGCAAAGACCCGCGCGACGCCCACTTCATCACCAGCCGTATCTGTGGGATCTGTGGGGATAACCACGCCACGTGTTCGGTGTACAACCAGAACATGGCGTACGGGGTGGCCCCGCCGCATCTCGGTGAATGGATCATCAATCTCGGTGAAGCCGCCGAGTACATGTTCGA
>QHBZ01000228.1 GCA_003244055.1 Pseudonocardiales bacterium | reverse complement strand
GCGGCTGCGGCGAGCAGCCGGGCCGACTCGAGCACGTTGCGCGCCATCACCGGCATCATCACGTTGAGCTGCAGGTTGCCCTGCGAGCCGCAGAAGGCCACGCACGCGTCGTTGCCGATCACCTGGGCGGCGACCATCATCGTCGCCTCGCAGATCACCGGGTTGACCTTGCCCGGCATGATCGAGGAGCCGGGCTGTAGGTCGGGCAGCCGCAGCTCGGCCAATCCGGCGCGGGGTCCTGAACCCAACCACCGGATGTCATTGGCGATCTTGAAAAGCGACACCGCGACAGTGCGCAGCGTGCCGGAGCACTCCACCAGACCGTCCCGAGCGGCCTGCGCCTCGATGTGGTCGCGGGCCTCGGTGAGCACGTCGAGCCCCGTGGCGTGGCGTAGCTGCTCGACGACGGCGGCACCGAAGCCCGGGGGAGCGTTGAGTCCAGTGCCCACCGCGGTGCCCCCGATGGGCAGCTCGCCCAGCCGGGGCAGGCAGCTCGCCAGCCGCTCGACGCCGTAGCGGGCCTGCGCTGCCCACCCCCCGGCCTCCTGACCGAGTGTGATCGGCACCGCGTCCATCAGGTGGGTGCGACCCGCGGTGACCACCTCACCCCAGTCGCTCGACTTGCGGGTCAGCGTCGAGGCCAGGTGCACCAGCGCGGGCATCACCTCGTGTGCGACGGCTTCGGTGGCGGCGAGGTGGATGGTGGTCGGGAACACATCATTGGACGACTGTGACGCGTTGACATGGTCATTGGGATGCACGTCACAGCCGGCGGCCCGGCCGGCCAGCGTGGCGATCACCTCATTGGCGTTCATGTTCGAGCTGGTGCCCGAGCCGGTCTGGAAAACGTCGACCGGGAACTGCGCGTCATGCTCGCCGGCCGCCACCTCGTCGGCGGCCGCCGCGATCGCCTCCGCCAGCGTCGGGTCGAGCACACCCAGTTTGGCGTTCACCCGTGCGCAGGCGGCTTTGACCAATCCCAGCGCCCGGATCTGGGAGCGTTCCAGGCCCCGGCCCGAAATCGGGAAGTTCTCCACTGCGCGCTGCGTCTGCGCGCCGTACAGGGCGTCGACGGGAACCGCGACCTCCCCCATGGTGTCGCGTTCGATCCGGCTCTGCCGGGTCATGCCAGCGGCAGTTGATCGAAATCCACCGCGGCATATTTACGCAGCTTGGTGAGCTGGTGGTAGCTGTCGATCATCCGCACTGTGCCCGACTTCGAGCGCATCACGATGGACTGCGTGCGGCATCCTCCCGCGTGATAGGTCACCCCGCGCAGCAGTTCCCCGTCGGTGATCCCGGTGGCGCAGAAGAACACGTTGTCGCCGCGGACCAGGTCCTCGGTGGTGAGGATCCGGTCCAGGTCGTGCCCGGCGTCCAGCGCCGCGCGGCGCTCGTCGTCGTCCCGGGGGCACAGCCGACCCTGGATCGCTCCTCCCATGCAGCGCAGCGCCGCCGCGGTGATGATCCCCTCCGGGGTGCCGCCGATGCCGATCAGCAGGTCCACCCCAGTGCCCGGGCGGGCCGCGGCGATCGCGCCCGCGACGTCGCCGTCGGTGATGAAGGTGATCCGGGCGCCGGCCTCGCGGACCTGGCGCACGAGGGCGTCGTGCCGCGGCCGTTCCAGGATGCACACCGTGATGTCGGAGATACCCAGCTGCTTCGCCTTGGCTACACGCTTGATGTTCTCCGCCACCGGTGCGGAGATATCGATGACCTCAGCCGCCTCGGGACCGGTGGCGATCTTCTCCATGTAGAAGACCGCAGAGGGATCGAACATCGTGCCCCGCTCGGACACCGCGAGCACCGCCAGCGCGTTGGGCATTCCCTTGGCCATCAGCGTGGTGCCGTCGATCGGATCGACCGCGACATCGCACTCCGGCCCCTGCCCGTTGCCGACCTCCTCGCCGTTGAACAGCATCGGCGCTTCGTCTTTCTCCCCCTCACCGATCACCACGACGCCGCGCATCGACACCGAGCCGACCAGCTTGCGCATGGCGTCCACCGCCGCCCCGTCACCGCCGTTCTTGTCGCCGCGACCGACCCAGCGCCCGGCGGCCATCGCCGCGGCTTCGGTCACCCGCACCAGCTCCATCGCAAGGTTGCGGTCCGGCTCCTCCTGCTTCGGATTCTGCTGTGGAGTCGACAAAGTACTCATAAGCCCTCCCGAAAGGCCCTGCGTGTCAATTGATTATGAACCGGATTATGAACCCGGAGTATGAACCCGGATCATGAACCCGGATCATGAACCGGAAGATTGTGAACTCCATAATCCTCCCAGATCCTTACTCGGTGAGCGGTTGTGCCCTGGCTGCTGCTCGCGGGCGGCGATCACCGACTCGATGCGTTCCCGAGCGCCGGCAAGGTGCCGCTCGCAGACCGCGGCGAGCTGCTCGCCGCGCTCCCAGAGCGCCAGCGAGTCCTCCAGGCTCAGCCCGCCGGCCTCCAACCTGCGCACCACCTCGGCCAGCTCGTCCCGGGCGGCTTCGTAGCCCAGCGTCGCCGGGACTTTGGTGGCCGGGTCTTGGCTGGCGCGGTCTTGGTCAGTCACCGGTCACCACCGCATGCAGCGCCCCGTCGGCTAGCCGCACCCGCAGTGCGGTGCCCTCGGGGGCGTCGACTACCGATCGGAGAACGGTGACCCCAGCGTCGGAGTCCATCCGCTGGACCACGGCGTATCCGCGGGCCAGGGTGGCTGCTGGTCCGAGGGTCGTCAAGCGTGCCGAGGTGTGGTCGAGCTCCTGCTGCGCCGCTCGCATCCCACCGAGCATGGCCCGGTCGGCGCGAGCGCGTAGGTCGACCACGATCTGGGCGCGTTCACACAGCAGACGGCTCGGATCGGCCACCACCGGGCGACTTCGCAGCGCATCGAGCAGCCGCCGCTCCCGGTCCACCCAGCCGTGCAGGGCCCGGTGGCAGCGGTTGCGCAGCTGATGCAGCGTGGCAGTCTCCTCCGTGACGTCGGGCACCACGCGCTTGCCGGCGTCGGTCGGGGTCGAGCAGCGCTTGTCCGCGACGTGATCTACCAGCGGGGTGTCCGGCTCGTGCCCGATCGCCGAGACCACCGGGGTGACGCATCGCGATACCGCCCGGCACAGCGCCTCATCGGAGAACGGCAACAGGTCCTCCACGCTGCCCCCGCCTCTAGCCAGCACGATGATGTCCACCTCCGGATCAGCGTCGAGCACGGCGAGCGCATCGATGATCTGACTCACCGCGAGCGGACCCTGCACCGCCACGTTGTGCACCCGGAACTGCACCGCGGGCCAGCGGGCCGTGGCGTTGCTGAGCACGTCGCGTTCGGCCGCGCTGGCCCGGCCGGTGACCAACCCGACGCAGCCGGGGAGCAACGGCAGCCGTCGCTTGCGTCGGGGATCGAACAAACCCTCGGCGTCCAGCTGCCGTCGGAGCCGCTCGATGCGGGCCAGCAGCTCGCCGATGCCGACCGCCCGGATCTCGTCGACGCGCAGGCTCAGCGTGCCGCGGTTGATGTGCAGTGAGGGCTTGCCGTGCACCACGACCCGGCAGCCATCCACCAGCGGTGGTTGCCGGTCGCGCACGAGCCCGACGGCGCAGGTCAGGGTCACTGACACGTCGGCAACCGGGTCGCGCAGCGTGATAAATGCGGTACCGGTGCCAGGCTTGGCGCTGACTTGGGTGATCTGCCCTTCAACCCAGACGGTGCCCAGGCGATCAATCCATGCCGCGATTTTGCGGGTGACGGTGCGGACCGGCCAGGGTGCCTCCGCCGTGGTGGCGGGTTCGGTCACTGTGGTTTCGACGTCACTGGGGTTTCGAGTCACTGGGAGCGGACCGTGGCGATCCGGTTCGATAGCAGGGTGACGAACGCCGGACGGTTCTGGTGGACCTGTTCGTGCTCCAGCATTTCCACGAGCTGGGGCAACGACAGCCCCCGCAGCTTGCCGCGCAGCTGGGCCAACGACAGCTCGTCGTAGCCGTTCAGCGCCGACGTGCTCGGGTTGGCGCCGGGTTTGGCGGTGCTGGCATTCGAGTGCGGCGGCGTCAGGCCGTGGGCTACATCGGCTTCGTCGAACTCGCCGAATTCGCTGGCCACGGGGACACTGCCCGGGGCAGCTACCGCCGCGGAGTCGGCTTGAGGGCGTTGGGGTGTTTCGTCCTCGTCGAACATAGCCCACGGCGGGGTGTCCTCGACTGGCTGGAACAGCGAAAACACCTCGTCGCCCTTGATCGCCAGCTCGGTGACCCGTTGCTGCATCCGCATCCCGGCCTGCACGGCCCGGCTGGCAGCAGTAACAGGGAGATCGACGAGCTGCTCGGGCAGCTTGCAAGCCTGCTCCACAGCGGTGAGCGCCAGGCCCACGGCGACACGGACGGGCAGGGGTAGGTGGCTCATGGTCGTCAAGACTGCCTCAGTAACCGACCCTATGCCTAGCCGGGTGTGAGACCTAGTTTGCCTCCAGACCTACTTTGCCACGCCCGTAGGGTGGTTGACATGACCAAGCGTGTGCTCCTGGCCAAGCCCCGCGGCTACTGCGCCGGGGTGGATCGTGCAGTGGTCACCGTAGAGAAGGCCCTCGAGGCGCACGGGGCGCCGGTGTACGTGCGTAAGGAGATTGTGCACAACCGGCACGTGGTGGAGACCCTCCAGAGTCGCGGAGCGATCTTCGTCGACGAAGCGGATGAGGTGCCTGAGGGCGCGATCGTGATCTTCTCCGCACATGGCGTGTCCCCTGCGGTGCACGAGCAGGCTGCGGCCCGCGACCTGCGCACGATCGATGCAACGTGTCCGCTGGTGACCAAGGTGCATCAAGAGGTTAAGCGGTTCGCCCGCGACGGCTACGACATCCTGCTGATCGGTCACGAGGGTCATGAGGAGGTCGAGGGCACCGCAGGGGAGGCGCCCCGGCACGTTCAGCTCGTCGATGGACCGGACGCGGTGGATTCGGTGACTGTGCGAGACGCATCGCGGGTGGTCTGGCTGTCCCAGACGACGCTGTCGGTGGACGAGACCATGCAAACGGTAGCTCGGCTGCGGCAACGGTTCCCCGAACTGGCCGACCCGCCCAGCGACGACATCTGCTACGCCACCCAGAACCGGCAGGTGGCAGTGAAGGCGATGGCACCCCAGTGCGACCTGGTCCTGGTCGTGGGTTCGCGAAACTCGTCGAACTCGGTGCGATTGGTCGAAGTCGCGCTGGGTGCCGGTGCGCGGCAGGCATACCTGGTGGACTACCGGCGGGAAATCGATCCCGCCTGGCTGGATGAGGTGCACACGGTCGGTGTCACCAGCGGCGCCTCGGTGCCCGAGGTGCTGGTACAGGGCGTGCTGGACTTTCTGACCGAGCACGGGTACGCCGACGTCGAAGAGGTCGTCACCGTGGAGGAGAAGCTGGTGTTCTCCCTACCGCGCGCGCTGAGCTGCACAAACAGGGTGCCTGTACCTGGCCAGGCCGTCCTCAGGCCGTCCCAGGACCAGAGACCACCTTCTCCGGACGACGGGGTTTGAAGACGCTGTCTACTGCTCGCCGTGCTTGTTCATGGCTGGAGGGCAGCAGGTGTGTATAGGTGCGTAGCGTGAATCCGGGGTCGGTGTGGCCGAGGTAGTCGGCCAGCTCTTTGATCGTGACGCCCTGCGCCAGCAGGGTGGAGGCGTAGAAGTGTCGAAGTGCGTGCATCCCGTCGTTACCCGGGACGTAGGTCAGGCCCGCCCTGGTGAACGTGGGTAACCAGTGCCGCCGGTGGAACGCGTCCCCGGGGTCCACCCCGCCCGCATCGTTGACGATCAGTAACCGAACGGAAACAGGGTCACCGGTTGTCTTGCCCCAGGGCAGCGTGATCGTGACCGGCGGGTGGGCCTCCAGGTAGTCATCGATGACTTCCAGCAGCCCGCGTGAGATCGGCACGGTGCGTGTCTTGCGGCCCTTGGGTAGCTTGAACAGCGGCCGATTCCCCACGTAAGCCAGTTGCCGGTCAACGTGCACGGTCATCTGGTGCCGGTCGATGTCATCGGGCGACAGGCCGAGAATCTCACCCTGCCGCAGGCCAAGGCCGCTACCGAGTGGTATCACGACGAATTGCCGAGATGGTAGGGCAAGCTGCATCTTGCGCAACCTGCCCTCGGTCCATGGCGTGATCTTCCGCTTGTCCGGCACGGGCTTCTTGACGCCCTTTGTCTTACACGGATTTGTCCGGATCTTCTTCTCGTCGGCGGCTGCGGACAGCACTGCTGACAATAGGTTGAACACCTGCGACTTGTGTGACTCTGAGATATTTTTGCCGTTCATCCAGCTCAACCAGTCACGGATGGTGGCCGCGCCGATTGTGGACAGCGAACGGGCACCGAGACATGGGTATACCTGTTTTTCTAGTTTGGATCGCATGGTGCGCTGCGATGACTCGTCCTGTGACTGCCCTTTCAGCCAGTTGTCGCAGTACTCACGCAGCGTTGTTTTGCCGGCCTCTGGGTCGATGTAATCGCCGGTCAGTTTGTCCGTCTCGACCTTTGCTAGGAAAGCCCGCGCGTCCTTGAGTTTCTTGTCGGGGTAGCTCTTGGAGCGCTCTTGGCCGTCCGGGTCGATGTACCGGACCTTGTACCGCATTCCTTTTCCGTGTAACACGGTTGGCACACGAATCTTCTTGGGGGTCCGTTCCGGATCGGGAACTTCCTTGTACCATCGATCTTGAATGTGTCCCATCGTCCCTGCCTCCTCGATGCGGTAATCGGCGAAACTCCAGGTAGTTACGCTGCGTTAGTGTCACCGGTAAGGGTGTCCAGCCACGTCCGGATCGCGTCCGGCTCGTAACGAATGTGCTTGCCGACCTTGCGCCACCGCGGACCAGATCCCTTCGACCGCCATTCCCGCAAAGTCTTCTCGGGGATGGATAAGAATTCGGACAGGTCACCCGGGGTCCACAGCGGTTCTCCGATAACTGGTACACGCCGTGATTTATTTTCCTTGGCCATCGCGTTCCCCCCGGTCAAGCTGCTCTCGGTTGAGTTGCCGAAGTTTCGGGGTCCAGTGGTGGTCCGGTCGCGGCTAACATAGCGCGGTCGTATTCGGCGCGCCATGTGATGCGTTGGGCGATGGCCTGCAAGATCAGGTGTGTTCGTGGTGGCACGTGGGGGTCGCCGGGGGCGAGTTTGCGCCAGATCAACCGGGAGGTGTCCTGTACCGGTTTGTCGATCCCGACCGCTTGTAAGGCCTGTGTCACGAAGGCCATCCGGTCGGCGCGGTGGTCGGCCAGCGTCTTGCCTGACCATTTGCGCGAAACCAGCACACGCCGCCCAGGCAGTCCCAGGGTGTTGCGGCGGTGCGCGCGGCTCTTACAGCGCCCCGGCACGGTCCGGGAGGTGACGCCCAGAGGTTGGATGGTTGGGTCGGACCG
>QHBZ01000227.1:321-3227 GCA_003244055.1 Pseudonocardiales bacterium | reverse complement strand
TCGGGCTGTCGCGGTAGACCTCGGCTGCCCGTCGCAACACAGCGCGGACCGCGGCGCTGAGGCTGGGAGCCGCCCTCGTCGGGGAGTTCACGAGCGGTTCCCGGCGGCCAGCAGGGCGCGAGCGTCCTGGCGCAGCGCGTCGATCTGCCCCAGCTCGGCCCTGAGCCGGTTGATCCGCTGCTGGCGTTCGGAGTCCTCGGTGTGGGCGGCCTTCTGCGCAGCCTGGATGGACTCAGTCAGCGAACGCTGCAGTTCGGTCGCCACCTCGCTGAAGTGGTCCCGCAGCAGCCGCTGGACCTGGCGCAACCGGTCCCGGCATTCCTTGCTGACGTGGAAGGTGACGTCGTCGATCTGGCGCCGGAGCAGCATCTGAGCCTCGGACTGTTGCCGCTTGAGACGGTTGTGCTTGTCATCCCGGAGTGTCTTGCCGCCGAGCACCAGTCCAGCGGCGATCGAGTACGGGTTGAACATCGACGCCGCCCCCGCCAGCACGGTCAACATGCCGAACATCAGCATGCCACCGTAGGAACCTCGCATCCCGGTGAGCAGCTTGCCGACGAGTTTGGGATCGTCGGCGTGCGGCGCCGCGAGTTCCGGCACCGCGTCGAGGGTGGTGGCCGAATCGCCCAGCCGCAGCTCCGGGAGCAGCTCCCCGCCGTCTTCGGCGAAGTGCACGGCTACCTGCTGCGCGATCGACTGGGCCCGCTGGTTGGCCCACACGAAGTTGTCGGAGGTGGCTGCAGCGAGCTGCTGAGTGAGCCACTCGGTGAACTGCTCCCAGATCGCCTGGGGATCGGCCTGTTCCAGCGCCGCCTCACCGGTGCGGACGACTTGCCGCATCCGGTCGCGCAGGTCGAACTCGATGTCCGCGTTGAGGTCGCTCATCCCGTCGTTGAGTGTCTGCTGCCATCGGGACGTTCGGCGTTGCAGCCTCTCGGCGCGGGACTTCGCCGCCTCCAGCTCGGCCATCAGCGCCGTGCCGCCTTCAGGGTTGCACTGCGCCTGTAGTTCTGTCCGCAGCGACACCGCGAGGTGGTCGGTGACGGTGAAGACGTCGTGCGCCACGCTGCGGCGACTCAGCCCGTCGGCTTGGGCCACGGCGTTGCGCAGGTACCGCACCAGCGCTGGGAATCCGGATTCATCATCCAGCTGCTTGTCCTCGGCGCGCATCGCATGCAGGCGCAAGGTGGAAGACACGGGGAGCAGATCCGCCTCCACACTGGCGCCGGCCAGGTGGACGCGGTCCAGCTCGGAGATGCGCCGCCATTGCGGGTAGAGGTCGATCTTGGTGAGCACGCAGGCGACGTTGGGACACAGCTTCATCGCCTGCCGCAGAAAGTCAATCTCCGGTTCCGAGTACTCCTGGGAGGCGTCGGAAACCAGCAGCACGGCGTCCGCGGTGGGCAGCGCAGCCAGCGTGCCCGTAGTGTGCACCGAGCTGAGACCGCCGACGCCGGTGGTATCCACCAGGGCCAACCCGTCGGCCAGGATCTGGCGCGGGATGCCGACCTCGGCACGCAACAGACCTTGCCGGTTAGCCGGATTGCCGGCCTCGGACACGTGGCTCGCGAGCTCGTCGAGGGGTACCTCGACCCGAGTGATCTCCGCGTCGGCGGCACCGTCGCTCCCTCGCACCAGTGTCGCGACGGGGTTCTTCGAGTAGGAGACCTCGGTGGGCAGTGCGGTGGCAATGTCGTCATCCACCGGGCAGACCGGAGCGTCGACCAACGCGTTGATCAGCAGGCTCTTGCCCTGCTTGAACTCGCCGACCACAAGTACCCGGACAGTGGGGTCGAGCAGTCGCCGGCGGGTGTGCGCCAGCCGCTGTAGCAGGTCGCGCCGGTCGCCGGCCTCGGTCAAACTGATCAACCGGTCGACAACGTCCAGGCCCGGCGGTCCTACTGTGCTCACTGCGTTGCCCTCTCCTGCTGGCGGCTCCGCTGGAGGCTACTCCTGCGGGCCTGTGGAGCTGCGGAGCCGGATCGCACCGGGTTGTCCGCCGCCGCGTGACCCCCGCCGCCATCGGACTCTTTGGGCGCAAGCCCACCGCTGGTGACACGCAGTGTCGCTAACGCAGCGCCCCGTGATGGCGATACCCAGGCCAGGCGCCGTGCAGATTCGTTTCAGCTCCGCTCTAGGCTGCGGCATCGCTCGACGCGGGATTGGTCCGAGGAGGGAGGAGCTCGCAAGGATGAGCTACTGGCTCGGGATCGATGTGGGCACGACCTTCACTGCTGCGGCGGTTTGTCGGCAGGGGTCTGGGGTGCCTGAGGTGGTTGCGTTGGGTACTCGTTCGACTGCGGTGAGTTCGGTGGTGTTTTTGGGGTCGGATGGTCAGGTGGTGGTGGGGGAGGCCGCGGAGCGGCGGGCGGTGACTGATCCTGATCGGGTGGTGCGGGAGTTTAAGCGGCGTATCGGTGATGAGGTGCCGATGGTGGTGGGGGGTCGGGCGCATTCGGCGCCGGAGATCGCCGCGCGGGTGTTGGGGTGGGTGATTGAGCGGGTCGCGCAGCGTGAGGGTGGTCCGGCGGCGGGGATTGTGTTGACTCATCCGGCAGGGTGGGGGCCGTATAAGTTGTCGACGGTGACCGCGGCGGTGCGGGCGGCGGGGTTGGCGTCGGTGATGTTCCGGACTGAGCCTGAGGCGGCGGCGGCGAGTTATGCCGCAGCGCAGCGGGTCGGGTTGGGGAGCACGATCGCGGTGTATGACCTGGGTGGGGGGACGTTCGACGCGGCGGTGGTCCGCAAGACCGGGGTGGCGTCGTGGCGGGTGTTGGGGGTGCCTCAAGGGCTCGAAGCGCTGGGTGGGGCGGATTTCGATGATGTGATCATGGGTCATGTGTTGGCTGCGGTGCCGGCGTTGGCGCAGTTGGATCCCGAGGATCCGGCTGTGTTGGCGGCGATGG
>QHBZ01000227.1:0-288 GCA_003244055.1 Pseudonocardiales bacterium | reverse complement strand
ATCCCGGTGTTGGCGCCGGGGGTGGTGTCGCAGGTCCGGTTGGTTCGGGCGGAGTTCGAGGACATGATCCGCCCGCGGGTGGTCCAGACCGTGGAGGCGTTGCGTCGGGCGTTGCGCTCGGCTGACGTCGAGCCGGGCGACCTTGACGCGGTGTTGCTGGTCGGTGGGTCGTCGCGGGTCCCGCTGGTCGCCCAACTCGTCTCCGCTGAACTCGGTCGCCCCGTCGCCATCGACGCCGACCCCAAAGCCGCCATCGCCCTGGGCGCCGCCCTCTGCGCACTACCCGCC
>QHBZ01000226.1:2224-2565 GCA_003244055.1 Pseudonocardiales bacterium | reverse complement strand
GTGACGAGCTCGGTGGCCACCGCTAGGCCGATGCCCGAGCCTCGGCCGGTCGAGGCGGCGCCGCGGAAGAACCGGTCGAACACCCGGGGGAGGTCCTCCTCGGGGATGCCCACCCCGGTGTCGGCCACCTCTAGCTCGGCGGACCCGTCCCGGGCGCGGAGGATCAGGGTGATGGTGCCGCCGGGCGGGGTGAACTTCGTCGCGTTGGTCACCAGGTTGGTGATGACCTGACGCAGCCGCACCGGGTCGGCGACCACGCTCACCTGGTCGAGATCGGTGACGATCTCGAGTCCCGACTCGGCGACGTGACCGGCCAGACCGTCCACCGTGTCGGCGACCAG
>QHBZ01000226.1:0-2144 GCA_003244055.1 Pseudonocardiales bacterium | reverse complement strand
TTCCGGTGCGACGAGGCCGTCCTGGACGGCTTCGAGCTGGCTTTGCAGGATGCTCAGCGGGGTGCGCAACTCGTGGGCGACGTCGGCGGCGAAGGCGCGGCGAAGCTCGTCCTCACGCTGCACAGCGTCGGCCATCGTGTTGAACGAGGCGGCGAGCTCGCCGATCTCATCGGTTGAGGACACCGCCGCGCGGCGGTCGCGCCGCCCGGCGGCCAGCTCGTCGGCGGCCGCGGTCAGCTCGACCACCCGGGCGGTGGTACGCCGGGCGATGAGCAGACCGACCAGCAGCGCGACCGCGCCCGCGACCAGCGCCCCACCCAGCAGCGCCCGGTTGACCGAGGTGCGCAACGCCGCGTCCGCGGCCGGCAGCGCGGCTTGCGGGACCCGCAGCACCGCAGTGCCAACCTGCTGGCCGTTGACAGTGACCGGCCGCGCGGTGGCGGCTCCGAGGTCGGGTACGCCCATCATCTGGTTGTGCATGGCCACCATGGCCGGATCGGCGCCGGCGTGGGCCAGTGACCAAATCCGGGTGCCGTCGCCGGCGAGGAGCTCGACGTCCGCGCCGGACATCACCAACCCCGACGCGAGCCGGTCCAAGGACTCGACCCGCCAGCCGCCGGCGCGCTGATACTCAGCGCTCAGCACCCCGACGACCTGGTCCTCGCGGGCTTGGCGCTGACTGTCCACATAGGTGGCGAAACGCGCGCCGAAGGCCACATTGACCACGATCGCGGTCAGCGCGGCGCCGGCCACCGCGGTGATGGCGAAGGCGACTGTGAGGCGGCGGGCGAACCGGCCGCCAAGCAACCCGCGTCCGAGCTTAGGCATCGCGCTGCACCGCCAGCTTGTAGCCGATCCCGGGCACCGTGGCCACGAACCGGGGCTCGTTCGAGCTATCCCCCAGCTTGCGGCGCAGGTTCTTCACGTGCACATCGACGGTGCGATCGGCGGCGTCGTACTCCCCGCTCTGCACCCGCCCGACCAGCTCCGGCCGCGACCACACCCGCCCCGGGCGCCCGGCCAGCGCGGTGAGCAGATCAAACTCGGTGCGGGTCAGCGGCACCGGGCGGTCATCGACTCGCACCTCGCGGCGCTCACCGTCGATCCGCAACCCGCCCGCGCCGAACGACGCCGGCTCGTGCGCCGTGGTGGCGGCGGTGCTGCGGCGCAGCACCGCCGCCACCCGCGCGACCAACTCCCGCGGGCTGAACGGCTTGGTCACGTAGTCGTCGGCGCCTAACCGCAGCCCGGCGATCCGCTCGGCCTCCCCCGCCTTGGCGGTCAGCATGATGATCGGCAGCGCACTGCCGCGGCGGACCTGGCGGGCCACGTCCTCACCCGCGCGGTCCGGCAAGCCGAGGTCCAGCACCATCAGATCGACAGTGCCGGCCAGCTCCAGAGCCCGCGCGGCGGTGGGCGCCTCCACCACCAGGTAGCCCTCCCGCTCCAGATAGACCCGCACCAGACGGCGGATCTTCGCCTCATCGTCGACCACCAGCACCACCGGCGCACTCACCTGCGCCCACCCCGGTCTACAGCGGCGTGGTGTAACCGCCGATGGGCGCCCGCAGCCACGCGATGAACTGCCCCCACAGCCCGGTCACCAGCAGCATCTCCCCGCCGAACACCTGGATCGCCCGGCCGTGCCGGCGCAACCAGCCCAGCGCACGCACCGTCCACAGTGCCCCAAGCCGCTGACCGACGGCGTGATCAAGGCCGCCGATGTCGCAACCACCGTGGGTTGCGGCGACACCTGCCCGATCTATCCGGGCACGCGCTACCTCGACCGGGAAACCCGGTAACCGTGGCCGGCCCGGGGCGCAGCTGCCCACTGGCCTACCGCTACCGACCACAAGAACTCGCCGCCCCGGTCGCGTTCGAACGCCAAAACCTCTATGTCGTGGGCGGCCTGTACGGCAACGTCGCTGGCCGAGGGGGTACCCGGCCACCGCGTGACGCTGGGCAACGTCGAGTATGCGATCAGCACACCCGACGCTGACTTCGGGTGCGGCTGCGACTACCCCGACTACATCAGCGACACCGTCGTGCTGAATTCAACGCCGTCGTCGAGCGACTCCGCGACACTGCCCGCGCCTTCCCGGCCCATCTGGACCGCTCTGGCCCGGCTGCCCCGCCACCTCACC
>QHBZ01000225.1 GCA_003244055.1 Pseudonocardiales bacterium | reverse complement strand
GGGCGAGCAATAAGGTATCATTCCTGGTGGTGCACTCACCCTATGACACCAAGCACCGATTGGTATCCAGGACCAGCCGTTGATGTGCCCGCCTCGGCGTGTCCGGCAGTGATTAACGACGGTTTGCATCCCCATCTCTGGATCGATGGCCCCGCCGGGCCAGTCGAACATGGCCTTGACCAGCCTGTCAGTTTGGCAGGGTCCAAGGCGAATCGATCGATCTCAGCGGTAGCCGGTGACGTCAGCTGGTCTGCCGGCGTCTTGGACCTCGACGATGTACCGCCACGTCGGGTTGGCTGCCATCGAGATCGGTGAAGCCGTAGACCTGGGCGAGTTCGCCGCTGGATAACGACCGGCCGTTCCAGCGGGCGACCTCAGGGTCGGCGGCAAGCGCAGCGACGGCCCGTCCGACATAGGCAGGACTCTCCGAGATCGCGAAATGCGGTTCCTTCGCCAATGCGTCGCGCCAGTTCGCCTCCGTGACACCGAACAGTTCCAGCATGATTTCTGAGCGCATCCAGCCCGGCGTCAGTGACACGGCTGCAGCGCGGTGCGGCGTCAACTCTTCGGCCAGGGCGAACGCCATCCGGTTCACCGAGGTCTTGGCGAGGTCGTAGAAGAAGGAGATGCGGTAGTTCTTCGCGTTGTAGGCAAGGTCCCGTCGGTCATTTCCACGACCAGCCCGCCCGGATGCCTGATCAGCAGCGTCTTCGATGGTTTCGTCCCGGTCCATCTCCGAGCGTTGTTCCCGAGTGCTGCGTCCCGTCACGTAGACGGTGGCGCCCTCCGCACCCAGCTCGGTCGCGATCGCGCGGCCCGCACCACGCGTCGCCCCAGCCACCAGCGCGATCGTTCCCGTCAGCTGCCCAGCCACGAAAACAATTTCGGCAGGACGGTCAGACAGCTACACCGCTGCCCGCGAGGTAGTTGTCAGCGAGTTTTCGTCTCGGTGTCGAGGGGGTCGTGGGCGGTTGTCGCGAGGCCGCGAAGGACGGCGAAGCCAAGGGGTTCTTCCTGCTCCCGATCCTGCTGCCCGCGGTGGGCGTCGTGGTGTGCATCGCCTCGGTGCTAGCCCGCTGGCCGCTGGCCGGGCTCCTGGTGAATCGGATCGTCGGGGGCCGGAGGGATTGGCGTGAGCATCGCCGGCTCCGGCGTGTCTATTCCGGGACAACGCTGCTCTCCGCGGCCGTCAACGTTGTCAGCTTCATCCTGCAAGCCGCGCTCTACCGCGCAAACCAGACAGCCTGGCTCGCGGCCTTTCACACCTTGACCGGCCCGCTGTGGGCCGACATCACGATCGTCACGGTCGTACTGGCCCGCCGCCCGATCAAACGCGACACAGGGTCAGTCAACTGAACTCGCTAACGCCGATACGTCCACAATTTGTCCTGATCAGGAGAGTTCGCGGTGCCGCCGGCTTCCCACGCAGTTGCTAGCGTGCTCAGCGTGCACACCCAGGCAGTCTTCGAGGCCTCGGCACAGGAGCGAAGCGCTGTCGCGGACCTGCTCGAGGGCCTGAACGGCGACCAGCTCGCCCAATCCAGTTTGTGCAGCGGGTGGGACGTCCGCACCGTCGCCGCACACCTGGCCACCGCGGTCTCGCCATCGAAGAAGCCGTTCGTGGTCGCGATGTTGCGTCACCGTGGTGACATGCATCGGGCCAACGACGAGATCGCGCGGCGCGCCGCGACACAGCCGGTCGCCCAGCTCGTCGCGACGCTGCGCCGCTACGCCGGTAGCCGTTTCGCCCCACCCTTGGTCGGGCCGCGTGGACCGCTGACCGACGTGCTCGTGCACGCCGGAGACATGCGCATCCCGCTCGGCCTGCCCCACCAGCCTGATAATGCGCACGTACAGATGGCGCTGGAATTCGTCACCGCCGGGCGCCCGATCGGGTTCGTGCCTCGGGGCCGGCTCGACGGGCTACGACTCATCCCCGACGACCTCGACTGGTCTTTCGGCAACGGGGCTGTGGTGCACGGGCGCGGCATCAACATCCTCATGTCCGCCTGCGGCTCCCGGCCAATGGCCCGAGCACCACTTCGTCGTCCGCTCATACGTGCGGCGCCAGTCCAACGCCGACTGCCAGAAGGTTGCCAGGCGGGCCGGATCAGTGGTGTCGATGCACAGGCACTGGATGCGAAGGTCCATGCCGGTGATCTTGTGCGCTTTCGCGCACCCAGTCCAGTGCTTTTTCCCCGACCGGCGACGTCCCCGACGGCAACGGTGACACCGACGGAATCAAGCGGACAAGCGCCGGCGGTGAAAATGAGCCGCGAGACGTCTCCAGCCGCAGCCGCGTAAGCGTATGGCGCTCGATCGCTGAGCTCCCACCGTTGCCGAAGAGACGCTCAAGAACCGATTGGCCTCGGCATGATGACCCCGCGTGCTCACCTCTGATTGATGAGGGCGAGCAGGTCACGGTAGGCCCGGTCCGGCTCCCCGGACACGGTCATCACGGTGCGGGTGCCCGGTCGGCTCGCGACGACCTCAAGTAGTCGACTGTTCATCGCCGGCAACTCCTCGACCCCGGTGCGCGGGCGCCTCGGGGTGGCGAGAGCGGTGAACGAAGCGGCGGGTGAGATCTTGTGGGTTGCTGAGCAAGGCGAGTTCGACGAAGTCGGCGCCGACCTGTTGACAGAGTTTCTCCAACTCGACGATGAACTCGACTCGGCCGAGGAACTGCGGGACCACGACGTCCCTGCCTGCCATGAGCTGGACCCGGGCCATCTCCACCGCCATAGCCCGCGCGATGAGCCCGGCGTCGGTCGGGTGGTCCAACCAGCGCCCGAGCATCGCGCGGACCACGTCAATATCCAGTGCCAGTGTCAGCGGATGCGCCTCGGCATACATCCGCGCCAGCGTCGACTTGCCGCTACCAGGGGCACCGTTGATGAGCACCAGGCGAGCCACGCATCCGATCTTACGAACCCACCCGCAACGCGTCGGCGCAATCCCGCGGCTGCCCAAGCCAGAAGGAGTCGACGTCTTGGTCGTCGGCACCGGAATTCCGTCGGTCGGTGACGTGACCGCCGGTCGAGCGCCTAGCCAGCGGCTGGGTACCGGGTTGCTGGCGCAGTCGAGTGGCTCTGGTGTCGTGAACTAGACAGCACGGACGTTCCACCCGACCAAAAAGGTCCGTGCTGTCGAGTTCACGACGCGCACGACCTCTAGCCGCGCGGGGGGTGCCGGATCGACCATTGCTTTGCTGGACGTCCCGTGACGTTCGGGTTAGGACGGGGCGTCGGTCAGTTCCCGGTAGTAGTAGAGGAGCGGCTGGTCCTGGCCCCGCTCGGTGTTGGTGTATCCGTGCCGTTCGTAGAAGCGGCGCGCGTCGATGTCGTCACCGTCGACGTTGATCTCGAGTAATTCGCCACCGCGTTCTCGGGTCATGGCCTCGGCGGTTTTAAGTGTGGATCCGAGTCCTTGTCGGCGCAGTTCCGGCGCAACATAAAGCTCGTCGAGAAGGGCCACCGGACCCTCGTACCAAACGTTGGGGCGCAGCGTCAGCAGCGCGACGGTGACGGCGGGATCACCCGCTAGGAGGGCGATCACCTCTCTGCCTGCCAGGAGCCGCCGGAGCCGGGTAGCGAGGACCGCGGGCCCGGGCGTCGGTGTGCTGTACTCCCGGTTGAACGCATCCTGCAACCCCGCCACCGTGGCAGCCTCCGCCACCGTCGCCACCCGGGGCGCACCCCACCGCCGGCTGCTCCATCTACCCGAGTATGCGCGAATCGGTAAGAGTCGTCCCGGCATCCAGAACGCGGTACAAGATCGCGATCGGGAAGTCTGGGCGGTGGTGGCGGCGCATCCGGTGGGCTCGCGGTGACGGTGCGTAACCCAGGTACCGTGCCGATTCGCTTGCGCGCTGCAGCAATTCGGCGGCTACGCCACGATGAGGAAGGTCGACGCGAGGATGAGCTACTGGCTCGGGGTCGACGTGGGCAGCACCTTCACCGCCGCGGCGATCTGCCGCGTGGAGGCAGGGCGGCGGGCGCTGCCTGAGGTGGTCCCGCTGGGCACGCGCTCGAACGCGGTGAGTTCGGTGGTCTACCTGGGCCAAGACGGTGAAGTGATCGTCGGGGAGGCGGCCGAGCGCCGCGCCGTCACCCACCCTGACCGGGTGGTCCGCGAGTTCAAGCGGCGCATCGGCGATGAGGTCCCGATGGTGATCGGCGGTGCTCCGCACTCCGCGCCCGAGATCACCGCCAAGGTGGTCCGCTGGGTCGTCGACCGGGTCACCCAGCGTGAGGGCGGACCCGCCGCGGGCATCGTGATCACCCACCCGGCCAGCTGGGGCGATTACAAGACCCGGATCATCGCGGAGGCGCTACGCGTGGCCGAGCTTCCCGAGGTCACCTTCCGCACCGAACCCGAGGCCGCGGCAGCGAGCTACGCGCTGCAGGAACGCATCGAGTCCGGCAGCACCATCGCGGTCTATGACCTCGGTGGCGGAACCTTCGACGCCGCCGTCGTCCGCAAGACCGGGGCCACGACGTTCTCCGTGCTCGGCCATCCCCAGGGACTCGAGCAACTGGGCGGTGTGGACTTCGACGAGGCCGTGTTCAACCACGTTCTGGCCGCGGTCCCCGACCTCGCCGAGCTGGATCCCGACGATCCCGCCACCTTGGAAGCGACCGCTGCGCTGCGGCGGGAGTGCACCGCGGCCAAGGAAGCGCTGTCGGTTGACACCGAGGTGATGATCCCGGTGCTGGCGCCGGGGATCCGGTCGCAGGTGCGGCTGGTCCGGGCCGAGTTCGAGGAAATGATCCGTTCCCAGGTGACCGAGACCGTCGAGGCGCTGCGCCGGACGCTTCGATCCGCAGCCATCGAACCCCAGGGCCTCGACGCGGTACTGCTCGTCGGCGGCTCTTCACGGGTGCCCCTGGTCGCGCAGCTCGTCTCCGCCGGGCTCGGTCGCCCGGTCGCAGTCGACTCTGATCCCAAGGCCGCGATCGCGCTCGGCGCAGCGCTGTCCGCGCTTCCCGCTGGCGCGGCCGATTCGGCCCCTTCGAACAGCGCCGACGCGGGGGTTCCACTGGTCCCGCCGCAACGCTCAGCGGTGGGATCCACGCCTGAGGTCCCCACGACAGCCCCGATAGTGATCCCGCAGCGGCCGGTCCTGACCAGCACCCCGTTAGACATCGAGGTCGCCGAGCCACGGTGGCGTCAACTGCTGGGGGCCCAGGGAGGCTCGCGGCGGGGGACACTGGTCGCAGCAGCGGCAATCCTCGCCCTCGTCGTGGCTGGGGGTGCCGCGTTGGTGCTGACTGCCGGTAGCGGTCCTGCCGCCCCGGCTCCGGTCGGGTCCCCGGCGGCGACCTCCGTCGCGCCTCCGGCGGCACCGAACGCCAGCAACGGCGGCGACCCGCCCCCACCCGACGGGACGGCCGCCCCCGCCCCCGTCGCACCGCACACCACCA
Source organism: Pseudonocardiales bacterium (assembly GCA_003244055.1). GTDB lineage: Bacteria > Actinomycetota > Actinomycetes > Mycobacteriales > Pseudonocardiaceae. The sequence goes on along the minus strand of QHBZ01000225.1, from coordinate 7,380 downwards.
GGGCTGGGCTGCCTGCGCCCCGGCCGAGCGGCAGTACCGGCGCCAGTGCGCCCACCATCCCGGCCAACCCTCCGTCGACCACGACGATCCCGACGACCACTACCTCGCCCCCCGCTACCACCAGCGACGTCCCCCCGACCACCGCGCCTGTGACTACGACTGAGATCCCGACGTCCAGCGCGCACGGTCATAAGAAGCATTGATCCGCCGGCCACAGCCAGGCCCGCGAGGGTGGAAAGTCCGGGCCAGGTGTTCGGCTCGCTAGGCTGAGCGGTCACGCGTAACTTGAAGCGGCTGAGCGGTTCTGGCTCGATGGTGGTGAGGGTTGATGGCGGGGGAGCAGGAGGCACCGCGCGGTCAGGCTCCGCCGGGGACTGAGCGCGGCAAGCGGCTGCGGCCGAAGTTCCACTACGAGCTCATCGGCTGTGGGCTGGGCGGCCACGAGCTCCTCGGCACCGACGTCGCTGAGATCCGACCCGTCGACGACATGCTCGTGCGGGAACTCGGCGATGGGCTTCGCTGGTATCGCTGCGTGCGGTGCGACGCGTGGGTTCCGATGGCGCCGCCGGTGGCGCCGACTCGCGAACACCTGCCTGATCGCTCCGAGATCAACCTGCCACTGCGGGGGCGACCGCTGCGGGACCGGTATGTACTGCGCCTGATCGCCCTGGATCGGCTCGTGCACTTCCTCGTGCTCGGTGTCCTGACCGTGGCGGTATTCCTGTTCGCCGCCAACCGGGTGGCCCTGAGCCACACGTTCTACCAAATCCTGGACGTGGTGCAGGGAGGCGTCGGCGGCCCGAACGGTCAGGCCGGCGGCGGCATCCTCCAGGAACTACGAAAGGCCTTCGCTGCGAAACCCTCCACGCTGTTACTCGTGGGTTTGGCATTGGCCGGCTACGCGCTGCTCGAGGGCATCGAAGCTGTGGGCCTGTGGTTCGCCCATCGGTGGGCCGAGTACCTCACGTTCATCGCGACCACGCTGCTGCTGATCCCCGAAGTCTACGAGCTGACCGGCCGGATCACCGTCACCAAGATCATCACACTAGTCATCAACCTTGCCGTGGTCGGCTACCTACTGTTCGCCAAGCGCTTGTTCGGCCTGCGTGGCGGCGGGCGCGCAGAAGCTGCCGAACGCGCCCATGACACCGGCTGGCAAGCGCTGGAACGCACCTCGCCACCGCCGGCCCCAGTATGAAAAGCAGAACAGTGTGACCAGCCGATCGGGCGCCCCCTTTCTCCGGGGGATGACGGCCGGCGGCGAGGTGACCGTCTCGATACTGCTCGGGGTGGCCGCGGCAGTGCCGGCCAGCATGGCGACGTCCGTGCCGCTGGGTCTGCTGCTCGGCTGGGACCTCGCGTCGCTGGTCTACCTCACCTGGTTGTGGTCCACGATCCGCAACCGCGACGCGCGCAGCACGGCGCAACGTGCCACCGTCACCGACCCCGACCGCGCCGTCACCGATCTGCTCCTGGTCAGTGCGGCCATCGCCAGCCTGGTGGCGGTCGGGTTCGTGCTGATTCGAGCTGGACAGCAGCACGGCACCCAGGAACTGTTCCGGGTCGGGCTCGGGCTGGTGTCCGTCGTGCTCTCCTGGGCCATCGTGCACACCGTCTTCACGCTGCGTTACGCACAGCTCTACTACGCCGGGGAGGACGGCGGGATCGACTTCAACCAGCCCGAGCCCCCCACCTACACCGACTTCGCCTACCTCGCGTTCACCATCGGGATGACCTTCCAGGTCTCCGATACCCCGCTGCGGAGCAGGATCATCCGGCGAACCGCGCTGCGGCACGCTCTGCTGTCCTACCTGTTCGGCACCGGCATCCTGGCGACCACGATCAACCTGGTCGCCAGCCTTAGCAGCAAGTAAGACAGCCTCAGCAGCAAATAAGCCCGGCGCGTCCGTGTGACATAGCGCAACTAGTCTTGGGGCTGGCGCGTCTACCCGTCGGGGCGGCAGCGCCCGAAGATGCGGGGCGGGATCGACCACAGGCGCAGGGAGTGGTGTGGCTGGCGGCGAAGGGCGCTCGGGTCCCGGCGGGGATGCCCGCGGTGATCGTCGGCGCCGGGCGCCCACTCCGCCGCGGTCAGGCGTCCCGCGCCGTCCGTCGGTCCCGCCGGATCGAGCGGGTCAGCCGGGTCAGATGGGCCAGCCGGGTCGCAATGGGCGTGCTGACCGGCCGGGGACAACGGTGCCGCCGGGGCGTGCGCGGGCGCTGGTCGGCGCCAACGGGCACCGTGGTGGTCGGGACGGTCGGCCCTCCGGGCATCGCCCGGCTCGCCGCCATGACCGCCGGGGGGGATCGATCGCGCGGTGGATTATCGCGCTGGTGTCGTTGGTCGTGTTCAGCGTCACCGGGTATGGCTGGAGCCAGTACCACGAACTGTTGACCGGGATCGGCAGGTCCGACGCGATCCGAGAGGACGCCCCCAAGTCGGCCGGCGGGGACACCAACATTCTGATCATGGGATTGGACAGCCGGCTGGACGAGAACGGCAAACCGCTGCCGCCGGAGATTTATCAGGCATTGCACGCCGGTGACGAGCAGGTCGGCGGTTACAACGCCAACGTTTTGATGCTGGTGCACCTGCCCGGCAATGGTTCCAGGGCCACCGCCATCTCCATCCCGCGCGACGACTACGTCAGCCTCCCGGGCAGCCCGGATGGTGTCTCGAAGGGGAAGATCAAGCAAGCCTATGGTTTTGCGTTCGACCAGGAACACAAGAAGCTGACGGCTGCCGGCGTGAGCGACCAGACCAGGCTGGAACAGGGGAGTCGCGATGCTGGTCGCCAGGAAGAGGTTGACACGGTCGCCCAGTTCTTGGGGGGCGTGCCGATCGACCACTTCGTGGAGGTGACCATGGTCGCCTTTTACCAGCTCGCTCAGGTGGTGGAGCCGATCACGGTATGCCTGAAGGAGGACACCCGCGACACCTACTCCGGCGCGGACTTCCACAAGGGTTACCAGCAGATCAACGCTGCGCAGGCGGTGGCTTTCGTGCGCCAGCGCCGCGATTCCGTCCACATGCAGCTGAACTTCAGCGATCTGGACCGGGAACGTCGCCAACAAGCGTTCATCGCCTCGCTGGTCTTCCAACTCAAGCAGGCCGGGACGTTCCTGAACCCGGCGCGACTGCGCGGATTGATCAGTGTGGCCAAGCAGAACATCGCCGCCGACACAGGCTTGGAGCTGCTGTCCTTCGCCCAGCAGGCGTCCGCCCTGACGGGTGGGAACATCACCTTCCATACCCTGCCGATCGTCCGCTTCGGCACCAACCCGGCCGGCGAGGACGTCAACATCGTCGACGTGCCCCAGGTCCAGGCGCTGGTGCACAACCTGATCGGTGGCCCCACCCCCACGCCGGTCGTCGCCGCACCCGCCCCGGTGTCCGGCAGCCAATCAGGCATCGTGGACGTGATCAACGCCACCAACCGCAACGGGTTGGCGGGGTCGCTGGAACACGCCCTGACCGCCACCGGCTTCACCCAGGGTGTCACCAGCACCGCCCGAAGGCACCGGAGCACCACGACGATCTACTACCCTGATTCCGGCGCCGCGGACTCGGCCAAAACCCTGGCCACGATGCTCGGTGAGCTACCCACCGCGCGGGACTCAACGGTGTCGACCGGGCACCTCCGGGTGGTCCTGGGCGCCGACTACACGATACCTGACAGCCTCGGCGCCACCAACTCTGTCCCGGCCGGCGACTCATCGCCGGGTCCCGTGCCGGTGCCGGCACCAGGAGCCGCACAGCCCAACGACGCGGACCCCGACAGCATCTCCGGTGCCGGGGTCCAGTGCGTCAAATAGCGGGGCGGGGGCCGAGTCCGCGCCTGGCGCCGACGCTCAACCCGCCGTCGCCTAGATAAGGAGATCACGGCTTGTGTGCCTACGACGACAGTATGTGTCACCGTAGGCACACAAGCCGTGATCAACCCTTGCTGAATGTCCAGACCTTCTGCCACATGCGCAACAAATACAGTCGTCACGCAGCTGTCGTGCCCGCGTGTGAGGTTGAGCCCGCCGTGCGTAGCAGCTCCGCGATCAGAGCGGTCAGCGCCGTCCGCAGCCGATCGTCGGCCAGCCGGTCGTCGGCGCCGAATGCCTGGTGCGCCTGACCGACCGGCAGCTCCCGCTCGAGTACCCGGGCGCCGATGGTGTTGAGCACCTTGCGTAGCTACCGGCTCGGGCACCTCGATTTCCTCGTTGTACGGCGGGAGCTCGGCAAGGCGTTCGAACACCTCCAAGCGGTCACCGGCAGGAGCTCAGCCGCCGCGGCTGTGAGTAGCCGCCGATTGTGTGAGCCGCGTCGAAGGCTGCCGCACATCCCCGCCGCCGGGCATCTGCAGCTGCCCGTCCATCCCCAGTGGACCTGCACGTCCTGCGAACGCACCGTGATCTCGGGGTGGTTGTCGCCGTCGAAGAAGTCGGCGCCGTGCACGACGTGCTGGCGGAACTCGGGCGGATTGTTGATGGAGATCGATTCGACGCGGGCCACGCCCTGCAGCCGCAGTCCCGAGCTGTCGGCCACCAGGTGCGCATCGACGTTGCCGAACGAGGCGCGGAACGTGGCGATCTTCATGTGCCGAGTATTCTCCGGACAGTCCGACCATAAACGGAGGGTTCTCCGATTGTAAACCGTCCGGGCAGTGCGGTCGCGCTCGGTACAGTCACCGGACACGGCCCTGTGACGGGAGACACCGCATCCGATGTCACGGCAGGACGAGACGACCGAGGGTGGGCGGACCCTGCTACCGCTGGTCGGGCAGCCGCCGCCGGAGCGGGCTGACGCGGCGCGCAACCGGCGGGCACTCCTCGCGGCCGCCCGGCGGATCCTCAACGACTCAGGGGTCGACGCGCTGTCCATGGACCAGGTCGCCGCCGCCTGCGTGGGCGTCGGCACCGTGTACCGCCGGTTCGGCGGCCGGGCCGGCCTTGCCTACGCGCTGCTCGACGAAACCGAGCGGCAGTTCCAGGCGGCGTAGTTCTCGACCGATCACGCCTCAGGGCTGCTCAGACATGGCAAAGGCCCCTACGTCTTCGTCGCAGAGGTGCCGCAGGACCGACAGCCCCAAGTCCAGGTCGTTGTCAAGGTGGCCGATGCCGAGTCGTTTTACCTCGACCCTGCGGTCGAGGTCATCACCCCGTTCGAGGACACCCACTACGGGACCAGGGAGATGACCGTCCGCGACCCCGATGGGCGGGTCTGGAGCCTCCAGGCCCAAGCCAAGGACTGATCGGAAGGGAAGGACACCGTGGGTGATATGCGGACAGCGGTGCCAGAGAGCACGGCGGTGCGGGTCGCCTTGTGGCGGGCTCTGCACGTCCAGGTCGACCCGCCACCGCATGTGCTCGAAGACGAGCTCGGCCTGCGGCTGGCGGCCCCCGACGACGGCTGGCGCCGCCGCCGAGATATGGACCCCCACGCCACGCGCGGCTTCCGAGCATCCATCGTGGCGCGTGCTCGATTCGTCGAGGATCTAGTCGCCGAACAGACCGGCCACGGCGTCGCCCAGTACGTCATCCTCGGAGCCGGCCTTGACACCTTCGCCCAGCGCAGACCGGAGATCGCGTCGCTCCTGCGGGTCTTCGAGGTCGACCAGCCTGGGCCTCAGGCCTGGAAGCGCCAACGACTGGTCGGGCTCGGCTTAGGCATCCCCGAGTGGCTGCGGCTCGTGCCGGTGGACTTCGAGGCCGGCTCGTCGTGGTGGGACCAGCTGGCGAGCGCCGGCTTCGATGCAGCCCAGCCGGCGGTCGTGGCGTCTACCGGGGTCACCATGTACCTCACCAAGGACGCGATCGCGGCCACCCTGCGGCAGGTCGCGACGCTCGCCCCGGGCTCCACTCTGGCCATGACGTTCATCCTGCCGGCCGAGCTCGCCGAACCCGTGGATCGCCCGCAGCATCAGGCGGTCGAAAAATCCGCGCGAGCAGCCGGGACGCCCTTCCTCAGCTTCTTCACCCCGCCGGAGATGCTGGAGCTGGCCCGCGATGCCGGTTTCAAACAGGCCCAGCATGTGTCGGCAGACAGTCTCGCCCAACGCTACTTCGACAACCGGACCGATGGCCTTCGGCCGCCGTCAAGCTCAGAGGAGCTGCTGGTAGCGACTACCTAGGCTCGAAACTCGGCCGGCCCATTTCACAACGAAGGAGAACACCGTGCTGCTCGACGGCATCAACCACATCGCCTGGCTCTCCAAAGACGTCGCCCGCCTGGGCCGGTTCTACGCCGAGGTGTTCGACGCCGAGGTCGGGCCGACCCGCCAGCACGGGCAGGCTCCGGGGGAGACGATGACCATGATCCGGATCGGTCCGCACACCGAGCTGAACATCTTTGTGATCGAGGGCAACACCGAGGTGGACCGGCAGACCCCGATGTGGGGGCGCGGGCGCATCGACCACGTGGGGCTGCAGGCCGCCTCACCGGAGGCGTTCGCCGCGATCCGACAGCGGCTGATCGACAGCGGCGCCAGCGACGGCACGGTCACCGACTTCGGGGCGGTGCACAGCGTGTTCTTCCGCGATCCAGACGGTCTTGAAGGCGAGGTCCTGCTCAGCAAGGACTGACACCGGCGGGCGATGGTTCGAGACCCCTACGGCAACGTTTTCCAGATCGCGCATAGGCTGGCGATGTCGCCCAACTGAGCGCCACAACGGTCTCATGGGTCGAACGATGACCGGTGTCGCCCGACCGGTAGCCGATCCGTGACCGGGATAGCCCGGGTGGTGCGCCATGGGCCGGTCGGATGCATCGTGGCGTGGCTGCGGTCAAGTCGTCACCATGTTTGTGTCGCGCCGACGTGTGGTGTAGCTGGCTACATGATCGGACTCGCTGTGACCGCGCTGGTCGAGCGCGATCACCCGATACCCGGCATCTCGCGGCTGGGGCGCTGGGACCAGGTTGTCTGGGCGGTGGCCGACGCGAGGACGGCGACCACGGTCGCTTGTGGTTGGCCGGAATGCCGGAAACCGTGGAGTGCGCCTGGCGGTATGACCACTGCGTCCCCGGCGTGCAGCGCGGCTGTCTCATCACCTGCTTCGACCTGACACCGACCGGTCACGACGTAGAGGACTTCCTCGACGTCGTGCGTGTGCGAGCCAACTTCGTCTCCAGCGTCAAGCTGGTTAACGAGCACGGTGAGCTGCGTTGAGCCGGTAGCCGCGCTCACCAGGCGCTGAATCGTAGGCAGCGGCGAAGGCCGTTGCTCCACCAGCTGATCACTTCCGCGCACGATTCGCATCGATCGCCTCCCGTACATCGCCGATGCGGTCCGTCCGATACCGCTGGGCTTGGCGATCATCGCACCTCTTGCGGGACATCTTGCGATTGCTTCCGCTTCAACTCTGCGTGACCTTGATCCCAACTGGTCGAAG
>QHBZ01000224.1 GCA_003244055.1 Pseudonocardiales bacterium | reverse complement strand
CTGTCCGCCATGGACAGCTCCGGTGCCGGCTATGCCGAGACGTTGGAGGAGGCCAGCGCCCTGGGCTACGCTGAGGCCGACCCGACCGCCGACGTGGACGGCTACGACGCCGCGTCCAAGGCCGCCATCCTCGCGTCGCTGGCCTTTCACACCAGGGTGACCAGCGCCGACGTCTACCGGGAGGGTATCGCTGAGGTCTCCGCCGCGGACATTCTCGCCGCCCGGCAGCTCGGTCGCACGGTCAAGCTGCTGGCGATCTGTGAGCGGGTGGTCGATGCCACCGGTACCGAGGCGGTTTCGGCCAGGGTCTACCCGGCGATGATTCCCCGCTCGCACCCGCTGGCCACGGTGGCAGGCGCGTACAACGCCGTGTTCGTCGAGGCGGACGCCGCCGGTGCGCTGATGTTCTACGGCCAGGGCGCCGGCGGGGCACCGACCGCCAGCGCGGTGCTCGGTGACCTGGTGGCCGTGGCCCGCAACCGGCTGGCGGGCGGTTACGGGCCACGCGAGTCCGCCTACGCTGACCTGCCGATCCAGCCGATGGGCGACACCCCGACCGCCTATCACGTCAGTCTCGAGGTGGTGGACCGCCCCGGGGTGCTGGCGCAGGTGGCGCAGGTCTTCGCCGAGCACGAGGTGTCCATCATGGCGGTGCGCCAGACCGGCCGCACGCCTGACCGCGCGACGGCGGGCGGCGCCGGGGCGAACCTGGTGATCGTCACGCACAGCGCGCCGGACGCCGCGCTGCGCTCCACGGTGGACAAGCTTGCCGGACTGGACGCGGTTCGCGACGTGGTCAGCGTGATGCGGGTGGAGGGTGAGGTCACGTGATACCGCAGGTGGCGACAAGCCGAGCGTGGCCTGGAGTGATCGAGGCCTACCCGGACCGGATCCGGGTCAGCCCCGGCGCCCGGGTGGTGACCCTGCACGAAGGTGGCACCCCGCTACTGCCGGCTCCGGTGTTGTCCAAGCGCACCGGTTGCGAGGTGCTGCTCAAGGTCGAAGGTGCCAACCCCACCGGGTCCTTCAAGGACCGGGGGATGACCATGGCGGTGACCGAAGCGCTGGCCCGCGGCGCCGAAGCAGTGCTGTGCGCCTCGACCGGCAACACCGCCGCTTCAGCCGCCGCCTACGCGGCCCGAGCCGGGATCCCCAGCGCCGTGCTGGTGCCCCAGGGCAAGATCGCGCTGGGCAAGCTCGCCCAGGCCACCGCCTACGGCGCGCGGATTCTGGCTGTGGACGGCAATTTCGACGACTGCCTGGAGCTGGCCCGCAAGACCGCCGCCGACTACCCGGTCACCGCACTGGTCAACTCGGTGAACCCGGTTCGGCTGCAGGGGCAGAAAAGCGCCGCGTTCGAAATCTGTGACGTGCTCGGACGAGCGCCCGATGTGCACTGCCTACCGGTCGGCAACGCCGGCAACATCGTCGCCTACTGGCTCGGTTACACCGAGTACCACGCTGACGGGTTGGTGGCGGGTCGGCCGCGGATGTTCGGCTTCCAGGCCGCTGGAGCCGCCCCGCTGGTGCACGGCGCGCCGGTGCTGAAACCCGACACCATCGCCACCGCCATCCGGGTCGGCAACCCGGCGTCCTGGGACGCAGCGATGCGGGCCCGCAACGAGTCCGGTGGGTTGTTCGAGGCGGTCACCGACGAGCAGATCCTTGTCGCATACCGGTTGCTGGCCGGGCAGGAAGGGGTGTTCGTCGAACCGTCATCGGCCACCTCGGTGGCGGGTTTGTTGCGAGTCGTCGACGATGGTCGGCTGCCTCGTGGTTCGCTGGTGGTCTGCACGGTCACCGGGCACGGGCTCAAGGACCCCGACACCGCGTTGCGCGACGCGCCCGAGCCCGAACTCACCCCGGTCGACCCGGCCGCGGTGGCCGCCGCTCTGGATCTTTCTTGAGCCCTCCGGTGGTGCGGGTCCGGGTACCAGCGTCCACGGCGAACCTCGGACCTGGCTTTGATGCGCTCGGCTTGGCGCTGGCCCTCTACGACGAGGTAGAGGTGAGGCCGGCGGCGTCCGGTCTGCGAGTCGAAGTGCACGGCGAGGGCGCCGGTCAGGTGCCCACCGACGAAGAGAACCTGGTGGTACGCGCACTGCGAGCGGCGTGCACCCGGTGCGGTTACCGGCCCGACGGGCTCGTGCTGCGCTGCCACAACAGCATCCCGCAATCCCGCGGACTGGGCTCCTCAGCGGCGGCTGCCGTCGCCGGGGTGCTGGCTGGTTATGCGCTCGCGGGAATGCAACCGGACGAGGTGGCGTTAGACTTGGCGGCAGGGTTTGACGGGCACGCCGACAATGTCGGTGCCAGCCTGCTGGGTGGTGTGGTGATCTCTTGGCGCGACGAGCAGCGCTTTCGAGCAGTTCGTCTGGAGCCCCATGCCGTGCTGGCGCCGGTGCTGCTGGTGCCGGCGGAGACGTCGGCCACCAAGGTCACCCGTGGGTTGCTGCCCGACAAGGTGCCGCACGCCGATGCGGCATTCACCGCCGGGCGAGCGGCGTTGCTGGTGCACGCGTTGACGGCCGCGCCGCAGCTGCTGCTGGCCGCTACCGAGGACCGGTTGCATCAGTCTTACCGGCGAGCGGCCTACCCGGCGACGGGTCGGTTGCTCGACGCGTTGCGCGCTGCCGGGGTTGCCGCCGCGGTGTCGGGTGCCGGGCCGGCGGTACTGGCGTTGCCAGCCCCTGGCCAGGCACTGACCGTGGTGAATACTGCCGGTTTCACCCAGTTTCCACTCGACGTCGCCCGCGCCGGTGCCGCTGTCGAACAGGGGTGATCCACCCATCCGCGGGCCGGTTGTTGCCGCGATGGCGCCGGACCGATAGTCTCAGTGGCGTTCAGACACCGTGTGCACGGGCGCCGGTGCCGAGTTCGGGTTCCTCTCACCCGGGCAATTAATCTCCCGCCCTCCAGTTACGTGGTAGCGGGAAGGCTGGCACCCAGGCTCTTGCCACAACTGGACATGTCCCGTGCCGTCGGCTCGAACCGATGCTTTTGGGTACGCGAGCCTCCCGCACCGGATCAAGCGCCGTCCGCATACCGCCGGACGGTGAACAGGCTGGCCCGAGCTACGTCCCGGGTCGGTTAGGAAGGACCTGCGTGAGCGATATCAACCTGTTGGGCAGCGACGTTGTTGCTGCGGAATCTTCGGACCAGCGCCCAGCCGACCAAGCTGGCAACGCTGCGCCGGCTTCGGGCAACGGGGCGGCGCCGCGTCGCCGCGCCGGGCTGTCTGGAATGGTGATGGCGGAGTTGCGCCAGATGGCTGGCCAGATGGGTATCTCCAACATCGCCGGTATGCGTAAAAACGACTTGATCTCCGCGATCAAAGAACGCCAGGGCGACGTCCCCGGGCAGCGGCGGGCGACCACTGAACAGCTCCCGCTCGACGGCCCGGTAGCCCAAACCGCCACCCAAACGAGTGGCCACACTGGTACCCCGACCGTGGCAGTTCAGGCCGATGCCCCGCCAGCCGGGCAGCACATTGCTCCGGTCGTCGCGTCGGCTTCCGTCGTGCCGGATCGGCCCGAGTCGGGTCGCGTGGAGTCGCTGACCTCCGTTGAGCCGATTGCCCCGGATCAGCAGAGCCGGCCTCAGCAGGGTCAGGGTCAGCAAGACCGTGATCAGCAGGACCGGGACCAGCCGGACGGGGACGCCGACAGTGCTGACCGGTCCCGCAACCGGCGGCGGCGTCCGGTCCGTGGCGGTGAGGTAACTCGCTCCCAAGGCAATCAGACCCAGAGCAATCAAACCCAGAGCAATCAAACCCAAAGCAATCAGACGCTGGGTAATCAAACCCAGAGCAATGGGTTCCAGGGGAATCAGAGTCAAGGCACTCAGATTCACGGCGATCAAGTCCAGGCTGATCAGACCCAGGGCGGCCCCAACCACAGTCAGAATGCGAGCCAGCACGTCAGCCAGAATGCAGCCGGCCAGAATGGGCCGCGCGGCGGAGGCGACGACGACGACGAGGCCGGCCGCCGCCGTGGCCGGCGGTTCCGCGACCGCAACCGCCGCAACCGCAATGATCGCGGTGCCGACCGTGGGCCCGACCGCGGCCCAGACCGCGGCCCTGACCGCAGCAGCGACCGCCGAGACGGTGGAGAGCTGGAAGTCCGTGACGACGACGTGTTGCTACCCGTCGCGGGAATCCTCGACGTGCTCGACAACTACGCGTTCGTCCGCACTTCGGGCTACCTCTCCGGGCCCAACGACGTGTACGTGTCACTGTCGTTGGTCCGCAAATACTGGCTGCGCCGGGGTGACGCGATCACCGGCGCAGTGCGCCAGCCTCGCGATGGCGAGCAGCAGCGGCAGAAGTTCAACCCGCTGGTCCGGGTCGACAGCATCAACGGTCTGGACGTCGAGCAGGCCAAACAGCGCCCGGAGTTCACCAAGCTGACCCCGTTGTACCCCAACGAGCGGCTGCGGCTGGAAACCGAGCAGAACGTGTTGACCACCCGGGTGATCGACCTGGTCGCGCCGATCGGCAAGGGTCAGCGGGCGTTGATCGTCTCGCCGCCCAAAGCGGGCAAGACGATGATCCTGCAGGCGATCGCCAACGCGATCACCATCAACAACCCGGAATGCCACCTCATGGTCGTGCTCGTCGACGAGCGGCCAGAGGAGGTCACCGACATGCAGCGGTCGGTGAAGGGTGAGGTCATCGCCTCGACCTTCGACCGCCCGCCGTCGGACCACACCACGATCTCGGAGCTGGCCATCGAGCGGGCCAAACGGCTGGTGGAGATGGGCCACGACGTCGTCGTACTGCTGGATTCCATCACTCGGCTGGGCCGGGCCTACAACCTGGCGGCACCGGCATCCGGCCGGATCCTGTCCGGTGGCGTGGACTCCACAGCGCTGTACCCGCCGAAGCGGTTCTTGGGCGCGGCCCGCAACATCGAGGATGGCGGCTCGCTGACCATCTTCGCGACGGCGCTGGTCGAGACCGGGTCGACGATGGACACCGTGATCTTCGAGGAGTTCAAGGGGACCGGCAACTCCGAGCTCAAACTCGACCGCAAGATCTCCGACAAGCGAATCTTCCCGGCCGTCGATATCAACCAATCCAGTACCCGCAAGGAGGAGCTGCTGCTGTCCCCCGACGAGCTGGCCATCTATCACAAGCTGCGGCGGGTGCTGTCTGGGCTGGAGACTCAACAGGCCATCGACCTGGTGCTGGACCAACTCCGCAAGACCCGGACCAACATCGAGTTCCTGATGCAGGTGTCGAAGTCGACAGCCGGCAACGGCACCAACTGAGCAGGCAGGCCAACTGAGCATGCAGGCCTACTGAGCATGCAGGCCTACTGAGTAGGCAAGCTGACTGAGCAGGCAAGCCGACTGAACGGGCGGGTGGCCGAGGGCACCGGCGGTTGCGCCGACCTCGGCCAGGTCACGGCGCTGGCCCTGGTCAACTACGGTCACTACACCTCGATGCGGGTCGACGACCAGCGGGTACGGGGTTTGACCCTGCACCTGGAACGCTTGATGCGGGACTGCCGCCGCGTCTTCGATGCCGACCTGGACCCCGACCGGGTCCGGCATCTCCTCCGGCGCACGCTGGCCGGCACGGCCGGATCGGTCGTGGTCCGGGTGACCGTGTTCGATCCCGACCTCGGTCTTGGACACCCCGGAGCCGACGCCGAGCCGCAGCTGCTGGTCACCACCCGACCGGCCGCGATGGCACCGCTGCCCGCATTGCGTCTGCAGTCAGTCCGGCACGGCCGGGAGCTGCCCGGGGTCAAACATGTGGGCTTGTTCGGTTCGCTCCGGTGGCGGCGTGTCGCGCAGCGCAATGGTTTCGACGACGCGCTGTTCACCGACGCCGGGGGCGCCATCTCCGAAGCGGCCACCTCGAACATCGGTGTCGTGGACGGCGATCGGATCGTCTGGCCCGAGGCGGACTGCCTTCACGGCGTGACGATGAGTCTGATCAACCAGGCCCGGCAGGTTCATATCGCCACCGAGCCGGTCACTCTCAGCGATCTGGCCGGCGTGGACGCGGTGTTCGCCACCAACGCCGCAGTCGGTGTCCGCTCCGTCAGCGCGGTCGACGGTATCCAGTGGGCGAACGAGCATCCTGCGCTGGATATCCTGCGCAGGCAGTACGCTGATATCCAGCCCGAGCTGTTGTGACAGAGAGATCAGCAGGCGGGAACATCGCGGCACCACTGACGGTTTAGACTGTCACGGCTCAGTGCTCTCCAGAGCCAGTGCACAGTCCGGCTCCGGTTCACCCCACGTCCGCAGAACAGGGGACCCGGCGGCCATGAAGAGAGGACTTCCATGAAGCAGGGTATCCACCCGGAGTATGTCGAGACGCAGGTCACCTGCGGTTGTGGCAGCTCCTTCGTTACTCGCAGCACCAAGCGCGACGGTCAAATCCACGTCGAGGTGTGCTCCAGTTGCCACCCCTTCTACACCGGCAAGCAGAAGATTCTGGATACCGGTGGCCGGGTGGCGCGCTTCGAGAAGCGCTACGGCAAACGGCAGAAGTGACGCGCCGCAAGAGTCCGAAAGAGTAAGGTCGCTGTATCGAGTGGGGATCGACACGGGTAGGGATTGGTGACACGGCGTGGACACCGCGGCAGTGAAGGCGCTGCTGGTTGCGCACGCCGAGCTGGAGCATCAGCTCGCTGATCCAGGGTTACATGACGATCCCGACACGGCTCGTAAGGTAGGGCGGCGATACGGTGAGTTATCCCGCATTGTGCGGGCGGTTCGTGAGCTGGATCAGGTCCGTGGCGACGTCGAGGCCGCCCGCGAGCTCGCCGCCGAGGATCCGGCCTTCGCCGCCGAGGCTGACGCCCTCGCCGGCCGGGTCCCGCGGCTGGAAACCGAGTTAGCCGACCTGCTGCTGCCCCGCGACCCGCACGACGACTCCGACGTGGTGATGGAGATCAAGTCAGGGGAGGGCGGCGCGGAGTCCGCGCTGTTCGCCGGGGATCTGCTGCGGATGTACCTGCGCTACGCCGAGCGGCACGGCTGGCGGGCTGAGGTCCTCGACGCCACAGAGTCCGACCTGGGCGGCTACAAGGACGTCACGGTTGCGGTGAAATCCGGGCAGTCCGGCGTATGGGAGCGGTTGAAGTTCGAGGGTGGGGTGCATCGGGTGCAACGCGTCCCGGTCACCGAGTCGTCCGGGCGGATCCATACCTCGGCGGCGGGAGTGTTGGTCTACCCCGAACCGGACGACGTCGCGATCGAGCTTGAGGACAAGGATCTGCGCATCGACGTCTACCGCTCCTCCGGTCCCGGCGGGCAGAGCGTCAACACCACCGACTCCGCGGTGCGCATCACCCACCTTCCGACCGGGGTCGTGGTGTCCTGCCAGAATGAGAAGTCGCAGATCCAGAACCGGATCCGGGCGACTGCGGTGCTGCGGGCCCGGCTGCAGGCGCTGGCCGAGGAGAAAGCTCAGCAGGAGGCCTCCGAGCAGCGCCGCTCCCAGGTTCGCACCGTCGACCGCTCCGAGCGGGTGCGCACCTACAACTTCGCGGAGAACCGGATCGCCGACCATCGCGTCAACTACAAGGCCTACAACCTCGATGCGGTGCTCGACGGTGATCTCGACGGGGTGCTGGACGCGCTGATCGTGGCGGATCGTGAGCTGCGCCTGCGGGGCTCGTGAGCAGACAACCGTTGCGCTTGGCGGTGCTCGAGGCGCAGCGAATCCTCACTGACGCCGGGGTGGAGTCTCCGCGGGTAGACGCCGAACTGCTCGCGGCGCACGTGGTCGGCGTGCCGCGAGGGCGGTTGCCGATGGTTCCGCTGGTCGACTCATCGGTGGTCGAGGCGTTGCGGCTACTGGTTTCTCAGCGCGCCAAGCGGGTGCCCTTGCAGCACCTCACCGGGACGGCCCCGATGGGCCCCATCGAAGTCGCGGTCGGACCGGGCGTGTTCATCCCGCGCCCGGAGACCGAAGTGCTGCTGACCTGGGGTCTGGCCGCACTCGATGGTGTTACGCAGCCGCTTGTGATCGATCTGTGCACCGGCTCCGGTGCGCTGGCGCTAGCGGTGGCGCACGCCAGGCCCGATGCGCAGGTCCACGCAGTCGAACGGGACCCGGTGGCGCTGAGCTGGGCGCGGCGCAACGCCGATCTGCGGGCTGCGGCCGGCGACACGCAGGTGGCGCTGTACGCCGGTGACGTCGCCGATCCCGGATTGCTCAGCGCGCTGGAGGGAATGGCGCATCTGGTGCTGTGCAACCCGCCCTACGTTCCGGTGGACGCGTTGCTGCCACCCGAGGTGGCCTGGCACGAGCCGCCAGCGGCCGTGTTCGCCGGCGACGATGGTCTCGCCGTGATCCCCGATGTGGTGCGGACCGGAACCAGGCTGCTCCGCGAGGGCGGCAGTATCGCGATCGAACACGACGACTCACACGCGGTGGCCGTCCCCGCGCTGCTCGCCGCCCGACGGGTGCTCACCGACGTGGCAGACCACGTCGACCTCAATGGCCGGCCGCGGTTCGCCACTGCCCGGCGGGCGACCATGATCAGCCCACAGCTTCCGTCTCATTGAGGTTGCCCACAGCTTCCGTCTCATTGAGGTTATTGAGCGTCTCCCGTGCGAAATCCGCCACCTCTTTCATGCCAATGGCGTTGGGGTGCACGGGCGCGGCCGGGCTGGTGGGAACGGTCCCTTCCACCCATTTCGTCCCCGGCAGCTTGCACGCGTCGTGGCCCAGCGAGCCTCCGTAGGAGTCGACGAATGCCGCGCCGTGGCTGAATGCCTGGTCGGCCAGCATGGTGTTGAACTTTTGTTCCAAGCCGTCTAAGTACGGTACGTCACCGCGGGCGACCGGGAACACCGGAAAGCATCCGACCGCCGGCGGCAGGATCCGCAGGTATCCCACCAGCAGCACTGTCGCGTGCGGCGAGCGGGCCCGGATACCGTCGAGTACCCGCGCGACCTTGGGTGCCGCCTCGGCGATGCGCTGTGCGTAGAAATCTCCGCCGCCGGCGGTGGCCTCTCGTTGGCAGGGATTGCCGAAGGGATCGGTGGCACTGACCCGGGCGCAGGTGAAGATGATTTCCGTGAACCCGAGGTCGTTGCCACCGATGGTCAGCGTGACGAGGTCGGTGTCCCGGCGCAGGGCATCGAACTGTGGTGGGTTGATGCCCAGTGGCACCGTCTGCGGCGCCGTCATGTTGACGGTCTTCGCGCCACTGCAGCTCACATCGGTGTAGTCGCGGATTTGTAGGGTTCGGGCGATCAGCGCAGGGTAGTTGTTAGTGGACCGCTCACAGCCGATCGGATCGATTCGCTGCACCGGGATCACCGGGCCGGCGGTGTAGGAGTCACCGAGCGCCACATAGCGCTTCGGCGATTTGCCGCTGGCGGCGCTCGAGCTGCCCGGGAACGCCAGCAGCGCCAGCACGGTCGCCGCGGCAGCGAGGACGGTTGGGCGATACGCGAGACTGCGACACACGAGCAAGGGCGGCCTCCGTAGGGATCGGAAACGGATCGTGCCTTCTTGATCACGTGCTGTCAACGTCGGTCGGAGATCCGGGCCCGTGGTGGGCCGTCCCCGTCGTGGGATGTCCTAGTGTTCCGATCCGTGAGCACTGTTTATGACTGCGCGCAGCCGGAGAGCCGAATCGCCGGGCTGACCGCGGCGGCGGGTGCGGTCCGGGCCGGTCAACTGGTGGTACTGCCCACCGACACCGTCTACGGGGTGGGTTGCGACGCGTTCTCCGCGACGGCTGTACAGGGGCTGCTGGCCGCGAAGGGGCGGGGCCGGGCCATGCCGGTCCCGGTACTGGTGGGTTCCTGGTCCACTGTGGATGGCCTGGTGCTGGGTGTTCAAGCGCGGGTGCGCGCGCTGATAGAGGCGTTCTGGCCCGGCGGGCTGTCGTTGGTGCTGCCGCACGCGCCGTCGCTGAGCTGGGATCTGGGCGATACCCGGGGGACCGTGAGCCTGCGGATGCCGTTGCACCCGGTCGCCCTGGAGCTGCTCCGCGAGGTGGGTCCGATGGCGGTGTCGAGTGCGAACCGCTCCGGCCAGCCGCCGGCGACCACCGTCGAGCAGGCCCGCGAGCAGCTGGCCGAGCGGGTGCCGGTGTATCTCGACGGCGGGACCGCCGGCGAGATGGCGTCCACCATCATCGACCTCACAGCTGACGAACCCGTGGTGCTCCGGGAAGGCACGGTGACCGTCGCCCAGATCAGCGAAGTCCTCGGCCAGACCGTCCAGATTCAGTGATCACCCAGATTCAGTGATCGCTATTTGAGCGATCACGCGGAACCGACGACCGCGCCGCACTGATGAGGTCCGGATGCGGGCGGCTGTGCTGTGGGCCGGTAAGGATGCGGTAGCACATGGCGCGTCCGCCGCTTGGTGGCACGACCTCGGCCCAAGCAACGTCGGAATCCGTTTCCCCGCGGTGTACCGAGCGCACTGCCGCTGGCGTTCCCGGTGCAGCGGGTCGGTATCGAGGTCGGCGGGTGGGCCTGGCACATGACGGCCGACCGGTTCGTCGCCAACCGACGACGGCAGAACGCCTTGGTGAACGCGCGGTGGACGGTCCTGCGATTTACCTGGCACGACCTGGATGCTCGTCCCGACGACGTCCTCAACAAGATCGCATGGCCCGCACCATCGCATGATCACTGTTTCGGAAGAATCAACCGCGATGAGCGCGGCTCATCCTTCCGAAACAGTGATCACTGGAGCGGGCGCTACTGCGGTTGGGCTACCGGGGGAGCGCAACCGGCGCGGGGCTAGCCTGCCCACGTGGGACCTGTCCCCGTGTCATCTGGACTGCCGCTGCGGGAGTACCTGCTGGTCGGCCTCACCACCGCGGTGGTGACTTTCCTGCTGACCGGATTGGTGCGGATGCTGGCAATCCACACCGGTGCGGTGGCGACGCCCCGCGAGCGCGATGTGCACCGCGCCCCGATCCCGCGGCTGGGTGGGGTGGCCATGTACGGCGGGATCCTCGGCGGCGTCCTGCTGGCTCACCAGCTGCCCGTGCTGCGCAGGTCCTTCGAGTTCTCCGGGGACATCGTGGGGGTGCTGGTCGCCGGCGGCATCATCATGCTGCTCGGCGCCCTGGATGACCGGTTCGAGCTGGATTCGCTCACCAAGTTCGCCGGGCAGGTCACCGCCGCCGGGGTGCTGGTGCTCTATGGCGTGCAGTGGTTCATCTTCTGGGTGCCGTGGAACGGTGGTGCCGGCTCGGTCGGCTCGGTCCTCGTTCTGGGGCAGGACCAGGCGGTATTCGTCACCGTCGCACTCGCGGTGGTGCTGGTCAACGCGATGAACTTCGTAGACGGGCTGGACGGGCTGGCCGCCGGAATCGGGCTGATCGCGGCGGTCGCCATCGGGGCGTTCACGCTGCAGCTGCTGTCCCGGTCGGGCGGTAGCGTGTCGGTGTACCCGCCGACGTTGATCGCCGCCCTCATTGCTGGCGCGTGCCTGGGCTTTCTGCCGCACAATTTCCAGCCTGCGCGGATCTTCATGGGTGACTCCGGAGCGATGCTCATCGGCGTGATGCTGGCCGCGGCGTCCACCAGTGCGTCCGGCCGGGTCGATTCCCGCAACTACGGCGCCACCGACGTGCTGGCGCTGTTCTCCCCGCTGCTGGTTGTGGCCGCAGTGCTGTTCGTGCCGCTGCTGGACCTGCTGCTGGCCGTGGTGCGCCGGACTCGCGCGGGCCGCAGCCCCTTCGCCGCCGACAAGATGCACCTGCACCACCGCCTTCTGGAGATCGGGCACTCGCACCGTCGCGCGGTGCTGTTGATTTACCTGTGGGCGGCCCTGCTCGCTTTCGGCGCCGTTGCGCTGACGCTGTTCGACGTCTACGTCGTGGTGTGGTCGATCGCGCTGGGGCTGTTGGTCGCCGTGGTGGGCTCAATGATTCCCCGGTTACCCGCGCGCTGATCGTCTCCAGGCCCCGATCGCACCACCCGTCGCCGCTGAAGAAGCGCAGCTAGAGACAGGTGGGGTGATCGGTCGCGGTGACGGACCGTGTGATAGTTTCTGTTGGTCCCACCCAGGGGGTGGGATTTTAGGCCAAGCCGGCCCATCGGCAGTGCTCATGATCGTGGCGTTTCCGCCACGCGCGCCGCCCCTGGACTGCGAGGAGTGCTTTTGAGCGATGGCGGCGGTCGACGTCATGCGCCCGCTGAGGTAGGTGGTCGTGGAACAACGCAACGGCCCGGAGCTCGCGACACTACTCAGCCTCGGTGCCGCGACTGCAGGGATCCTCCTGGTCGGCCTCGGACTCGGATGGCTGGCCGACGAGGTCGTGGGCACCCTCCCGGCGTTCACCCTGGTCGGCTTGGCGGTCGGAATCATCGGGGCGGGCGGCTATATCTACACCAAGTTCACCACGTTCCTGAAGGAGTAAGCGCGGAGTGATCACCCCTGACGTGACCGCATCAACGAGAGCGGTCGTCAATTTAGGCCGGGCCACGCCTATCGCGGCAGGCCTCGGTGCCGTCAGTTTCGTGGTGCTCGCGCCGATGGGTTATCCGCTTGCAGCAGTGTTCTTCTGCGGTGGCCTCGGGTTGGGTCTGCTCAACACCCTGCTGGTACAGCATTCCACCGTGCGTTTCGCGGCCAGCGCTGACCCCAACAGGCGGCGATTCGCGGTGTCGGTACTCGGCCGGCTCACGCTGATCACCGTGCTCGCTGTCGGCTTGGCGCTGGCCATGCGACCTGAAGGTCTCGCGGTGTTCGCCGGGCTGGCCGTCCTGCAACTATTGATGATCTTCATTGCGTCGGTTCCGCTGATCAAGGAGCTGCGCCAGTCCGGAGTCGGGGGTCCCCCGTCATGAGGGAATACCTATTAGCCGCGGGTGGTGACGTACAGGTCGGCGAGCACCTGAAGTGGCAGGTGCTGGGCCTGGCGATCAACGCTGACACTGTGCTCTCCACCGCGATCGCCGCGGTCATCGTCCTCGGGTTCGGTCTCTATCTCGCGGCCAAGTCGAAAGCCAAGGTTCCCAGCGGTCTGCAGTTGGCCTTCGAGTCGGTGACCGACCAGGTCGAGCGCCAGGTGGAGAGCAACATGGGAATCCGCACCGCACCCTTTGTCGTGCCGCTGGCGATCAGTCTGTTCTTCTTCATCCTGATCGCGAACTGGCTGTCGCTCGTGCCGCACGCCTTCGAACACTACGTCGCACCACCGACCGCAGATGTGAACCTCACCTTCGCGCTGTCCTTCTTCGTGATCATCCTTGTGCACGTGACGGGAATCCGGGTCAACGGCAAGCACTACTTCCGTCACTTCATCGAGCCTTACCCGGTCCTGCTTCCGCTGCTCGTCATCGAGGAGCTGGTGAAGCCGATCACCCTCGCGCTGCGGCTGTTCGGCAACATCCTCGCGGGCACCGTCATGGTCGGGGTGCTGTCGCTGATTCCGGCGCTCGCGTCATGGTTGCCGATCTCAGCCTGGAAGTTGTTCGACCTGTTCATCGGTGCGCTCCAGGCGCTGATCTTTGCGTTGCTCACGATTCTCTACTTCGGATTCGCGACCGGCAGTCAGGACGCGGAGGCGGCCCACTGACGGCTCCCGTCTCGCCTTCGTAAGGTCATTTGGCCTTCGTGCTGATCCTATCATCGTCCGCATGACGTAAACTCAGATAACTTAACCTAGCTCCAGGACAAGAGGGAAAGACATGAGTTTCTCTGAACTGCTCCTCGCCCAGCAGGGGGGCGGACCCACCGGCTCGGTTGCGATGGCCGGCGCCTTCGTCGGCGGCGGACTCGCACTGGCTGGCGGGGCGATCGGTGCAGCGATCGGTGATGGCCTTGCCGGTGCTGCGACCATCCAGGGCGTCGCCCGCCAGCCCGAAGCGCAGAGTCGGCTGTTCACCATCTTCTTCCTGACAGTGGGTCTGGTCGAAGCGATGTACTTCATCAACCTCGCCTTCATGGCGTTATTCGTCTTCGTACTCGCCAAATGAGCTGGCTGGAGAAGTGGTACCTGTGACTTCATACAACCTGGCCGCGGCGGGCGGCGGCGGTGGCAACTTCCTGGTCCCCAACGCAACCTTCTTCGCTGAGTTGCTGATCTTCCTGATCGTGCTCGGAGTGATCTGGCGCTACGTGGTGCCGCCCGTGAAGCGCTCGATGGGCGAGCGCCAGGAGATGATCCGCCAGCAGATTCAGGAGAGCCAGCAGGCCAGCAAGCGCCTGGCCGAGGCCGAGGCCCGGTACTCCGCGGCGCTGGCTGAGGCCCGCGTCGAGGCGGCGAAGATCCGCGAGACCGCTCGGGCCGATGCGCAGGAGATCAAGGACGAGATGCGTCAGCAGGCCGAGCAGGAGGTCGCGCGGATCCGCGAGCGCGGCGACGAGCAGCTAGCCACCCAGCGCGAGCAGGTGGTCCGCGAGCTGCGTAGCGAGCTGGGCAAGCTAGCTGTGACGCTGGCTGGTCGCATCGTGGGTGAGTCGGTGGCCGACGATGCCCGGCGAGCCGGCACGGTGGACCGCTTCCTCGACGAGCTGCAGGGGATGGCGGCCCCGGAGAGCGTGCCCGAGCAGGCAAAAGCCGACGGGTCCGTCCCAGTACCCAACGGGCGGCGGAAGCGCTGATGCAGCCAGCCAGCAGGGCGGCATTGGCCGCAGCCCGGGAGCGGCTCGAGAGCCGGATCGGCGATGCCAGCGCGGAGGACCGGAACTGCCTGGGTGACGATCTGGGCGCCATTGCAGCGGTGCTCAGCGAGCAGCCCGCGATCCGGCGACACCTCACCGATTCCGCTGCCCCCGAGCAGCTCCGGCGAGAGCTGGTCGAGACGTTGTTCGGGGGCAAGGTCAGCCGGATCAGCGTCAGGACGGTGGGCGATGTCGTTGCCTCCCGCTGGTCTCGGCCACTAGACCTGGTCGATGGTGTGGAGGAACTGGCTTGGCAAGCGCTCTTGGCCCTCGCCGAGCGGGACAACAGCCTCGATGACGTTGAAGATGAACTCTTCCGGTTCGGCCGGATCCTGATAGCGCAACCGCGCTTGGCGAGCCTACTGGGTGATGAGTCCGCTCCCGCCGCGCGGCGCGTGGAGCTGCTGGACACGGTGCTGGCCGATCGCACCAGCCCGGTGACCCGTCGCCTTCTGGAGCAGGCGGTTCGGGCGCCTCGCCGGCGCGCACTCGAGGAGATCGTCGAGGAGCTCGTTGAGCGAGCGGCCGCCCGACGGGAACGCTCGGTTGCCCATGTGACCGCGGCGGGGCCGCTGTCCGAGCAACAGCAGCAGCGGCTGATCGACGTGCTCAACCGGATCTACCGGCGGCCGGTCTCACTCAAGGTCGACCTCGATCCAGACCTCCTCGGCGGGCTGGTGATCCGGGTGGGCGACGAGGTGATCGACGGGAGCGTGGCGGCCCGGCTGAGCCAGGCGCTCCAGTGGATGTCCTGATGAGCAGTGCGGTGCGCAGGCAAGACGGGAACGAAAAACAAGAGAGCAGGGACCGATATCCATGGCGGAGCTGACGATCTCTTCGGATGAGATCCGGAGCGCGATCGAGAACTACGTCACCTC
This sequence comes from Pseudonocardiales bacterium, assembly GCA_003244055.1. Classification (GTDB taxonomy): domain Bacteria; phylum Actinomycetota; class Actinomycetes; order Mycobacteriales; family Pseudonocardiaceae. The sequence goes on along the minus strand of QHBZ01000224.1, from coordinate 323 downwards.
CTTCTCGACCGAGACCTCGCGGGAGGAGGTGGGCACTGTCATCTATGCCGGTGACGGCATCGCCCGTGTCGAGGGACTGCCTTCGGCGATGACCAACGAGCTGCTGGAGTTCCCTGGCGGTGTGCTGGGCGTCGCGCTCAACCTCGACGTGCGGGAGATCGGCGCAGTCATTCTGGGCAACTTCGGGGTCATCGCGGAGGGCCAGGAGGCCAGGTGCACCGGCAGGATCCTGTCGGTGCCGGTCGGGGACAACTTCCTCGGCCGGGTGGTGGACCCGCTGGGCATCCCGCTCGACGGCCTGGGTGAGATCGTCGCTGACGAAC
>QHBZ01000223.1 GCA_003244055.1 Pseudonocardiales bacterium | reverse complement strand
GGGCTCTAAGTTGCTGACCTGCAGTTCAGCTCAAGGTCACTTGGGCCGGGTCCTTGTCGGGACGCAGGCCGCGCCAGGCGGCGTGACGCAGCCGGCGGTCCGGGGTGAGCACCCGGTATTCGACCTCGCCGACGAGCTGGGGGCGGACCCAGAGCGCCCGGCGGGCGTGCTCGCGGGGTACCGGCTCGTCGAACGGGCTGTCCGGCGCTTCGAGGTCAGCGAGGCGTACCAGCAGGTCGTCGAGCATCCGATCGGTGAATCCGGTACCGACGTCGCCGATGTAGCGCAGCCTTCGGTCGTCGTCGTAGGCGCCCAGCAGTAGCGCGCCGAGGGTGCCGGCCCGGCGACCCTGCCCGGTCGTCCAACCACCGACGACGACCTCCTGGGTGCTCCACAGAGCGGTCTTCATCCAGGCCGGCGAGCGGCGACCGGGCTCATACCGCGAGCTCAGCCGTTTGCCGACCACGCCTTCGAGGCCGTGCAGGCGAGCCAATTCGAGCAGTTGCCGGCCGTCGATGTCGGTGTACTGCGGCGGCACCCGGACCCGCGGCGATACGCCATCGACAGCCAGCTCTGCGAGCAACTCCCGGCGCTGCTGGTAGCTCTGCGGCAGCAGCCGGCGACCATCCAGGTCGAGCAGGTCGAATACGTAGTAGGAGATCGGGATGCGGTCCACCAGCCACGGGCTCGGGGCGCGGACGTGCATGCGCTGCTGGAGCAGCGCGAAATCCGGGTGTCCGTTCTCGCCGAGCGTCACGATCTCCCCGTCGAGCAGCACCGGTCGGCCACCGACCAGCCCGCTGAGCACGGCCAGCTCGGGATACCCGCCGGTGATGTCGTTGCCATTGCGGCTGTAGAGCCGCACCTGGTCGTCGGCGGTCGCGGCCAGCGCCCGCACGCCGTCCCACTTGAACTCGAACGCCCAGCCAGGGCCCGACGGTGGCTCGCCGGGCGACGCGAGCATGGGCGCCACCGGCTTGGGCAGCTCAGACCGGATTGTGGTCATAGTCCCACAGCCTGCCCGCTGCGCCGGGGCTTCGAACGCGGAACCGGGCTGGTGGGACCGATCCGGCGGTTCCAGAGCGGGGTGGTCAGCGACTACGTGACCTGGATGGTGGTCGATCTCGCGTGTATTGGTGGGGCGCTCGCCTTCGCCATCCGATGAACTACGGAGCGTAAGACCCCGAAGATGTCGATTTCCCGGGACGACCGCAAGGAGTCCTCGTTCGGCGGCTGTATCCAGGTGATCGGTCCCCGGGGCGTCATGGTGGGTGGCAGCATGAGGGCACCGGCGACCTGGTGCGCGCCGGGTGGCCACGGCAGCGTGACCCCATACCTCTCCCCAGCGAGCATGATGTGATGTTCGGGAACGTCTGGGTGGGCTAGCACCGGCGAGGCGCAGTGTCGCGCGGCGAGGATCCGGATCAGTTCGGTGCTGAGCGGGATCGGGATCGCGATGGCCGCCGCTTCGCACTCCAAGCTCAGCCTTATTTGATCACATTGCTGGGTGACCGGCCAGCCCCATGCCTGGTAAGTGGCGAGGTCCAGCTGACCAGAGCCGCCGCTTCCGCAGCGGTCCGGCCCGTCCACGTGGCTGCTGCCGACCTGGATGGGCCGCGGCTCCGCGGCGGGAGTCATTGCGCCTACGTGGTGCATGACGCACGCGCTGCAGGGCATGCCTCGGCCGGGGGTGACAGTCTCAATAACCTCAAGGCTCATCAGCGACCCGCACAACGTGCCGACCACGCCCGCCTCGCAACCGTCCCGGAGCGAAACCAGGTGCACGGTGCGGGCGGTCTGGCCGGTCAAACCGGCTCGATAGCGGACCAGCATCACTGCCGGGTCCGCCATAACCGCCGCCGCACCGGCACCCGACTCCCCCCGCCGGTAGGTATCACTCACCGCGCCACCCTCGATGTGGGGTGGAGAGGACGCGGCGATTGCCAGCGCACATCACAGCGTTAAACACCGACTCAGCAGGCGAGATCGTCGAATTCGCCGTCCTTGGCGCCAGCTAAGAAGGCAGCTACCTCATCGCGGGTGAAGATCAACGCTGGACCACTCGGATGACGAGAATTCCGAACTGCGACGTCGCCACCAGCCAGTGCCGCGGTCTCCACGCAGTTGCCGAGCTGGCCACTGTGCCTGCTCTTACGCCACGTGACCCCAGCAAGATCGGCGGCCGATATGCCGTTGCGAACCGACTCCGACATGGAACCATCCTCTCTACACGTAGTGCACCTGCACGTGCATACGCTAGCCCGTGCTCCTGCAGGCGTCAATGCACGTGCATCCGCGCGAAACGGGCATACAGGTTCTACGATCGGATGGCGCGAGGCCGCCACGGACCGGACTACGCCTGCGGCCTTGGCGCACACCTTCTGAGCACCCACGGTTTACCGCAGGCCGCCGTCCTCCTAGGCTCGGCTGCGCCCAGTTCGTACCGCAACGCCTGTGAGGTCCTCGATGCCCGCTACCGACGCCCCGCTGTCGGACGATGCCGTACCTGCCTATATCGACACGACCAAGGCCAGCATCGCCCGCGTCTACGACGCAGCTCTCAACGGTAAGGATAATTACGAGATCGACCGAGAGGTGTTACGGCAGGTCGCCCAGGTCGCGCCGGAGGTCCCCCTGCTGGGCGTGGACAACCGGGATTTCTTGATCCGGGTAACCCGCTTCATCGCCAGTCAGACCGGTATCACCCAGTTCCTCGACTGCGGGTCCGGGCTGCCCACTGCGGAGAACACACACCAGGTCGCGCAGCGGATCAATCCAGAGTCCCGCGTGGTGTACGTCGACAACGACCCGGTGGTGCTCGCGCACGGAAGGGCGCTGCTGGAGGAAAATGAGCAGACCCATTTCAGCGCGGCCGATATCTTCAAGCCGGACCAGATCATCAATAACGAGATCGTACGCAAGTACCTAGACTTCTCCGAACCGATCGCACTGTTCCAGATTGGGACACTCCACCATCACAACGGTGAGCGCAGCCCGCAGAGCATCATGGCCGAGTACATCGATGCCCTGCCATCGGGCTCCTACGTGGCACTGAGCCACTTCTTCGACCCCGAAACCACTCCCGAGTTGAGCGAGCTCGCCCGGAAGATGGAACGGCTGTTTATGCACAGTCTGATGGGCAGCGGTAGGTTCCGCACCCATGCCGAGATCGAGGGCATGTTCCCGGGTCTGGAACTGATCGACCCCGGCCTGGTCGAATGCGTGAACTGGTGGCCAGACGGCCCGCGGATCAAGCCCCTGGACCCCGTCCAGTACTGCATCGCAGGAGCGGTCGGCCGCAAACCTTAAGCGCAAATCTTGAATGCGATGCCGGCTATAGCTCGGCACCCGCCTTCATGAGCAGTTGCCGGGTGTGGTCAGGAGTGTGTGCGTCCACAGTCAGCCGATCGAAGACCCTGCCATACAGCTCGGTATCTGATCGTTTGTCCAGGTAAAGCGCACCGGTGAGGTGCTCTATGTACACCACATTCGGCAGCTCTGGTTCCATGAAGCGCAGCGTGGTGAACGAGCCCTCGGCCGCGTACCCGCTGAACTGGTACGGCACCACCTGCAGGGTTACGCTCGGCCGCTTGGTGAGTTCGAGGAGATGCTCGATCTGCGCCAGCAACACCCGCTGGCCGCCGATCGGCCTGCGCAGGACGGACTCATCGATGACCGCCCACACCTTGGGTGAATTGGGCCGGCCGAGTAGCGCCTGTCGCCGCATCCGCACCCCGACCTGGCGCTGCACGCTCTGGCCCGCCAACGGAGACCAACCGTGGCTGGCGATCGCTGTGGCGTACTCCTCGGTCTGCAACAAACCAGGGACGAACTGCTGTTCCCACGTCTGGATCCGGGAGGCCGACTCCTCAAGCCCGAGGTAGTCCTGGAACCAGTCCGCCACGGAATCGGTATAGCGATGCCACCAGCCCGGTTCGTTGGACCGCTTGACCATCTCGAGGAACGCCTCGCGCTTCTCGAGATCCGTCACCCCGTACATCGTGAGCAGATCGGTCACGTCCCGCGGCTTGAAGCTGACCCTGCCGAGCTCAAGCCGGCTGATCTTCGACTCGGAACTACGGATTGCGAAGCCCGCCTCGGACCGCGAGATCTCGGCGGCCTCCCGCAGCCGGCGCAGCCGAGCGCCCAACATGATGCGGCGGGCGGTGGGGCTACCGCGATGGTCGCCTGCGCCACCGGATGGCTCAGCACCACCCGACGTCTCAACGGAATCAATGGGGGCCACGCAACTCCTCCGGGGTATCCAGTGCGATCACTGAACGTACCGGCCGGTAGCGCACGCCCAACGCTGCACCCATGATCCGCGCCCGCGCCCTTCCTGGCTCGGCTAGCCCAGATCCGTACCGTAAACCCTGCGAGCCTCTCGATGCCAGACGTTGCGGTAATAGCTTACATCGACACAACAAAGGTGAACGTCAACGACGGCAGCGGACCAACCGGATGATCAGGTACGCAACGATGACCATGTTGAGAGCGAGGCCGCCCACCTTGAGCCCGGTGGGATGCTTGAACAGCTCCTGGACCTCAGGGAAGAGCAACAACGCGGTCGACACCACGGTGAGGTACTCCGCCCATTGTCGGCGGCGGAACAGACCGTAGCCCTCGACCGCCTCCAACAACCCGTACCCGATGGCGATCGACCCGAATCGCTGGGTCTGCCGCGGCCCGAACCCTGCCAACCGCGAGACCAGCCGGCCGGTCTCGTTGCGGCTCGGATCAAGCCCGATCTGCTCAGCGAAGCGCCGTGCTGGATCAGCCCAGTCGGTGTGGGTATGGGTCAGCAGAATCAGGCCGACTCCGACCAGGAGCACCGCACGAAGCGCCCGCTCCACCGCGAGTACCGGCAGCAAGCGGCTCTGGTCCTGATCGCCCCGACTCCGAGCGGACCGCGCCGGCGCGCCAAGCCTGCGTGACGGCTCCGCCGCTGACGCCATGACGACCTCCCGATGGGGTGCCCGGCCGGGCGGTGAGGGGTGGGGTTTCCGTCCGGCCGGGCGGGGGGGTGGCTCAGCCGCGGAAGAAGTCCTTGACCTTCTCGCCAGCTTGCTTGATCTTGCCCTCGGTCTGGTCGACCTTGCCCTCGGCTTCGAGGTGCTCGTCGCCGGTGGCCTTGCCGGTGGCCTCCTTGAGCTTGCCCTTCAGCTCTTCGGCCTTGTTCGAGATCTTGTCTCCGATACCCATCGTGCGCTCCTTCGTCAGATTTTCCTGCCCGATCAGCTGGTAGTGCGGCGTCAGCTGGTCCTGCGGAGCAGCCGTCGCAGCACCAACAATGCACCCAGGAGGACCGCGACGGCCGGCACCGGCCGCCGACGCACCGCCGCCATCAGCTGATTGGCCCGCCCGACCAGCGGCGGGGGGAGCCTCGCCACGGCCTGGTCGGTCAGATCCTTCGCCTGCTGCGTCGTCTCGTCGGCCTTGTCCTGCCACGCTTCGGTGCCGCTATGCAGGTGCTGCTTGATGTCTTGAATCTTGGCCTGCGCGGCCTCCTTGGCGTCGCGAGCCGTGTCTTTCACCCCTGTGGTCAGATCGGCGGTGAGGTTATTTGTCGTGGTACTCATCGCTGTATCCCCTCCCTGAGTGTCTGGCCTGATGTCGGACCGACGGCGCAACGTCGGTTGCAGGTAGTTACCCTGCCACAACTCACAGTAAACGTGGGTTGCTCTACGGGTTCTGTCGCCGCGTCGCGTTCGCCGCGGCCTGCACCGCTGGGTCGGCCGCAGCGAACCACGACCAGTCCGCGGCCCGATCAGCTCCCGTTTCCGGCGGCCGGGCGAACACCGCAGGACCCGCCCCACCCACGGGGAAGCGGGGCTGGTCTGGGGGATCAACCGGCGGCGGCTCAGATCCGGCGGCCGGGAGATCAGCGTTGATGCGCTCGCCACGGATCTGGTCATAGATAGGCGTTTGGCTCACAAGAAGACACCGTAGGGGCAGCGCTGCGGGGCAAGTATCAACATGGTGTGGACGGGGTGTGGGCCACCGTGTGGATTGGCGGCGCGAGTGTGCACAACCTGTGCACAGGGTGTGGAAGTTCTGCCCGCAGCCAGTCCAGCAGATCAGCGGTGTCCTCGGCGGGCGGGGTGAAACCGTATTAGCTTGGCTAAGCATATATCTTAGGGCCGTTTCGGGAAGTGGGGTATCCATGGCCGCGACATCGTCAGCGGCGGGCCGCTGGCGGCGGCAGCAGTCTCTCGGCGTCGCTGACGCGGCCCCCGACATGGCCGACCCGCACTACAAGTGGATCGTGCTGTCGAACACGACATTGGGCGTGTTGATGGCGACGATCAATGCGTCGATCCTGTTGATCGCGTTGCCCGACATCTTCCGGGGCGTCGGAGTCAACCCGCTGGAACCGGGCAATACCAGCCTGCTGCTGTGGTTGATCATGGGTTACCTGGTGGTCACCGCAGTGTTGGTGGTGACCTTCGGTCGGCTGGGCGACATCTTCGGCCGGGTGAAGATGTACAACGCGGGGTTCGCTGTCTTCAGCGTCTTCTCGGTGCTGCTGTCGGTGACCTGGATGCACGGCACCGCCGGGGTCCTGTGGTTGATCGTGATGCGGATATTGCAGGGCGTCGGCGGCGCGATGCTGATGGCCAACTCCAACGCGATCATCACGGATGCATTCCCGGTCGAGCAGCGGGGGCTGGCGCTGGGCCTGAACCAGGTCGCTGGAATCGCCGGCTCCTTCCTCGGCCTGATCGTCGGCGGGGTGCTCGGCCCGATCGACTGGCGGTTGGTGTTTCTGGTGTCGGTACCCGTGGGGCTGTTCGGCACCGTCTGGGCGTACCTGAAACTGCATGACACCGGGCTACGTCAGCCGGCGCGGTCGGACTGGTGGGGCAACCTGACTTTCGCGGTCGGTCTGATCTCGGTGTTGGTCGGGATCACCTACGGCATCCAGCCCTATGCCGGCCACACCATGGGCTGGACCAATCCGGGAGTGCTGGCCGCCCTGGGCGGCGGCGTGCTGGTGCTGGTGATCTTCTGCGTAGTGGAGACGAAGGTCGCTGAACCGATGTTCCGGCTGGGGCTGTTCCGGATCCGGGCCTTCACCGCGGGTAACCTGGCCAGCCTGCCCGCCTCGCTGGGGCGCGGCGGCCTGATGTTCATCCTGATCATCTGGCTACAGGGAATCTGGCTACCCCAGCATGGCTACAGCTTCGAGTCGACGCCGTTGTGGGCGGGCATCTACATGCTGCCCCTCACAGTGGGTTTCCTCATCGTCGGACCGGTGTCGGGTTGGTTGTCCGACCGGTTCGGTGCGCGATCATTCGCCACCGGAGGAATGATCGTTGCCGCCGTCAGCTTCGGGTGGCTGGCGCTGTTACCGGTGAACTTCAACTACTGGGAGTTCGCCCTGGTGCTCTTGCTCAACGGAATCGGGATGGGCCTGTTCGCCTCCCCGAACCGGGCCAGCATCATGAACAGCCTGCCACCCAACCGGCGCGGGGTCGGCGCGGGGATGAGCACCACATTCCAGAACGCGGCCATGGTCCTCTCGATCGGGATATTCTTCAGCCTGATGATCTCCGGGTTGGCCCGGTCCCTGCCGCAGACCATGTCTGCCGGTCTGATCGCCCAGGGCGTGCCCCCAGCCGACGCGATGCAGGTGGCGGCACTGCCGCCGGTGGCGGTGCTGTTCGCCTCCCTGCTCGGCTACAACCCCATCCAGACCCTGCTGGGGCCCGACGTGCTGCATCAACTGCCCGCCGGACACGCAGCCTATCTGACCGGCCGAGGCTTTTTTCCCGCACTGATCTCCGCACCGTTCTCCGAAGGGTTGACCGTCGCGTTCGGCTTTGCCATCGTCGCCTGCCTGGTTGCCGCGATCGCGTCCTGGCTGCGGGGCGGAAGATATGTGTATGTCGAACCGCGACCGGAAAATCAGACATTGGCATCGCAACCGGTCTCCCACTGATCCGCCACCCGACCGACGGCAGATAGCCGGACCGAGCTGTGCCCGGTAGTTGTAAGATGCCGCTTCTGCGACTCGGTGGCAGCCAATACCGAGGAACCACCCAAGCCGGGCAGTGAGAGCCGCTGACGAACAGTGCAGGAGACGGTAGGGGGTAGGTCGCCGAGGATGAGTCGCGCGGATCGCGAGGTGTTCGCCCGTCAATGGGCAGCCGAGATCGCTGGCGCGAGCTACGTGTCCATGGGACCTGAGGAGCTCGTGGCGTACCTGCTCGGGCTCACCCACCAGCTGGTCGAGGCGGCGCTGGCGGTCGAGTTCGACCCGTCGGTCGGGCACCGGATCGGCGTCGACATGGTCGGCGCACATTTCACCGGCCCCGAGACGCTCGGCACGACGGTGACGCTCATCGTCGAGCGGTTGCCGGACCTGCTGGACCAGGTCCCCCGACGAGCCGACGTCACCGGTCGAGTCGCCCGGCTGACCGGCAGCTTGGCCGCCGGTTACGCCACCGCGCTGCGCGAGCGCAGCCTGGATGAGCAGGACGAGATCTATCGGGCTGGACTGCGCGCGCGCCGGCAGGCGCAACAGGAACTGACCGCCAGTGAGGCCCGCTTCCGGGGGGTGTTTCACTCATCTCCGGTGGCGATCGCGATCAGTGAACCCGACGGTCGGATCGTCCAAACCAACCGGTCTCTGGACGCCACTCTCGGGTACTCTCCCGGCGAACTGCTGGGCCGCCAGCTGACCGAGCTGTTCGCACCGGATGACCGGCCCACGGTGGAAGAGCATTACCGCGGTCTGGCGACCGGTCGGGATTCGCGGTTCCGGGTCCGTTTCCCGATACGCCTTGCCGATGGCGAGACCGCGGTGATCTACCTCGACGCCGCGGTGCTTCTCGACGCCGAGCAGGTACCAGAGGCCATCGTGACGATGATCGACGACATCACTGATTTGCGTCTGATCGAGCAGCGACTGCTCCACCAGACGCTGCATGACGTGCAGACCGGCCTGCCGAATCGGCAGTACTTCCTCACTCATCTGGAAAAAGTTCTCGGGCAGCTCGACCCGTCGGCCGTGGTCACGGTGATGCACCTCGATCTGGACGGCTTCTCAGCGATCAACGACGGGCTGGGGCATCAGGCCGGCGAACAGCTGCTGGATGTGGTGGCCAGGCGGCTGGAATGGGTGGTCGCCGACCAGCAGGCGATGGTCGCCAGACTCGGCGCCGATGAGTACGCCATCCTCATCGAACCCGGGGATCCAGTCCTGGACATCGGTGCCTTTGCTGAAACCATCAACACCGAGCTGGCCGAGCCCTTCTACATCGACGGGATCGGGGTGGCGGTCACCGCCACCATCGGCATCGTGGCGCGCCGGGTTGCCGGGGCGAAGCCCGAGGAGCTGATGCGCGCCGCCAGCGCCACCCTGCGGCGCATCCGCGGCCGAGGTAAGCGGCAGTGGACACTGTTCGACCCGGAGATCGATGCAGCGAACCGGGCCAAGCTCCAGCTGGCCGCGGCGATGCCTGGCGCCCTGGAGAGCGGCGAACTGCGAGTGACGTATCAGCCGGTGGTCACACTCAACGGTGACCGGCTGGTAGGCATCGAAGCAGCGCTGAGCTGGCAGCATCCGCAGCTCGGGATGCTCTCCAACGAACAGTGCGTCGAGGCTGCGGAGCGCACTGGCGCCGTGCACGAAATCGGGCAGTGGTTACTGCGGACCGCTGCTGAGCAAGCCGTGTCCTGGCGGCAGCGCTCCGGTGCTCCTGTGCCGCCGGTGATGATCGATCTCACGCCGTCCCAAGCGCAGGACCCCGACCTGGTGGCGAGGGTCAGAGCAGTCCTGAGGGAGACCGGCCTGGCGCCGCCTGGACTGGAGTTACGGGCACCGGTGACAGCCATCCGCACCGTCTCTGGTGAACTCGTCGACGAAGGTGGCGGGCAGGCCGAGGACAACCTGCGCGTGCTCACCGAGCTGGGCATGCGCGCCGGACTCTACGACTTCGGTGGCGGCATCCGCGGGCTACGCTGCGTGGAGGACCTTTCGGTGTGCGTGCTCCGAATCGCCGAGCCGGCGTCCCAGCAGCTAGCCGAGGATCCGTCCCGGATCCTGTCGCAGGCGACGCAGGCATTGGTACACATTATTCGCAGTGTCGGGGTCGACGTTGTCGCTCCGGTGGACAGCGCCGAGCAGGCCGCGGACTGGGGGCGCATCGGCGCCAACTGGGCAGTCGGCGCGCTGTTCGGCTCACCAGGCCCATCCCAGAGTATCGAGCCCGTGCTCGACGCGGCTGCGACTCGTGACCCCGCCCAGCCCTCGCCCAATGTCACGAATTGATGGTCAAGGACAGCACCTCGACCGGCTGCTCGAATCGCTCCGACTGCCCTGGAGCGAACGATCGCAAGATGATCGGCAAGCCCGGCTGATCCCGGTACTGGAATGAGCCCGAGTGTGCGCCGGACCAGAACCGGATCACGCCAGATAGATCGATCGATTCGGTGCCGGTGTCCGTATAGCAGACCGGACCGCCGCCGGGAGTCATCGTTTCTGGAGTACTGAACTTGACATAGGCGTCGAACTTCGACGTTTGACAGTACACGCTGTGCACATTGCCGACGACTGGCTCGGCCGCGCAAGCCGTTGATGTCATGGCACACGTGACAACCACAGCCAGACCCACACCAGCGGATGACGCCAGAAGTCGGGCCGTCATGCGGTTGCGCGGCGGCAGCCCGCCTGGGCCGCCGCCGCGCAACGAAACCGTCCCCCTCGAGCACACACCGCACGCGCGCGCCGTCCCTGGCTAACGGCACCCGACATGACCAGCGGCGTCAACTCAGCCGCGGGTGTTTCCGCCGTTGCCGCCGTTGGCGTTACCACCATCGCCACCGTAGCCGCTACCAGCGCTGTTGTCCTGGTCACCGAACAGGTTGATGTTCAACAGGTTGACGCCGAGGCCGCCCCTGCCGGTGCCGCCGTCGCCACCGTAGCCACCGTTGCCGCCTCTGCCGCCTCCGTCACCGTCATGGCCCCCGCCATGGCCACCGCCGCCATCCCCGCAGCCACCGGTGTTGAACAGGGACAAGACGGTACGGGCGGGGAGCAGCTCCACCTGCTGGCCGTCAACCTCGGAAAAGCTGAGTGCGTCAGTCATCAAATCCTCCTTAGGGAGCCCGGTGCGCCGGCATTAGCGCACCCATCGACGGCAGTGTCGATTCGGCTAACCGCAACCATGGCCGCAAGAAGATCGCTTGGCAAGATGCATTAACCCTTAACTTCCGACTCCGCGCTATACGGTGATTTCATTCGCAGCTACTTAGTCCGGAGGCGAAAAGTTCCGAGATTCAAGTGGCAACTACCTGGTTCCCGAGAGTGGCTACCTAGGCGAGTAGCTTGACTCAGCTCGATTTTCTCAACTGAGCCAGCACGTCGGATCCGATGAAGGTGAACAGGCGGGCGCTGGGATCCAGCGGTTGCGGTTCGCCAGTGAAGCGGTGTGCGCCGACGCCGAAGCCCTCGTCCGGGCCGGACAACCACAGCCGCTCGAAGCCGCCATCTTCAAACCAACGGCAGATCGACGGCACCAGGTCCGGCGGTTCGCGATGCCGGGTCCACACGAGGGTTCCGCCCTTCGTGCACAGCTGGGCGCAGTGCGCCACGGTGCGCTCGACGTCCTCGTCGGTGATGTTGCCGAAGACTCCGCAGACCAGTACGACGTCCGCGGGAACAAGTCCGTTGTAGTGCCGGGCGGCTGCGGCGTCGCCCATCACGACCTCGACCTGACGCAGGTCCGCGGACTCAACCGCCCGGTTCGCCAGCGCCACGTTGCGCGGATCCAGCTCGACCAGGCGTGCGGTCACGTCTGCGCGCCGGGGATGCCGCGCCAGCACGCCGAGCAGGTCGTGTCCCTGACCGGCGCACAGGCTGACCACCCGCAACGGGCCTGGCGGGCAGTCGTCGAGAGCCGTCCAGACCTGCCGTTGAACAACCCGCAGTCGCCGCCCGAGCACAGAATCGGGCTGATCGTAATCGTCGTGCCACGCGCACCAGTCCACAACCGACACCCTGCCAGCCGGCTGACCAGAACGTCTGCGGCTGGGCCGCCACGCGCCGTTGTTCAGGGCCTTCGGTTTGGGGCGAGGAAGAACCGGACCATCTCGGCGGACGCGTCGGGACCCTTCGGGTCGGTGTAGGACCCGGTCGGGCTGCCGCCGTACCACGCGTGCCCGCCGCCGTGCACTATCCAGGACTCGGCGAGGATCGCGCCGTCGGCGTCGGTGTGCACCGTCCGGGTGCAGGCATGGCCGATCCGCCCGTCGATGTGCGTTGTGTCCGACACCGAGGTGTCGGCCGCGGCCAGCCTGGCGGCGACCAGGTTCTCGGCGTTGACCGGCGCCACGGTCTGGTCGCGGTCGCCGTGGAAGACGATCATGGGCACTCGGCAGGCCGGGGCCGGTGAACCGCCGGTCCGCATGGCGGCGAACGCCGATGCGACGTCGTGTGCAGCGCCGTAGGCGAGCCCGGAATGCACCCCGACTCCGGCGTAGAGCTCCGGGTGGGTCGCCGCCATCACCGCTGCCATCGCGCCGCCGGCGGAGAGCCCGGCGACGTACACCCGGGCGGGGTTGATCGCGTGGTCGGCCATGATCTGGCGGGTGATGCCGGCGATGATCGCCGGCTCTCCGGAGCCGGCCTGCTGGTCAGCGGGGGAGAACCAGTTCCAGTAGCCGCCATTGTTGGCCGCGGTGGACTGTTGCGGGTAGGCGACGAGGAAGGTGTGTTGCTCGGCGAGGTCGTTCATCCGGGTGCCGGCAGCGAAGTCGGCGGCGTTCTGCTTGCCGCCGTGCAGCATCACGACCAGGGGCACCGGAGCACCGGTGTAGCCGCTGGGGATGTAGAGATCGTAGCTCCGAGTCCCGGCCGGTTCGGTATGGCTCAGGTGGCGGATCGAGCCGCCGGGTGCGGCGGGATGCACGGGCGCGGCGGGATCCGGGGTCCTGGGACTCGCGGTGGGCAGATCGGCTCGTAGTTTGTCGAGCGGGCCGTGGTGGCTGCCCGGCCCGGCGAGCGGTTCGCTGCCGAGGGTGCGCTGCAGGTGCGCGCACGCCTCCGTCAGCTGCCCCGCGCGGGTACGCCTCAGTGCTTCGGACATGCCGGCGATGCGATGGTCGTCCATGGTAGTCCCTTCGGGGCGTGACGTCTGAGGTCGACCGGCCACCGGCCGGCGTCGTGCGATTGCTGCTGCTCAGGTGGTGGTGCGTGAGGCGAGGGCAGCCTTGACCGCCCGCGGCGCCCGGAACGCGCCGAGGACCTCGACCGAGGCGATCGTCGCCAATGCGAGCTCGGGGCTGACATCGTCGGCAACCGTCGCCAGCCCGAGGACGCGCAGCTCGACGGTCTGCCCCGCGTTGCGGAGTTGTTCCAGGTCACGACGGCTGAGGTGGTGCGTGCCGAGCGTCAACGTCCGGCGGGCCACCGTGTCGTTCACCGCGGCTGCCCGGCTCTCGAGCTGGCGCCGGATCGCCGTGCGGATGAAGTCTGTGCGGTTGGCGTAGAAACCCTCGTCGACGAGCAGATCGATCTGGCCGAGGTCGACCAGTCCGACGTTGATGGTGATCTTCTCGCTCTTGTCTACCTCAGCCATCTACCCTCCCTCCATCATCCAGAGAACATCTTATCACCATCCCATAAGATGGCTGGTCATGACGCTGCCGGGCGCGACCGAACTTGCCGCGCAGACCGCCCGACGCGGGCCTTCCAGTCAGGATCGTGCAGGCGGGTGCCCACATGCGCCTCAGCAGGGGTTGGTCACGTTTTGTGTGCCTACGGTGACACATGCTGTCGTCGTAGGCACACAAGCCGTGATCACCTTTTCCACGCGACGGCGCGTTGCGCGCCGGTGGCCGCAAGTGCCGTTGCAGCGTGAAGTGCGGCGTCTCACCGGAGACCATCACCCGGCGGGTCGAGGCTGGGTTCGCTGGCGCGAACCGCGAGTACGGCAAGGTCGTCGCCGTCGTTGCGGCCAAGCCAGCTGTGCACGGTGTGTTCGACGCGGGTCGCCACTGCCTGCGCTGTCATGCCCGCACAGTCACGCAGGCAGGCCGCTAGCCGAGCCGGCCCGAACTGCTCTTGATTGTCTCCGTAGCCGCGACCGGCCTCGGTGGCACCGTCGCTGTAAAGCACGCAGGTTTCGCCCCTGGCCAGCGTGATCGAGGTCCGGCCGAAGCGTGCATCGGGCAGGATTCCCACGACCGTTCCGAGCAGTCCGACGTCGTTGACCGCGCCGCTGGCGCTGAGCACCATCGGCGCGGGGTGGCCACCGGTGGCGAGGATGAGCCGGCAACCCACCGGGGTCGGCTGCAGCGCCCCGAGCACCATGGTGGTGAAGACGGTCCGCCCGGCGGCCAGCAGTGCCCGGTTGAGCAGGTACAGCAACCGGGTCGGATCCTGTTCAATGACCATCAGGGCGGCCAGCGAGTGCTGCACCCGACCACTTTCGGCGAGGGCTTCCGGGCCCTTGCCACACACATCGCCGAGCCCGAACAGCGCGCCCCCGTCCGGCGTGGGACGGATCAGGTAGAAGTCACCGCCTACCGCCAGCTCACCCGCCGCCCGGTACGCCACACCGAACTGCACTCCGGGCACCTCCGGTAGCGCGCCCGCCCGCAGGGGCAGCAGTGGGGCCTGCAGCTGGGTAAGCGCCCTGGCCTGGTCGCGTCGTCGGCGGCTGGCCCCGATCGTCGGGCCGGCCAGCGCCGCCAGCTGGGTGAGCAACGCCTCCGCGATGGGTCGGACCACGATCAGCAATCCCTCGATCCGGTCCGGTCCGCGCAACGCTACCGCGACAACCGGCGCCCGCTCAGCGACGTCGACCCCCAGCACCGCCGCCAGGGCGGGCAGTTCGTCGACCGGCAGCGTGATGGAATCCGCCATAACCCCGCGCAGCGCGCCGGCCAGTATCGGGGCCGTTCGCGGGGCCGGCGCTCGGGCGACTCCTGCAGTGGGCTCCGCCGCCCCATCGGCGTAGCTCCACCAGGACATCCGGGCCCTCGACGCCGGTAGCAGTACGGCGGCCTGCTTGCCCACCACCGGTACGGCCAGCCGCAGCAGTGCTGCCGCCGGGTCGTGGCCCTCCCCGGACGCCAGCTCCCGGCTTGCCTCCAGAATGAAGTCCTGGTCGCTGACCACCCAGGCGTGCCAGCCATCGGCGAGCCGCCGCAGCCGCCCGCAGACCCGGCGACCGCCCGATTCCGCAACGAAGGACTCACCACTACGCTTGAAATCATCGCCGAGGTGCAAATCTGGGAACAGCCGGCGGGCGGCTGCGTTGAGCAGCTGTATCCGACCCGACTCGTCTTGCACGATCAAGGCTTGGGTGATGTTGTCGAGAAGTCGGGGCAGCCCCGGTACCAGCAGTTCGGCAACCGGGTCCACGTCGGATGCCACGACATCTCCTCCCCGATCCGAGCGCGTGTCGCGGTGAGGGTAGTCCCCAGCCGGTGTGCCCAGGGTCGACCCAGGTCGAAACCTGCAGCCAATCGTGGCACGCTGCGGGCCATAAGCACCGTGTCTAGACCGTGATGCCGCTAGGAGGCTCATCGTGAGCGCGCAGCCCGTGTCGGCCGCACAATCGTCTCCGGGCCGACTTGACCCGGTCGATCCCGCCGCGCTGGAGCGAATCCTTCAGGTGCTGGAGGAGCTTCGCGACGGCAACTTCCGCCGTCGCCTGGCGGTCACCGACACCAGCCTTCCCGGCCGGATCGCGACAGTGATCAACCAGATCGCGCAACGGAACCAATCGCTGGTCGGCGAGCTGGTCCGGGTCCGCGAGGCGGTCGGCCAAGAGGGCCGGACGGGCGAGCGGCTCGCCGATGAGGGCGACGCCGGGTGGGCGCTGGCCGCCGAAGCGATCAACGGCCTGATCGACGACCTGACGCGGCCGACCACCGAGTTGGCGAGGGTACTGGCCGCAGTATCCGAGGGCGACCTGTCCTCACGGGTATCCGACCAGCTGCTGCGAGGCGACTTCGCCCGATTGGGGCATACCGTCAACGGATTGCTCGATCAGTTGTCAATGTTCGCCGCCGAGGTGACCCGAGTAGCCCGAGAGGTCGGCACCGAGGGCCGGTTGGGCGGCCAGGCGCACGTCCCCGGTGTGGCCGGCACGTGGCGCGACCTCACCGACTCGGTCAACGTGATGGCCGGCAACCTCACCGCCCAGGTGCGCGACATCGCCCAGGTCGCCACCGCTGTAGCCCGAGGCGACCTCAGCCGCAAGATCACTGTCGAGGTGTCCGGCGAGCTTCTGGAGCTCAAGGACACCCTGAACACCATGGTCGACCAGCTCTCCGCCTTCGCCGCGGAGGTCACCCGGGTGGCTCGCGAGGTCGGCAGCGAGGGCCGGCTGGGCGGCCAGGCGGAGGTACCGGGGGTCGCTGGGACCTGGCGCGACCTCACCGACTCGGTCAACGTGATGGCCGGCAACCTCACCGGGCAGGTGCGCAGCATCGCCCAAGTCGCCACCGCGGTGGCCCGCGGCGATCTCAGCCGCAAGATCACGGTGGACGCCCGTGGCGAGATCCTCGAACTGAAGAACACCCTGAACACCATGGTCGATCAGCTCTCCGCGTTCGCCGATGAGGTCACCCGGGTGGCGCATGAGGTCGGCAGTGAGGGCGTGCTCGGCGGCCAGGCCCAGGTGCGTGGGGTAGCCGGCACCTGGAAAGCGCTGACCGACAACGTCAACGGCATGGCGGAGAACCTCACCAGCCAGGTGCGCAGTATCGCCGCGGTGGCCACCGCAGTGGCCGGCGGCGACCTGTCCAAGAAGATCACCGTCGAGGCGAGAGGCGAAGTCGCCGCATTGGCCGAGACGATCAACCGGATGGTCGACACGTTGGGGGCATTCGCCGACGAGGTCACCCGGGTGGCTCGCGAAGTCGGCACCGAGGGCACTCTCGGCGGCCAGGCTCGGGTACCCAACGTCGCCGGTACCTGGAAGGCGCTGACCGACAACGTCAACTTCATGGCCAACAACCTGACCAGCCAGGTGCGCAACATCGCCCAGGTAACCACCGCGGTGGCCAGCGGTGACCTGTCCAAGAAGATCGACGTGGACGCTCGCGGCGAGATCCTGGAGCTCAAGACCACGATCAACACCATGGTGGACCGGTTGTCCGCGTTCGCCTCCGAGGTAACCCGGGTCGCCCGCGAAGTCGGCACCGAAGGCAAGCTCGGCGGGCAGGCCGAAGTGATCGGCGTGTCCGGTACCTGGGAGCGGTTGACCGAGAACGTCAACCGCCTGGCCGGCAACCTCACCACCCAGGTGCGCGCGATCGCCGCGGTGGCTACGGCGGTGACCGCCGGCGATCTGACCCGCCAGATCACCGTCGACGCGTCCGGTGAGGTCGCCGAGCTCAAGGACAACATCAACCAGATGATCGCCACCCTCGGCGAGACCACCCGAGCCAACCAGGACCAGGGTTGGCTGAAGACCAACCTGGCTCAGCTGTCGGGTCTCATGCAGGGCCACCGCGACCTGTCCACCGTCGCTTCGCTGGTGCTCAGCGAACTGGCGCCCCTGGTGTCGGCCCAGCAAGGGGCCTTCTTCCTGGTCCGTGCTGGCCGGGAAGAACCAACCGCAGGACTGTCCTTTGTCGAGTTCATCGCCGGTTACGGCGTTGCAGACCCCGCGGCGATCCGCCACTTCGCCCTCGGCGAGTCGCTGGTCGGGCAGGCGGCGTTGGACAAGCGGACGATCCTGGTCACCGAGGCGCCCCCGAACTACGCCGCGATCAGCTCGGGCCTCGGCCAAGCCGCCCCGACCAACCTGCTCGTGCTGCCGTTGCTGTTCGAGGACCAGGCATTGGGGGTGATCGAGCTGGCCTCGGTCAACGAGTTCACCGCGGTGCACCGGGACCTGCTCGAGCAGCTCCGCGAGACGATCGGCGTCAACGTCAACACCATCCTGGCCAACTCCCGCACCGAGGCGTTGCTGGCCGAGTCGCAACGGCTCGCCCAGGAGCTGACCTTGGGTTCACAGCGGTTGCAGGCCCAGCAGCACGAGCTGCAGAAGTCGAACACCGAGCTGGCCGAGAAGGCCGCCCTGCTGGCCACCCAGAACCGCGCCATCGAGATCAAGAACGTCGAGATCGAGCTCGCCCGGCAGGAGATCGAGGAACGGGCCGCTCAGTTGGCCGCCGCATCACGCTACAAGTCGGACTTCATGGCGAACATGTCCCATGAGCTGCGCACCCCGCTCAACAGCGCCCTGGTGCTGGCCAAGCTGCTGGCCGACAACCTGGACAGCAACCTGTCGGACAAGCAGGTGGAATTCGCCAGGACCATCCACTCCGCCGGCAGCGACCTTTTGCAGCTGATCAACGACATCCTCGACCTGGCCAAGGTCGAAGCCGGCCGGATGGACCCTTCGCTGTCGGATGTGGCGATGACCGCCGTGGTGAAGTACGTCAAGACGTTGTGCGAGCCGCTCGCCGCCGAGAAGGCGCTGCACTTCACCGTGGAGCTCGATCCGGCGCTGCCAGAGCTGCTGCACACCGATGAACAGCGTCTGCAGCAGGTGCTGCGAAACTTGATGTCCAACGCGGTGAAGTTCACCGATGAGGGCGGCGTGGTGCTGCGGATCCGGCCGGCGTCTGCTGACGAGGTGGGGGCCAACGCGCCCGCCCAGGTGGCGTTCGAGGTGGCGGACACCGGCATCGGGATTCCGGAAGACAAGCTGTCAGTGATCTTCGACGCGTTCCAGCAGGCCGACGGTACGACCAGCCGACGCTACGGCGGCACCGGGCTCGGATTGTCGATCAGCCGCCAGCTGACCCAGCTCCTGGGTGGCGAGCTGGTGGTCCGCAGTGAACCCGGGGTTGGCAGCGTCTTCACCCTCTACCTGCCCGAAGTCGCCCAGCAATCGCCACCGGCGGTTGCCGACGGCGCGGCGCAGGACATTCTCCCCGACAAGCCCGTCCCCCCGGAGCTGGTGTCGGCGGCCCGCTCGCTGCCGCAGCTGCACCCGGCCCGCGATGAAGCGCCACCGCGCTTTCACGGGGAGACGATCCTGATCGTCGACGATGACCTGCGCAACGTGTTCGCGTTGAGCAGCATGCTTGAGGCGCACGGCTTGCAGGTCGTGTTCGCCGACAATGGTGTCGCCGGGGTGCGCGCGCTGGAGCGCCACGAGGAGATCGCGCTGGTCCTGATGGACGTGATGATGCCCGAGCTCGACGGCAACGCGACGATCGCGGCGATCCGGAACCTCAACCGCTATGAGGACATGCCCATCATCGCGGTGACCGCAAAAGCCATGAAGGAGGACCGAGCCAAGAGTCTGGCCTCCGGCGCCAACGACTATGTCACCAAACCCGTGGACACCGACCTGCTGCTGCGACTGATTCACACTCACCTCAACACCCCCTCCGACGCTCCCGAACACGCCCAAGCCGCGAGCCCGCAGTAAGTCCGCGCATCGTGTTCGTCGCCCTGGTCGCACGCGGTGACCCCACCGTCTCGACGGCGCCAATCGGCGCCAGGCTGCGGCCACGAGGTGCCGCTGCGTGCCTTGCCCTCTATCGTGGCGGGTGTGAACAGCGCCTACCCGGACATCGTGGGTGTACAGGTGGCCGAGCACGGGCCCGACACCCGCGTCGTCACTGTGACCGGTGAGGTGGATGCGTTGACCGCGCACCAGCTCTCCACCGTGCTGACCGCGCAGCTCGACGTCGCCCGACTCGTGGTGGTGAGCCTCGATGGCGTGCAGTTCCTGGCATCTGCCGGACTGCGGGTCCTGTTCGAGGTGAACGAACTCGCTGCCCGACACGACCGCCACCTGTGGTTGGTGTGCAACTCTCCGGCCGCCACCCGGACACTGGAGACCGCCGGGCTGTGGGAGCACTTCACCTTCGCCGACACCGTGCCGGACGCCCTGAACAACTCAAGCTGACCGTGGGCGTCGTCAACGTCAGTCCAGGGTCAGGTGCAGCCGTACGGTCGTGCCGGCCGAGTCACTGTGCAGTTCGAGGAGATCGCTGAACTGCCGGGCCAACCACAGCCCGTGGCCGTGCGCGGTGAAACTGTCGGGAGGCAGGTGCCCGGCCAAGGGGTCGGGCAGGCCAGCGCCGGTGTCGCTGACCTCGCATACGATCGTGTGCGGGCCGGTCCAGATCTGCAGCACGCCCGATCCACCGCCATGCTCGACGGCGTTGGTCGCGACCTCGTCGACCGCCTGCACAAACTGCCCGACAGACTGCGCAGCCGCTCCGGCCTCGGTGGCGTGGGAGGTCACGAACGCCCGCAGGACTGCCAGCTGATCCAGCTGGCGGAACCTCAGCCACAGGGCCGGGGGCAGCAGCTCAGGCAGCGGGGACCTGTTGAATTCGGCGTTGAACACCACCGGGTCGATGTAGTCGGGGCTGGGTCGGGACTCACCATTGACCACCAGCCCGGGATGAGTCCGGGCCACGTTGGCCACGACATCCGGATCAACAACGCCGGTGTCGTAGGTACACACCAGCGCGGCGTCACCCGATGCAAGTACGGCGTTGACCAGCGACTCGTGCCGAGCCCACTCCCTTTTCTCCTGCGCGGTGCAGGCGGTCCACATTCGCTCCCCGATCATCCGCAGCCGTCGTCCGTCTCGGCTCGCTGCCTGGACGGTGCTGTGCAGGGCCGCCAGCGCCCGCACCGGATGCCTGTACCACTGGCTGTCGTCACAGAACGCCACCTGCCGGGCATCCGCACCCAGCGCAGCCCGCAGCCACGCCACGTTACGGTCCGTGGTCGCGATCCGGACCGGCTCGCTGCACTCCAGGCCGTCCTGGATGAACCGAACCGTGCCGGCCAGGAACTCTTCCTCGGACCCGTACAGCAACGCTTGATGCGCCGACGACACCCCACACCGATTGGGGTTGACGCTGCGCAACACGCCGCTAGCGCCCATCGCACGCCCCTCTCGCTGAACCACCAGAAACTCCCCGAATGCCGACTCCCCACACCCCTGTGCGATGCCTCCAGCGGACCTTCGACTCGAGGATCACTCCAACGCTCGCACGAGGGCGACGGTGATGGAAGTGGGCCCGCCAGATAGCTATCAAACCTCTACCACACACCGCGCGTCTTCAAACCGGCATGCAGTGGCGTGCGCGTCGCGTTACCGACCGCCACGCCGACGCCGACGCCGTGGCCGCGACCGTCAGGGCAGGGTCAGATGCAGCCGGACAGTTGTGCCCGCCGGATCGCTGCGCACTTCGACGAGATCGCAGAACTGGCGGGCCAGCCACAGCCCGCATAGACCCGTACGGCCAGGGGGAGGGGGTAGGTGGCCGGCCAGCGGGTCACGCAGTCCCGTACCGGTGTCGGCGACCTCGCACGACATCGTCTGCCGGCCAGTCCAGACCCGCAGCACTCCCGATCCACCGCCGTGCTCGATCGCGTTGGTCGCGATCTCGTCGACTGCCTGCACAAACTGCTCAACCGACTGCGGGGCCGCGCCAGCCCAGGTGGCATAGGAGGTCATGAACACGCGCAAGGCAGCTAACAGATCCAGCCGGTCAAATGCCAGCCGCAGGGCCGAGGAAGGCGGCTCAACCAAGGGCGACCTATCGCATTCGGCGTTGAACAGCGTTGGGTCGCTGTAGCTCGGGCTGGGCCGAACGCCGCCGCCGACGACGAGCTCGGGATGGGTCCGAGCCACCTGCGCCGCCACCTCCGGAGCCACTACCCGAGTGTCATAGGCGCACACGAACGAAGCATTAGCCGAGGCGAGCGCGACGTTGACAACCGACTCGCACCGAGCCCACTCGGTGCTCTCCTGCCCGGCGCGCACCGTCCAGAACGGCTCCCCGATCATTCGTAGCCGATGCCCGCCCACACCCGCCCGCACAGCGCGGTGCAGGGAGGCCAGCGCCCGCGCCGGATGTCGATACCACTGGGTGCAATCGTGGAACACCACCTTCGAGGCGTCCGCACCCAGCGCCACCTGCAACCATCCAGCGTTACGATCCGTAGTCACAATCCAGATCGGGTCTCCGCGCTCCAGACCATCCCGAATGAACGGGACGGTGCCCGCCAGGAACTCCTCCTCCGTCCCGTACAGCAACCCCAGGTGGGTCAACGCTTTGATGTCACGAGTTCCGTGGAACTTCGGTAGCGACCCGGCGATCATCAGGCGGTGTTCGTCCGTTCGTCCGATTCGTGGTCAGTGATCCGGATCCCAGCAGACTCAGTCGTGGGAGTCTCGGTCCTGGGAGACGGAGCCTCGGCTGGTGGTGGTGACCCAGCGAAGGTGCGGGCGGAAGACCTCAGGATTCTCCGGCGTTAGGCATGGGCACGCCGGGGTAGGGCGCCCAGGTGATCGGCCGTGCGGACGCGAGTCCCGGACGCGGTGAGGTTCATGGCAGTCCAACCAAGCGTGCGCTTGACTATACCGCTCAGCTGTCACTACGCACCGGCGCCATTCGAGTCTCCCGGATAGGGTCATCACGCACCGCACGCGACGACTTCGTCGACCTGGTCACCATAAGTTACGACTCAGCCTCCTCGCTGGGCGGCGGACCGGCGCCTTGCGAGCCTGTTGCCGTTTGGAGTGGCCGCCGCGCCCGCGCCGAGCAGGCCCCGCCGGAACGCGGGGTCCGGATGTGGCCCGAACCCGACGGGATGGCCACCCTGTGCGCGTATCGCCCGGGCCGACCAGCCACACCAACCTCGGCCCCAAATGCCGACGCCACCACCAGATCAAACAAACCCCCGGCTGGTGAGTTACCCACCACCCCGACGGCTGCACCACCTGGACCACCCCCACCGGCCACACCCACCCCACCACCCACCCAGACCAACCCCACCCTTCTGACCCGATACATCGCATGGCGCCGGCCAGAACTTCACCGCCGGCGCGCTGGAGCGGCACTATTCCTGGCCCATCACCGGTATAAGCCGTCTGGGTTCCCGGCTGAAGTAGACATCCGAGGGCCCTTCCGGCGGCTGGATCCGGCCCGGGTGGTGTCCTTAGCGGATCTGTGGGATCACGATATCGCGGATCGTCTCGAACGTGTCCGATGAAATACTGTACTGGCCGAGGAATGGATGATCCAAAGCGGCGACCAGAAACAACATCAGGCTCAAGAAGACGGCGAAAAGTCCGGACAATGCCAGGTGGGCGCTAAATTTGTCTATCCCGAGCATGGCGATGAGCGCGAGGTTGATGACCGCACCGAGGATGAGGACCACCCAGAGTGTGTCAGGAAGCTGCGACTGCATCTGATTTAATCGTTGATTTCGGGCATCAATGAAATTGCCGAACTGGTGGAACGTCTCGCTGTCCAGCGCTTGCCCGCCAAGGTTGGTGGGAGCGAAGGAGGCGATGCCATCCTGGATGTTCGTTGCCACTGGTGTGGCAGCTGTCAGCAGTTTTCCTTGGCGCGCCGAGGGAAACTCCTGTGATATGACCACGTCCAGATAGTGAACGACACCCGCACGAAGCTGCGACCGGAGTGGTTCTGGGAAGTTCGACACGTCCCGATACAGCACACCGGCGGAGTTGGCCTCGTGTGACACCGAGTCTTCGGCGGTCGAATAGTCAGTGTATGCGCTTACCGCGATCAGGCCCAGGAGTAGTCCGTAGAAAAGTCCGGTGCCGGCGACCAAGATATCAATGATACTATTTCTGCTCTCTTTATTGTCGCCGAACCATCGTATCATCAAGGGCTGGAGAAGTCGTATCAAAGTCCAACAGATGGTGACCGAGACCCCGGCGAACAGCAGCAACATCTGCCAATTCGGTAAACTGTATAGCCACGCTGGCATGGCGAGATCTCCTCCTTAATCGGGGTTGTGAACGGCGACGGAAGTTGCCGATCAGTCGGTAGTCGGTGATCCGTAGCGCGCCAGGGCCTCGGCGATGAGTGTCTCGACGATCTGGTGTTCGGGGACGGTCTTGATGACTTCGCCGTGGACGAAGATCTGGCCTTTGCCATTGCCGGCGGAGACACCGAGATCGGCCTCGCGTGCCTCGCCGGGGCCGTTGACCACGCAGCCCATGACGGCGATGCGCAGCGGAACGGGGAAGCCGTCGAACGCGGCGGTGACTTGCTCGGCAAGCGTGTAGACGTCGACTTGGGCGCGCCCACACGAGGGGCAGGACACGATTTCCAGCCGGCGGGGTCGCAGGCCGAGGGATTCCAGGATCTGGTGGCCGACCTTGACTTCCTCGACGGGTGGGGCGGACAGCGAGACACGGATGGTGTCGCCGATGCCCTCGGCGAGCAGCACTCCGAAGGCGACGGCCGACTTGATGGTGCCCTGGAAGCGGGGGCCCGCCTCGGTGACGCCCAGATGTAAGGGATAGTCGCAGCGCTGGGCCAGCTGGCGGTAGGCGGCGATCATGACGAGTGGGTCGTGGTGTTTGACCGAGATCTTGATGTCGCGGAATCCGTGCTCTTCGAACAGCGAGCATTCCCAGAGAGCGGATTCGACCAGTGCGTCGGGGGTGGCGCGGCCATGTTTGGCCATCAGCCGGGGGTCCAGGGAACCGGCGTTGACTCCGATGCGGATCGGCACACCGGCGCCGGTGGCGGCAGCGGCGATCTGCTCGACCTTGTCGTCGAACTTCTTGATGTTCCCGGGGTTGACTCGCACTGCCGCGCACCCCGCATCGATGGCGGCGAAGACGTATCGGGGTTGGAAATGGATGTCGGCGATGACCGGGATCTGCGACTTGGCGGCGATCGCGGCCAAGGCGTCGGCGTCGTCCTGGCTGGGGACCGCGACCCGCACGATGTGGCAGCCCGCGGCGGTGAGCTCGGCGATCTGCTGCAGGGTCGCGTCGATATCGGAGGTGCGAGTGGTCGTCATGGACTGTACTGACACGGGCGCGTCGCCTCCGACGGGCACGTTGCCGACCATGACCTGGCGGGATGCCCGGCGCCGCAATGCCAGCACAGCTGGCAGAGCCGGCGTAGCCGGAAGGTTCGGCGCAGCCGGCGGCGCCGGCATGCCCAGCTCGACAGGTGTCATCACATCTCCTTGGCAGTGACTTTCCCTCGGTGGGTGCTGGTGAGTCGCTTGAGTACGGCGGTGGCGATACCGGTCGCGTCTAGTCCGTGGGCGCGCAGGATCTGATCGCGGGAGGCGTGTGGCAGGAACTGGGACGGCAGGGCGAAAGTCGCCGCGCAGGTATCCGCTCCCGCGGCGGCCAGGGCCTGAGCGATCCGGCCGCCGAGCGCACCGGTGGTGGCGGTGTCCTCCACGGTGAGCACCAGGCGGTGCGCGCCCGCCAGTGTGAGCAGCGCTGGGTCCAGCGGCGCGATCCAACGTGGGTCGATCACGGTGACCGGCACACCATGCGTGGCGAGCTCGTCGGCAGCGGCGAGACAGGGCGCCGCCAACGGTCCGACGGCGATCAACAAGCCAACGGCAGCGGGGTCATCACGAAGGATGTCGTACTGCCCGATCCTGCGGGTGGCGGGGATGTCCGGACCCGTAGTGGCCTTCGGGTAGCGGATCACTGTGGGTCCATCGGCGACGTCGACGGCCTCGCGGAGTTGCTCACGCAGCTGTGCGCAGTCCCGGGGAGCGGCGAGGCGCAGGCCGGGCACGACCGGCAAGACGCAGGCGTCCCACATGCCATGGTGGCTGGGCCCGTCCGGGCCGGTGACTCCGGCCCGGTCCAGCACCAGCGTGACGGGCAGTTGGTGCAGGGCAACATCCATCAGCAATTGGTCGAACGCGCGGCTGGCGAAGGTGGCATAGAGCGCGACCACGGGGTGTAACCCCCCGATGGCCAGGCCGGCCGCGGACGTGACGGCGTGTTGCTCGGCGATCCCCACATCGAATATCCGGTGCGGGAACCTGGTGGCGAATCCGCTCAGCCCGGTGGGGTGCAGCATCGCCGCGGTCACGCAGACCACGTCGGCCCGCTCGGCACCGATCGCGATGATCTCCTGCGCGAACACCGAGGTCCAGGTCGGCCTGCCGACCGAGCGGGGACGGCCGGTGCTGGGATCGATGACGCCGACGGTGTGCAGGCAGTCGGTTTCGTCCAGCTCAGCTGGTGGGTAGCCGTTGCCCTTGCGGGTCACGCAGTGCACCACGACGGGGCGGCGCAGCTGCGCTGCTCGTCGCAGGGCGTTTTCGACGTCGGCGATGTCGTGCCCGTCGACCGGTCCCAGATAGGCTAGCCCGAGATCCTCGAAAAGCGTGGGGCAAGCCACCTGAGCCTCGCCCATAGTGGATTGACGGAGTTTCAGGAGGTGGCGAGCGAATCCGCCGACGGTCGGCGAGTAGGAGCGACCGTTGTCGTTGAGCATGATGATCAGCGGCCGGTCCGGTGCCGCGCCGATGTTGTTGAGCGCTTCCCAGCACATGCCACCGGTCAGCGCCCCGTCCCCGACGATCGCGACGACCCGCCGATGGGTGTCACCCCGCAGCGCGAAGGCCTTGGCCAGGCCGTCGGCGTAGGACAGGGCAGCGGAGGCATGCGAGTTCTCGATGACATCGTGGACCGACTCGACCCGGGACGGGTAACCGGACAGGCCGCCGGCCTGGCGCAGGGAGTCGAACTCGGCGCACCGGCCGGTGAGGATCTTGTGCACGTAGGCCTGGTGCCCGGTGTCGAACAGCAGCACATCACGCGGTGAGTCGAACACCCGGTGCGCGGCGATGGTCAGCTCGACCACACCCAGGTTCGGGCCCAGGTGGCCGCCGGTGCTGGACACCTTGTCGATCAGGAACGCCCGGATCTCCTGCGCGAGCACCGCAAGCGCCGTGCTGGACAGTCCGTGGAGATCGGAGGGCCCGGCGATACGGCCGAGCAGGCTCATGATCGCCGCACTGCGGGCGGCAACGTGAAGTAGACGGTTTCACGAGTGGTTTCGCGCTCGATGACGGTAAGCGGGCGACCGCCGGCGATCCGGCTCAGCTGCTCCAGGGCCGCGATGACGGCGTCGACCAGCCGGGGCGGGGCCGAGGCGCCGGCGGTCAATCCGACCACCCGAACGCCGTCCAGCCATTCCGGGCGGATGCCGTCCGCATCGTCGATGAGATAGCTGGGCGTGCCGTGCCGGCGCGCGAGTTCCACCAGCCGCACGGAGTTGGACGAGTTCGTCGAACCGACCACCAGCACCAGATCCGACTCCTCGGCGATCGCGGTAAGAGCGTCCTGCCGGTTGGTCGTGGCGTAGCAGATGTCGTCGGATCCCGGGCCACGCAGCGCGGGAAACCGCGCCCGCAGCGCATCAACGATCTCGGTGGTCTCGTCTGCGGCGAGGGTGGTCTGCGTGAGGTAGGACACCCGGGACGGGTCGGCGATCTCCAGCGCCGCGACGTCGTCGACGTTTTGCACGAGGACCGTGCGATCCGGGGCCTCCCCCAGGGTGCCCTCGACCTCCTCGTGCCCGGCATGGCCGATCAGGATCACGGTGTCGCCGCGAGTGGCGAACCGCCGGGCTTCGGCGTGCACCTTGGTCACCAGCGGGCACGTCGCGTCGATCACCTCCAGCCCCCGCTCGGCTGCTTCGGTTCGCACCGCCGGAGACACCCCGTGGGCGGAGAACACCACCGTGGCCCCGGCGGGAACAGCGTCCAGCTCCTCGACGAACACTGCGCCGCGCGCCTGCAGGTCGGCGACCACGTGGGTGTTGTGCACGATCTGTTTGCGCACGTAGACCGGGCCACCCCGCTGGTCCAGCAACTGCTCCACGACCGCGATAGCGCGTTCGACTCCTGCGCAGAACGACCGCGGTGCGGCGAGCAGGACGGTAGGGGCCCCAGCGGGACCGTTCGCGGTGACCGACATCTGAATGTCTCCTTCGAGGCTCGACGGAGTCAGCTGTAACGGTGAGTAGCCAGCCGGGCCAGCGAACCCAACTCTCGGGCAGCTCGCGGGGTCGGGTTTGCTGCCTGTAGCTGGCGCATCGCCTGCGCCAGCAGGTCGTCCACCTGGGTGTGACTCCAGCCGCGGCCGCCCGCGACGTCGATCAGGTTCGCGGCGTGGGCCAGGTCGGTATCGGATAGCGGCGCCTCGCGCCGGTAGAGCTCGGCCAGTTCGAACCCGGCCGGGGTGCCTGAGGTCAGAGCAGCCACCACCGGGAGGGACTTCTTCCGGCTACGCACGTCCGAATTCACCGGCTTACCGGTCACCGCCGGGTCTCCCCAGATGCCCAACAGATCGTCCACGTGCTGGAACGCCAAACCCAGATGGGCGCCGAAGCTGCGCAGAGACTCCCGCTGCTGCGGGCTGCCACCGCCGAATGTGGCGCCCACCGCGCAGGCGCACTCGATCAGCGCGCCGGTCTTTCCCTCGGCCATACTCACGCACTCGAGGAGATCGACCTGTGAGCGGTGTTCGAGGTCCAGGTCCGCGCTCTGGCCGTCTATCAGTGCCTGCACTGCGGCGCTGAGCATCCGGGTCCCGTCGGTGGCGGCCGGATGCCCGCAGGCGGCGAGCACGTCCAGGGCCAACGTCAGCAACGCGTCCCCGGCCAGGATCGCGGCCTTGACACCGAACACGCTCCACGCGGTGCGGCGGTGGCGGCGGGTCAGGTCACCGTCCAGCACGTCGTCGTGCACCAGGGAGAAGTTGTGCACCAGCTCCACCGCCGCTGCGGCCGGGACCGCGGCGGCCGCGGTCCCGCCGACCGCCTGCGCGCTCAGCAGCACCAGCGTCGGTCGGATCGCTTTGCCCCCGGCTCCCTTGTAAGGCCCGTTTTCTGGAGCCTCGTACCGCTGGCCGTACTCGTTGCACCAACCAAAGTGGTACCTGGCGATGCGCCGCATCGACGAGGGCAGCGTGTCGACCGCCGCGCGCAGGGTGGGCTCGACAGTAGCTCGGCTCCACGCGAGCACCTCGCGCGCCGATCGGCCCTCGGTCTTCACATCGATGGTGGTCATGATCCTGCCCGCTGTTCGTATCGGCTGATTTCGACGTTTTCGAGGATGCCGAGCGCGTTGGGCACCAGGACGGCTGCGGAGTAATAGGCGCTGACCAGGTAGGAGATGATGGCCTTGTCGTCGATCCCCATGAAGCGGACGTTGCACCCGGGCTGGACTTCATCGGGGATGCCGGTCTGATGCAGGCCGATCACGCCGTCGTCGGCCTCGCCGGTACGGAGCGCGAGAATGGAGCTGGTGCGAGTCTTGGTGACGGGGATCTTGTCGCAGGGGAGAATTGGTACACCGCGCCAGGACCGCACCGTACGGCCGTCGATATCGACGTTCTGCGGATAGATGCCGCGCTGGTTGCATTCTCGGCCGAATGCGGCGATGGTGGCCGGATGGGCCAGGAAGAACCTGGTCTTTCTCCGCCGGCTGAGCAGGTCGTCGAGAGCCTCGGGGGTGGGCGGCCCGGTGCGGTTGCTGATGCGCTGTTTGCGGTCGGCGTTGTGCAACAGCCCGAAGTCGCGGTTGTTGATCATCTCGTGTTCCTGGCGTTCCCGCAGCGCCTCGATGGTCAACCGCAGTTGCTCGTCGACCTGGTTCATCGGATTGTTGTACAGATCCGCCACCCGCGTGTGCACCCGTAACACGGTCTGCGCCACGCTCAGCTCGTACTCTCGGGGTGAGATCTCGTAATCGACAAAAGTTCCCGCCAATTCCGGTTCCCCCGCATGGCCCGCGCTCAGCTCGATTGCGGCCTCGCCGTGTTTGTTCTGCGGCTTCTGGGTATTGGCTCGGAACCGCTCGAGGTGATCCCGCAACGCCGCGGACTGGCCGAGCGCTGCCTCGAACGCCTGCCGGGGCAGCGTCAACACCGTGCAGGCGGTCACCGCCCGGACACTGTAGGCCCACGCATCCTCTGCTTGCACCCATTCCCGATCACCGAAATAGTCCCCGTCGGTCAGAGAACCCAATACGGTCGGCTCCCCATACTTCCCCGAACCAACCTTGCTGACCTTGCCATCGGCAATGAGGACCAGCTGATCAGCCGGCCGGCCCGCCTCCACGAGAGTGTTACCGGTGTCGAGCTCCCGCAGTACGAACCGATCCGCCAAGGCGCTGAGCACCTCAGGGTCTGCGAAACCCCGCAACATCGGCAGTTCGCGCAGCTCGCCGGGAATGACCCGCGACTGGCCGCCTTCGGTGGTGAACGTCACTTTCCCGTCGCCCACCGTATAGGTCAGTCTGCGGTTCACCCGGTACGTTCCGCTCGACGCTTCCACCCATGGCAGCATCCGTAACAGCCACCGTGGCGTGATCCCCTGCATGTGCGGCTGGGTTTTGGTCGTCTTCGCCAGCTTGCTGGCTGCGGTGGTGCTCAGGCTCAACCGTGGCGGCTCGGCAACATCAACGTTGGGCCCCGTCGTGGTCACCATGCACCTCACCAATCTCGATACGGGTCGGATATCGACGCTTCTGCTGCACGCACCTGCGGGGGTTGCCGGTTACGGTCAGACCCGATCGGCGGCGATGAGCAGGTAGTGGAAACTGCCCTCGCGGTAGGCCGTCAGGAACGGGTCCTCGATCCCGGTGGCTACCGAGGACTTCGCCCGCAGTTCCCAGTACGGGATGGTGTGCGCGGTCAGGTCGATGACGTTGATCGGGACGAAATTGTTGGCCGCGAGCGCCTTGAAGTAGTCGCTTCTGGGGTGGATGTTGCAGATGTAGTGCTCGTCGATCCGGCTGACCGCCTTGGACCGGCCACCCGTCACGTCGTTGTAGCAACCGGTGATGCAGACGTAGCGACCGCCGAACTCCAGCTGGCGGGCGTGCTCGGCGAAGAGCTCGAACAGGTCCACGTACATGGTGCTTTCGTTGTTCCAGATTCCCCGGAGCGATCCCGTCTCGAAACCGGTGTCCAGCATGTTGCGGAAGTGGAACCTCACCTTGTCGGCCATGCCTCGCTGCCTGGCCTGGTTGTTGGCGAACTCGACCTGTTGCTCCGAGATCGACACTCCGTCGACCTGAGCGCCGAAGCGTTGGTGGGCCATCATGCTGGTGCCGCCGCGGCCGCACCCGGCATCCAGCAGGCGGTCACCGGGCGAGACGTCGCCCAGGTGGTCAAGCAGGACCTTGGCCTGCGCGGTTTCCAGCCGGTGCATCTCGGTGATGATCCGGTCGTCGCGGCTGCCTCCCGAGCCCACCGTTTCGGGGCCTTCCAACACCGACGGGTCATAGTCGCCGATCCCGTAGTGGTGGTGGTACAGGCCATCGATATCACCGAGCAGCAGGTTGACCGGGTCCTTCTCGCTGTTCCAGTACGACGCAACAGATTTCTGGTAGGCGGTGTGAAGTACGTTGGTAACGGTAGGGGTGGTCTTGGGCGTCGCCATGGTCATGGTGGACCTCCTTCTGCTTGTTTCACCGAACCGCTCACGAATTGCCGTGGTATCGCTTGGTGGTGCTGTGCCATTCCCGGTTGCCGCCGAGCCAGGCCCATATGTCGGCCAGGAAACGCCGCAGCGCAACCGAACCCAGGTGGCTCAGCACGGTCGCCTCGGCGACGAAGGTGTGCATCAGCTCGTTATGGATCTGCACGGAACGCTCGATCGCTTCCTGCGGGGTGCACTTCTCCTCGGCAGCGATCACCTTGGGTAGGTCAAAATCCGTGTCCGATTCCTTCGCCATCGAGTACAGATCGTTGAGAATCACGCTCGCGCTGCCGGCCAAGCAAAACACCCGGCGGACCCGGCGATCGGCGAACTCGAAGGAGGGAAGCTCGTAGCCGGCAATCGGATCGACCAACACCATGGGGGGCAAGAAACTGTTTTCGTGCCGGTGCGTCAGATACTCCCAGACCGGCGGGGTCCGCCCGGTGGCGCGCCAGTTCGCCTCATGGTTGTAGGCCATGAACATGACCGCCAGCTCGTGGCGGAGTCGGGCCACCTGCGTCGGGCTGGCGTAGTGGGCCAGGCACTCGAAAGCCGAGCGGTACGCGACCGCTACAGGCTCCTCCGAAAGAGCCTGGTCCAGCTGGGGCGCGTAACTGACCGGAAGATCAACCGGGTCCACTGCCGCGAAGCTGATCCCCAGGCGCGAGCCGATCAGCTGCGCATCGGCCCCCAGCGACTCCTCGTCGAGGAAGTGATCATCCGTGGCCCACTCAGCCAGCACGCACTTCGATGCCGCCAGCAGCCGGTCAGGATCATCGGTGGCGGGATGGGTGAGCATCATCAGGCGCCCGAAATTGGCCGCCCGCACGCGGTCGAGCTGTCCGGGGTAGATCCCGACCTGCTCGGCCCAGGTGACCAGTTGGTCGTTGACCTCCTCGCCGAGGGCGACGTCGTCCCGCACCGCCGGAGGGCAGTACAGCTCTAGACCTGACCCGCCGTCGTCGGCGCTGGCGGACCGAGCAACCGGGATCCGCACGGCGGAGGTGCCTAGTCCGGTGGGACCGTCGGGCATGCGCGGTCCAACGCCACGCCCAGCGGGTGTGATTGTCTCGCCGGCCGCGGTGCTCCACGAAGGGATCCGGGCCGCCGACGTACCCAGCCCCGTGGGACCGGTGACCAGCCTGCCGGCCACCGACGCGATTCGCTGGTTGCCATCCTCGGGCGGCTGATCCCCGACCGGTACCGGAAGGTTTCTCGGGGCAGCGCGTTCTGGATTGGACAACAGCGCGGCCACCACGCCCGCCAGCGCATGGGTGGCCGGGGGCGCGGACACCCGAGTCAGCACAGACACCGGTTCTCCTTCGTTAGTGGTGATACCGCCCCTGGCCCTGGAATTCTCATGCGCTCAGCAATTGAATAACGGCAACGGAGGTTCCCAGCCCGGTGGGACCACCGAGCCCCGGAGGTGGCCTCCGGTACCGGCGACGCAATGCGGCTTCGGGGTACCGGCCGGTCAGCATGTGCCAGTCGAGGATGCCGGCCATCCAGTCCTGCAGCCCCACGACGTATTCGTTGAGAGCTTCGCGGGCATCAGTATCCAGGCCGAGATCCTCGACCACGAACGGCAACTCGGTGGCGAGGATGTGCTCGAACTGCAACATCCGTGCGGTCATCAAGTCGTTCACCACCGACACCGCGCGCTCACGATCCACCTCGAGGAATTTTTCAACGACCAGCACACAGTTGTGCACCTCACCTTCGAACTCGATCTCCTTCTGGTAGGAGAAGACGTCGTTGGTGAAGCAGGCGTAGTCGGCCGCGGAGTTCTCCAGCGCGCGAACCGCTCGGGTGCGGAACGTCTCCGGTGGAATCCGCGCGGCCCGGGCGATGCGGGCCAGATTCAACGTGAGGTCTGAGCCGAAGGTCTTGCGGCGCATCTCGACATAGTCGACGGGGTCGGGAACCCGATGCTGGATGTGGTTGGACAGCTCCCACAACCAACTCGTCGTCATGTCTTCGACACCTTGGCGGACCTGCCGACGCTGTGCCATGGGCATCGGGAGAGCCGTACGCAACCACAGCTCCGCCAGGCCCTTTTCCACCGCGTTTTCCGGCGGTGGCGAGTCGCCGCAATCCAGGGGCATGAACATCGGTAGCCGGGCGTTGAACACTTTCGCCGCGGCCATGTTGCCGGTGGGACCGAACACTGCCGGAAAGTAGTCGTCACCGTAGGTTCCCCAGGTCAACCAGGCCGAGGACTGATCGAGCTGAGGACCGGACGCGTCCGGATCAAGCCTCGCCGCGCAGACGGCGAAATCGAACAACGCGAGGTTCTCCTCGTCCCAGATGCCGATGCCGCCGGGGAGTGCGTCGAGCATCCCCATCTCGCGGGCCCAGTCGATGCAATGCTGGCGCGATCGCTCCAGGCGGACATTGACCCGGGCCTTGTACGGCATGTAGAACTCGGGCAGCGCCGTCGGTCCTACCGGTGCATAGGGCACATGCGTGTGATATTTCACCCTTTGCAAGCCAAGCGCCCCAGGTGAAAAAGTCCTGGGTGACAGCGTGAGCTGCGTTGCCGACGTACCCAAGCCGGTGGGGCCGCCAAGCAGTCGCTGCGCCACCGAGGGTTCACGATGGGACGTGTCGTTCATGTAGCGGCTCGACCGCAGGTGCCACTCGTGGCCGCCCGACTGCCAATCCTGCAATCCCTTGACGTAGAGCAGCACGTTCTCGCGTTCAACCAGATCCAGGCTGTACTCCTCGAACAGCGAGGGCAGCTCGGTCAGGGTCGTGTTCTCGAACTGGTGCAGCCGGGAGGTCAGGATGTCGTTGGTCAGGTCCGCGGCGCGTTGCGGGCTGACATCCAGGAATCGCTCCAGCACCAGAACACAGTTGTTGATCTCGCCTTCATCCTCGGTTTCACGCTGGTAGGAGAAGAGGTCGTTGCGCAGATGCACCCCGTCGGAGAACGTGTCCTTGAGCACCCGCATCGGCCGGGTGTCCGCGACCCTGGCCGGGATCTCGACGAACGCGGCGTGCTCCACGAGGTCGGCTGACCATGGTGCGCCGCCGACCTTGCGGCGCACCTCGACGTATTCGATCGGGTTCGGGACTCGGGCTCCGCTGATGTTGGCGAGTTCCCACGTCGACTCGTGAAGCAGGTTCTTCGTGCTCTCGAAGAACCGCGATCTCCATTCCGGTGATCTATGCGGGACGGTACGTCTCCACAGATTTATCAGCCCGCGTTCGACCGGGTTGGTCGGCTCCGGTGCCGCACCGAGATCTACTGGCATGAACTCGGGCAGCCGATCGAGGTAGGCCTTCGCGCCGGTCTGGTCCTGGCTGCGTTTGAAGATCTCCAGGAAGTGATCGTCGAAATAGAATACCCAGACGTACCAGTCAGTCACCAGGTCGAGCTCGCGGCTCGGCGCGTCGGGATGGGTATAGGCGCAGAGTAAGGAGAAGTCCATGGAGTCGAACTTGGCCTCGTCCCAGATGTCTGCGCCGGGCTCCCCCTGTGCAGCGTCGAGCATCCCCATCTCACGGGCCCACGCCTTGGTGTGCACGCGTGCCGTGTCCAGATGAGCGTTCAACCGCGCCGGGTACGGCATGTAGAAATCCGGCAGCTCATAGGGCTGCATGACTCGCCTCAGATCTCTGGCCGAGCATTATTTCGATCGAGCCTTATTTCGACTTCTTCGAGGAACCTGAGGACGACTCCGTGGGCTTTGCCGACTCCGCGGACCCCGACGGCTGCTGAGCAACGGGCGCCGACACGTCGTCGAAACGCGATATTTCGACGTTTTCGAGGATGCCGATGGCATCGGGAACCATGATGGCCGCCGAGTAGTAGGCGCTGACCAGGTAAGAGATGATGGCCTTCTCGTCGATGCCCATGAAGCGGACGTTCAGACCGGGCTGGACCTCATCGGGAAGTCCTGTCTGGTGCAGGCCGACCACACCTTGCTTCTCCAAACCGGTGCGCATCAGCAGAATGGAGCTGGTCTGGTGGCCGGTGATGGGGATCTTGCTGCAGGGGAGAAGTGGTATACCACGCCAGGCCGGCATCATGTGACCGTTGAGGTCGATGCTGTTCGGGTAGATGCCCCGGCGGTTACATTCCCGACCGAACGCGGCGATGGTTCGTGGGTGAGCCAGGAAAACGTCCGGATCCTTCCACACAGTGGCCAGCAGCTCGTCGAGATCGTCGGGCGTCGGCGGCCCGGTGCGGGGACTGATCCGTTGCGAGAAATCAGTCTGGCGCAGGAGCCCGAAGTCCTTGTTGTTCATCAGCTGGTCTTCTTGGGTTTCCCGCAGCGCCTCGATGGTCAGCCGCAACTGCTGCTCGGTCTGGTTCATCGGGTTGTTGAACAGATCCGCCACCCGGGTGTGCACCCGAAGCGGGGCCTGGGCCACGCTGAGCTGATACTCACGGGGGTTGAGGTCGTAATCGACGAACGTCCCATCCAGCGGGTGTTCCTGCCGATGACCCGCGCTCAGGTTGATGAGAGACTCACCATGTTCGTTCTGGTCCTGATCGAGGGTGGCTCGGAACCGGGCGACAGTTTCCCGCAAGGGATCAGACTGATCGCATACCCGATCGAATGCCTGTTCGGACAGCGCGAGCACCTTGCACGGCGTCACCGCTCTGACTGTGTAGGTCCAGGTGTCGTGACCCTGGACGACCAGCTCACGGTCGCCGAAATAGTCGCCGTCGGTGAAGCTGCCCAACACCGTCGGTTCACCATACTTGCTGGTACCAATCTTTTCGAGCTTGCCATGGGCGACGATGAACAGCTGATTGGCATCCGCACCCTCCCGCACGACTGGGCTGCCGGCCGGGACGTCTTGCAGCTCGAACTGGTTCGCCAGGTCACTCAGCACATCCGGGTATTCGGTGAAGCTCCGCAACATCGGCAGCTCACGCAGTTCAGCGGGGATGACATGTATCGATTCGTCACCGTTCATCGTGACTGTTATCCGGCCGTCGCCGACCGTGTAGTTCGCCCGGCGGTTCACCCGGAAAGTTCCGCCCGCAGCCTCTACCCACGGCAATACCCGAAGCAGCCAGCGTGAGGTGATCTCCTGCATCTGTGGAACGGACTTCGTCGTCGTCGCCAGGTTGCGGGCGGCTGCCGTGGCCAGCGTCAACTGCGGCTGACCATTCTGCGGTTGCTGACCATTCACGCTCGTGTCCGCCTGCGCCGTCTCAGTCACGACACACACACCACCAATCTCTGCTCGCCCTCGCCGGAAGAATGAAAGTAGTCAGGGTGCGCGGCTGCCGTGTTCGCGGCGGCCGGCCATTGTCGATAACAACACTCCGGCCACTGTAAGAGCCGCGGCTTGCGCCGTGATCCGTAGAAACTACGGATTCGCTACTGTCCGGGAGCCAACCCGAGCTCAGCGCGACGGAGCACGAGTTGCTGCTTGGAGGCGACCCCGAGTTTGGTGTAGCTGCGGGCGAGGTGGGTTTCGACGGTGCGTACACCGATGTGCAGCCGGGAGGCGATCTGCGAGGCGGTATAACCGCTTGCGGCCAGCTCGGCGACTTCGCGTTCCCGTCTGGTCAGCGAGTCCGGACCGGATACCGCCTCGCTGGTGCATCGTGGTTGCGACTGGAGCCCGCGCAGCAGCGTACGGGCGTCATCGCGGCGGACGACGGCGCCGCACGTGTCGAATGTCCCGATGGCCTCGCGCAGCACATCCCTGGCTGCCCCCCGGTCGGATCCTCGAACCGCGGTGGCGTGGGCGACCTGGGCGCGGGCAGCCAGCAGCGCATATCCGTGGGAGCTGAATCCGCCGACAGCATGCAACGCTACCGTCGCCGCCTGCTCACGGTGACCGCAGCCGATCAGCGCCCAGGCCGTGGCGAGCAGGTGCAGCGCCTCATGCAGGGGCGCGCCGGTGCGGCGGGCGGTGTCCTGCGCCGATGCCGCAGCCCTGGTCGCAGCGCCGGAATCGCCGGCGGCCACCGTGACCTCGGCGATATCGACGAGAACGAACCCCCGCAGTGCCCATGCGTTCATCGCCGCGTAGCAGTCGAACGTCCGTTGCAGCGCGGCTGCGGCGGCGGCCAGCCGGCCCTCGGCCCTGGCCACCACGCCCTGTGCCCACCAGTACAGTGGCTCGAAGACCCCGAGAGTTTTGCTATCGCTGCGCGTCATGACGTCGAGATCTCGACGGGCCTCGAGGAGCTGGCCGCGCTCGGCCGCCGCCATCGCCACCCGGCCTGCCAGCCGGACCGGCAGGCAGGCCCGGACTGCCGGATCGGCGCCTTCGCACTGTCGTGCATGCGCCGCCACCATCGGCAGGTCCCCGGCGACCAACTCGATGAACGCGCCGCATCCGCTGAGCATCGGGTCATGTTGCGTGCGCAATGCGGCAGCTTGCGCCCACCGCGAGCGTGCTGAGATCAGGTGACCTCGGCAGGCATCTAACGAGGCAAGCATGGCCAGGCTCTGCGCCGCCCAAGACGGCCGAGCCGCCGCGGTACCGAGCTCGACACCGCGGAGGAGCACCTCCTCAGCCGCGTCGAAACGACCTTGCCAGCCCAGCGAGTGCCCCAACGCGGCGAGTGCCTCCGCGACCGCGCGTTGATCCCCCACCCGCTGCGCCTCGGTCAACTGCTGTCGCGCTGCTTGCTCCTCTCCGCGTAGGTCCCCGTTCCAGCCGAGGATTTTGGCCAACTCGACTGCCGCCGTCCGGCCGGCTCGCGCATGGCCGACCCGCCGGCACAGCGCTAGGGCTTGGCGGCACTCCCGTTCTCCGGCATCGAGATCACCCGCGCCGCTCGCGAACAGGCCTACGAGCCATAGCCGGACATCTACCTGCCGTTTCAGGTCAGCTACCCCGGCGAGCAGCTGCCGCATCCGTCGCACCGCAGCGATCTCGACCACATGGTGCTCGGTGCGATCGACGATGCCCCAATTCGACTGCTGGGACAATGCGTCAAACACCCCAAGCCAGCGAGCGTCGCCGATCGGCATCAGATCCTGCAATGTCGAGACGATCCGCCATACCTGGGCACTAAGACCGCGGGCAACGGCTTGCACAGCCATCTCGATCAGCGCGTCGATCGCCTTGCCGTCCCCGGCCTGCGCAGCACAGAGATAGTGCGCCATCGCCGCGTCGGTCCGTCCGCACGCGCGCAGCGTTGCAGCCCACCGCCGGTGCATCAAATGTCGCCGGACGCCACACATGCCGGTATAGAGCACCTCACGGGTGAGCCGATGGGTGATCTGATAGCTGAAGGTGGCGCCGGTCCGCTGTTCGATGACCATCCCGCAGCGCACCAGCCGCTCCAGGGCGAGCGCGACGTCCTCGTTCGGCTGCCCGGTGAACTGGACGAGGTCGCCGAGACAGACCTGGTCGCCAGCGACGGCGAGCAACTCGACGAGGGCTACGGCTGGCGGCTCGAGCCGTGCCACCTCGGTGCGTACCCAGCGGGCCAGGCTCTCCGGTACCCGGTCCAGCGCTGGTGCCCGCAGGTCCGCACCATTGTCGACCAGTGCTTCCAGCAGCCCGGTGGCGAGCCGGGGATTGCCCTGCGAGCGGATCATCAGCCAGTCCAGCAGGGCAATCGGCACGCGATCTTGCCCCAGGATGTCCGCGGCCAGCGCAGCGACATCGGCCCGGGAGAACGGCGCCAGCCTGAGCCGGCGGATCAGCGCCTCCTGTTCGAAGATCCGTAGCACCTCACTGGCGATCCGGTGTCTGGCCAGCTCAGCTGGCCGGGCGGTGACGACCACGAACAGGCGGCTGTCTGGAGATTCCCACGCCAGCCGCAGCAGCATCTCCCACACCGCGTCATGGCCCAGGTGAGCATCGTCGACAAGCACGACGACCGGCCGGTCAGCACTCGCCTCGGCGAGCAGACCCGGGA
The DNA here is from genome assembly GCA_003244055.1 of Pseudonocardiales bacterium. Taxonomy (GTDB): domain Bacteria; phylum Actinomycetota; class Actinomycetes; order Mycobacteriales; family Pseudonocardiaceae. Next base: position 9,773 of record QHBZ01000223.1, on the reverse strand, counting down.
TCCATTCCACGAGATGGTGGCGCAGCGCCTCGGCACACGAGGCCGGGTCGTGCTCGATCTTGCCACGGCGCACGAGCGGCGGAAGACCGCCGAGCCCACTGCCGCACGCCCGGCATGCCCCGCCAGAGTTCACATCGTCGGCATGCAGGCCGAGAGCAGCCGCCCAGGGGGCGAATGGCGGGACATCCCCGAGAGGAGAGTTTCGCGCAATCAGCCCAACCGCCCTCTCGCCGCCGCGCGGCAGCACCTCGGCCGCCAGCCAGGTCTTGCCCAGTCCGGCCTCGCCGAGCACCAAGGCCACTCGCAGCTCGCCCGCTGCACTGGCCTGCCGCCCGGCTCGCAGCGCAGCGAGCTCGCGGACGCGTCCCGGCACGAGACGTCGGGTGCTTTCGAGCCTGTCAATAACCCTGGCCATCGTCAAGCCGCCACAGTCACATCGAGATTGACCACATCGAGATTGACCTGAGTAATCGGTCGACAACGAAAGAGTGATTCGTGCTGGCTCACGCTTATGCCGCCAATCCGTAAGCTCTGAGCTACGAAAAGACTGCTAGACACGCTGCTGCGATGAGCCTGTTCGTTCAGGTGGGTCGCCTAATCATGGGCATTGGGCGACTCCTCGCCACCTCCTCCCGGATAGCTCGCCACGCCCCAATTCGAATCGTCGGCTAACCTCGGTGTTCGAGTCACTTGACAAAGTATCGCGCTGGGGACGTGTTGGCGGGTTAGCCAGTGAGGTTCACTCGAACGCGGTTGCGCGCTAACCGTGGGTATACACTCATCCGCTGTGCTGGTGCTGCTACCGCCGTCGGAGACCAAGGCGTCCGGGGGCGACGGGGCGCCACTTCGGCTTGACCGGCTGTCCTATCCCGAGATCACGCCGACCCGACGGAAACTGATCGAGGAGCTGGTAGCGCTGGCCGGGGACGCGCCTGCCGGGCTTGCCGCGCTTGGGTTGTCACACCGTCGGCTGTCTGGGCGTCAGTCCGGCGAGTTGGAACGCAACGCCGGCCTGTGGACCGCGCCGACACTGCACGCGGTGCAGCGCTACACCGGCGTCCTCTATGCCGCGCTGGACGCGGGCTCGCTGCGGCCGGCGCAGCGAGCCCGGCTGGCGGTGGCGTCCGCGCTGTTCGGGTTGCTCGCTGCGGATGATCCGATACCGGCCTACCGGCTATCCGCCACGACGATCCTTCCTGGGCTGGGCTCAATGCGATCGGTCTGGCGTCCGGCGTTGGCCCCGCTGCTGGCCGAGCTCGCGGGCCTGGTGATCGACCTGCGTTCGGGCAGCTACGCGGCGCTGGGGGCGGTGCCGGGTGCGGTCACCGTCGCGGTCGTCAGCGACGACGGCCACGGCCGGCGGGCGACGGTGAGCCACCACAACAAGTCGCACAAGGGTCGGCTGGCTCGGCTGCTCGCCACGGCACCACGGGCGGTGTCCGATGCAGCCGGGGTGGCCCGGATCGCCCGGCGTGGCGGGTTACGAGTACACCGCACCGGCGAGCACGCACTGGAGCTCATCGTCGGGTGACGTTGCTGGTGCGACGGCGGGGAAACTCGCCGGTGCTCAATCGCGCGGTGGTTGCGCCACGTCAGCGGAACCGGGGTTTCGTCATCAAGGCTTCACTCTCGAGCTTGTGCACCCGCTCATCGTGGCCGATCTGCCGGAACGCATCCGCGAGTGAGTCGAAGTGGCCGAAGTCGTCGGCGAACGAGGACTCGAATGGTTCGCTATCCCAATCTGGATTTTCGGCGACCATGGTCATGTATTCGTGTTCTGCGTGGTCTTCGAAGTCCGCATTGAGACGGTACGACCAGCTCGGGTTCAGTACGAAGTGCAGCCAGGACAACTGGTAATAGACGAATGCGATCGACTGCGGTAACCAGAAGAACTTGATCTGGGGTTGTCGCCGGCCGGCTTTGGCGATCAGCTCTTCGATGATGAGCAGGTGGAACATCTCGTTGTCTTGTTCCGCGCGCGACGTCGCAACCCGGTCGTGCGCCCGCCGCAGCTCCTCGTGCGTCAGCCGGGGCTGTCACCCATGTACGGCCGCGCTCGTTGTCCCCTCGTCAGCCATCACAGCCCTCCCCCAGCCCCGAACCGCACTGTTGCTAGCCCAGTATGTCGGCCACAACCGATGGGACGGCGTTGGTGGGTGTCTGTTGTTGGTCGCCGGTCACCATGTTGCGGATGGTGACCGCGCCGGCCGCCCACTCGTCGCGCCCGACGATCACCGCGACGCGGGCCCCGGACTTGTTGGCCCGGGCGAGTTCCTTGCCCAGCTTCCTGATCTCCAGCGGGGTGCTGGTCCGCAGACCGGCCTGGCGCAGCCTGCGGGCAACCTGCCGGGCGGCCTGTGCCAGCGTCTCGTCCACCGGAATGACCGCGACGTCCACTTCGCTGCGAGGTGCGGGAAGCAAGCCATGGGTGCCCAGGAAATCCATCAAGGTGACGTCGCCCATACCGAAACCGATACCGGGGACCTGCCCGGCGCAGAACAGTCCGACCAGGTTGGCATAGCGACCGCCGCCGAACAGCGAGCGGCGATTCTCCAGGCTGGTGTCGAATACCTCGAAGACGGTCGACGTGTAGTAGTCGAACCCCCGTACGATCAGCGGATCGAACTTGATCAGATCACGGGCGCTGCTGTCGAGCACACGCATCAGAAGTGACTGCTCGCGTGCCTCGCCGGGGAGGTCATCAAGGAGGGCGTCGCCGGCGCTGAGGATCTCGCCGAGGCGATGGAACTGCTTTTCCGTCAGGCCCAGCTCGGCGGCTTGCTGGGCCAGCGTGTCTTGCGGGTATTTCTCCCACCGGTCGATGAGCGCGCTCACCTCACGGACCTGATCGGCTGGCACTTCGACCATCGTCGTCAGGATCGCATTCAGCAGAGCCCGATCACTGACCCGCAGGACCCACATGTCAGGCGAGGCCGTCAGGCCGGCCATCATGTCGTGAATCAGTTCGAAGATCTCGATTTCACAGGATGGACTGTCCGAGCCGAACACGTCGACGTTGATCTGCCAGTGTTCACGAACCCGGCCGCGTTGCGGGCGCTCGTAACGGTGGCAGTTCGGATGGCTGTACCAACGCACCGGGAACGGGAGCTTACCGGCGTTTCCCGCAATGATTCGCGCCACCGACGGGGTCATCTCCGGACGCAAGGCCAACCGCCGCTGGCCACGGTCGGTGAGAGTGTAGAGCTGCTGCTCTACGATCTCCTGGCTCGACTTCGCCTCGTAGATCTCGACCGGTTCCAGGATCGGGCCGTCGTAGCGCAGGTAACCGTACCGTTCGATCACCTCATAGAGCCGCTGGAAAACCTGAGTCCGGACACTCATCTCCGCGGGTAGGAAGTCACGGGTACCACGGTAGGGCGCCGTCGGCAGGTAGTCAGCCACGGTAGGAGAGCGTAGGCGCAGCTCGCTATAACGCGTCTTGGCGGGCGGCAACGGCGGTGAGCCGATCGTGCCCGAGCCCGTCTGCCGCCCACTCAGTCAAGGGTCCGAGATCGCCGGTCGCCGCCGGGGCGCGGAGCCCCGATCGGAGACGGTGGTCAGAGCGGGCTCGCGCCGTCAGGATGTTGCGCAGCCGGCTCAGTGCCCGGTGCTGTGCCACCCGGACCGCGCCCGGCGTCGAGTCCACGGCCTCGGCGGTCTCCTCCGCGGACAGCCCGACCACGACCCGCAGGATGAGCACCTCACGCTGGCGTTCCGGCAAGTTGTGCAGGAGTTTGGCCATCTGCCCGGTGACCTCATTCTGCAGCACCTGCCCCTCCGGGCCGTCGGCCAGTTCTGGAGTTTCCGGCATCTCCGGGACCAGATCGGCGCGATTGCGCGCGGCGTTGCGGTGCGCGTCGGCCACCTTGTGCGAGGCGATGCCGTAGACGAAAGACATGAACGGCCGGCCTTGTTCGCGGTAGTTGGGCAGCGCCGTGAGCACCGCGAGGCACACCTCCTGGGCTACGTCATCTGCCGATGCGAACGTCTTCTCCTGGCCGCCGACCCGAGCCCGGCAGTACCGCAGAACCAGGGGGCGAACCCAGCGAAGCACCCCCTCGACCGCATCTCGCTCACCATTGACGGCAGCCGCGACGAGTACGGCGAAGTCACCCTCGACGGTGTTGGCGGGCTCGCTGCCGCCGGGAGAAGGTACAGTGAAACTGCCGGCTTCGGAGAGACCGATAACGGATTGACGCAGCGTCGCGATATCAGTGCATGAAGTTGCCCGGTTCACTGAAGGAGCGCTAGTGATGGCGATGGGCTCACAATCCTGTGGCGCCTTGAGCAATGCAACGTTACCCACGGTTGTGCTCACCATCCCGTCCCCTCGTTACGGTGACCGCAGATCACCCGACCTGAAGACCAGTGCTTGCTGGCGCACAATATGCCGCACTCCGGTGGGCCGGGCATCCCATCTACAGATCATCTTCTGGGTACCCCAGTCCCAGCAGGCGCACTACCTCATCTGAGGTAGTGCGGATGACTTCTACACCTGTGGGATAAGCGCACCGAGGTCAGAGGGCTCGCCCTATGCGCACGCTCCTCCTAGCAGCGCGCGCACCGCTCCCGCGCTACTGCGTCTGGTTGGTCACTGTCGGCGAGCCGCGGCTGGGAGCGCTGTCAAAGAGTTACGTACCAACTACCGATTGACGCGTGACGTGCCGGCTAGGCACAGTGGTTGTGTTGAGTCAGTCGCTGCGCTAAGACAGCAACCTTGCCTAGGGGGATTTTGATGTGTGATGCATTGAGTTTCACCGAAGTGAACGGGCAGCACGTCGAATTGCTGCCAGCCCGTACCGTCTTGTCGATGTTCAGCACAGCCACAGACCCCAGCGCAGGAGGCAGCGGCGGCAGCAGTTCCGGCGACCTCACTACTATGGTTATGAGGGCCCTCCTGTCAGGCGTAGTACCCAAGCCGTAAGTCGACTGGCTAATACTGCAACGGCACGTCCTTCGGTGTTTGGCCGCCGGATCCCCCGATAGGGGTTGATCATGGGTGGCCACCGTTTCCGGTCGGCAGCCACACCCAAAAATCTCCAGGTGCGCGCGAGCTATGTGACAGTGATACTGTTACGACAGTGTTACTGTCATGTTTGGAGGCGCCGCCGGTGGTTGACGAGCTCACGATCGCGGAGCTGGCCACTCGCACCGGGATCAGTGTGCGCACCATCCGCTTCTACACCGGGCTGGGGCTGATCCCGCCGCCGGTGGTGCGTGGTCGGCTGGGCTTGTACGACGAGTGCCACGCGGCTCGCTTGCAGCTGATCCGCGACCTGCAGGAGCTGGGATTCACCCTGGCCGCCATCGAGGGCTACCTGGCCCGGATCCCGCTGGACCGGTCACCCGAGGACCTCGCCCTGCACCGAGCGCTGCTCGCGCCGTGGCTGCCCGAGGCGCCGGAGATCGTGAGCCGCGCTGAGCTCGATGCCCGCGCCGGGCGCATCCTGGACGACGACGAGCTGGCCCAGCTGGCGACCCTGGGGGTGATCCACTCCGACGGTGACGCGTGGACGCTCACCAGCCCAGAGATGCTGAGCTACGGGCTGAGCCTGCTCGGTACCGAGATTGATTTCGCGGTGCAGCTGGCGTCGGCGCAGATCATCGAAGCGCATACCAGCGCCCTGGCGACCGAGTTGGTGGCGCTGTTCCACAACACGGTGTTACGTGAGTACCGGGAGCGTGGCCGCCCACCCGAGCTGCGTGACCGGCTGATCGCCTTGCTGGAGCGACTCAAACCGGTCACCGTCGACGGGGTCGTCACCAATTTCCAGCTGGCCGTCAACCGCGCGATCCGCGAATCCGTTCCCGCAAGTGCCGAAGCGTCATCTCCACAATCCGGAGCGAGCCATGACTGAAGCATTCCTTTACGAGAGCCTGCGTACGCCGCGAGGCAGGGGCAAGCCGACTGGCGCGCTGCACGGCGTCAAGCCGATCTCGCTGGTCACCGGGCTGATCGGCGAGCTGCGTAACCGCCACCCGAACCTGGACCCGGCGCGGATCGACGACATGGTGCTCGGCGTGGTCGCCCCGATAGGTGACCAGGGTGGGGACCTCCCGCGCGCCGCGGCATTGGCCGCCGGTCTGCCCGACAGTGTGGCTGGCGTGCAGGTCAACCGGTTCTGCGCGTCGGGCCTGGAGGCGGTGAACCTCGGTGCGATGAAGGTCCGGTCGGGCTGGGAGGACCTGGTGCTCACCGGCGGCGTCGAGTCGATGTCCCGGGTACCGATGGGCTCCGACGGCGGCGCCATCGCGATGGACCCCGAGACCGCATACGCGGCGCGCTTCGTCCCGCAGGGCATCAGCGCCGATCTGATCGCCACCATCGAGGGCTTCACCCGCACCGACGTCGACTCCTTCGCCCTGGAGTCCCAGCACCGCGCCGCCAAGGCGTGGAGCAACGGCTACTTCCAGCGCTCGGTAGTCCCGGTGCGCGACCTCAGCGGCAGTGTCATCCTGGAGCGCGACGAGCATCTGCGCCCGGACACCACCCTGGCGGCCCTCGGTGCCCTCAGGCCGTCCTTCGCCGACCTCGGTGAGCAGGCCGGCTTCGACGCCGTCGCGCTGCAGCGCTACCACTGGGTGGAGCGCATCGAGCACGTCCATCACGCCGGCAACTCCTCGGGGATCGTCGACGGCGCGGCGCTGGTGGTGGTCGGCTCCGAGCAGGTCGGTCGTGATCTCGGGTTGACCCCGCGGGCCCGGATCGTGGCCGGCGCGGTCATCGGCGAGGAACCGACGATCATGCTGACCGGCCCCGCGCCGGCCACCCGTAAGGCGCTGGCCAAGGCCGGCATGACGATGGACCAGATCGACCTGGTCGAGGTCAACGAGGCGTTCGCGGCGGTGGTGCTGCGCTTCATGCGGGAGGTGAACGTGCCGCACGACAAACTCAACGTCAACGGCGGCGCGATCGCCATGGGCCACCCGCTGGGCGCCACCGGCGCGATGATCCTGGGCACCCTGATCGACGAGCTGGAGCGCCGCGACCTGCGCTACGGCCTGGCCACGCTGTGCGTAGGCGGCGGCATGGGCATCGCCACCATCATCGAGCGGGTCTGACGCATGCCCACCAGTACCTAATTTCCTGGGAGAGAGCAGATGACTGACAGCATTCGGTGGGATAGCGGCCCGGACAACGTTGTGACGCTGACCCTGGACGACCCGGGGCGCTCCGCCAACACGATGAACGACAGTTTCGTCGCGTCGATGGGTCAGACCCTGGACCGCCTGGAGGCCGAGCGGGACTCGATCACCGGGGTCATCCTCACCTCGGCGAAGAAGACCTTCTTCGCTGGCGCCGACCTCAATGAGCTGCGCAACATCAGGCCCGCGACGGCCCGCGAGTTCGCCGCGCACATCACCCTGGTCAAGGGTCAGCTGCGGCGGCTGGAGAAGCTGGGCAAGCCGGTCGTCGCCGCGATCAACGGGGCAGCCCTGGGCGGTGGCCTGGAGATCGCCCTGGCCTGCCACCACCGGATCGCGCTGGACACTCCGGGCACCAAGATCGGCTTCCCCGAGGTGACGTTAGGAATACTGCCGGGCCTCGGCGGGGTGGTCCGAACGGTGCGGATGCTCGGCCTGACGACCGCGCTGACGCAGCTGCTGATGCAGGGCCAGCAGCTACGTCCGGCGCAGGCCAAGGAAACCGGGATCGTCGACGAGGTAGTCACAACGCCCGAGGAGATGTTCGCCCGGGCGCGCGAGTGGATTGCGGCGCACCCGCGGGCGCAGCAGCCGTGGGACGTCCGGGGCTACAAGATCCCCGGTGGCACGCCGTCCACCCCGGCGTTGGCGCAGCTGCTGCCCGCGTTCCCGGCCACCCTGCGCAAGCAGCTCAAGGGCGCGCCGATGCCGGCCCCGCACCACATCCTGTGCGCGGCCGTGGAGGGCTCGCAGGTGGACGTCGACACCGCGCTGCAGATCGAGAGCCGATACTTCATGGACCTGGCCACCGGCCAGGTCGCCAAGAACATGATCAAGGCGTTCTTCTTCGATCTGCAGCACATCAACAAGGGCGGCAGCCGGCCTGACGGGTACCTGCGGCGCACATTCAGCAAGGTAGGCGTGCTCGGCGCCGGGATGATGGGCGCCGGCATCGCCTACTCGTGTGCCCGCGCGGGCATGGACGTCGTGCTCAAGGACGTGGACCTCGCGGCTGCGACCAAGGGCAAGGGTTACTCGGAGCGAGTGCTGGACAAGGCCGTGTCCCGGGGTCGGTCCACTGCCGAGCAGCGCGATGCGGTGCTGGTCCGGATCATCCCGACCGCTGACCCGGCCGATCTCAAGGGTTGCGACCTGGTAATCGAAGCGGTGTTCGAGGACCCGGCGCTGAAGAAGAAGGTCTTCGCCGAGATCCGCGACGTGGTTGATCCCGAGGCGCTGCTGTGCTCGAACACTTCCACGCTGCCGATCACCGACCTCGCGTCGGGAGTCGACCGCCCGGGCGACTTCGTCGGCCTGCACTTCTTCTCCCCGGTGGACAAGATGCCGCTGGTGGAGATCGTCCGCGGTGCGCGGACGTCGGACGCGGCGCTGGCCGCCGCCGTAGACGTGGTGCAGCAGATCCGCAAGACCCCGATCGTCGTCAACGACAGCCGCGGCTTCTTNNGCCGAGGGCGCGGCGCCGGCGTCCATCGAGCAGGCCACCTTGCAGGCTGGCTACCCGGCGCCGGTGTTGCAGCTGGTCGACGAGCTGAGCCTGAAGCTGATGCGCAAGATCCGGGAGGAGACTCGGCGTGGCGTCGAGGCGGCGGGGGTCACCTGGATGCCGCATCCGGCCGACGCGATCGTCGATCGGATGGTGCTTGAGCTGGGCCGGTCGGGGCGTGCCGGCGGTGCCGGGTTCTACGACTACACCGACGGCAGGCGTACCGGGCTGTGGCCCGGTTTGGCCGAGCACTTCGGCCCACCGAGTCCGGATGCGATCCCGTTCGAAGACATGAAGCAGCGGATGTTGTTCGTCGAGGCGTTGGAGACCGTGAAGTGCCTCGACGAGGGCGTGATCACCTCGGTGCCCGACGCCAACATCGGCTCCATCATGGGGATCGGTTTCCCGCCATGGACCGGCGGCGTGGTGCAGTTCATCAACGGCTACCCCGGTGGCCTGGCCGCCTTCGTCGCCCGCGCCCAGGAGTTGACCGACCGCTACGGCCCCCGTTTCACCCCACCCGCCTCGCTGATCGCCAAGGCCGACGCCGGGGAATCCCTCGAGTAGCGGTGAGACCGTGCACGCCGCGCAGCGATGAGGAGCCGCCGCGGGGTCCGAGCGGATAGCGTGGCGGCGTGAATCGCAGCCCGGCTCCGAGCCCGGCCAGCCGTGATGCGGTAGCCGCCGTGCCCTACCCGTTGCGGGTGGCGGCCGCGGTGTCGTGGCGGCTGCTGGCAGTGGCCGGGCTGGTCGTCGTGTTGGGCTACGTGGTGATCGCCCTGCAGCAGGTGGTGATCCCGGTAGCGGTGGCCCTGCTACTGACCGCGCTGCTGGGGCCGGTGGTGGACTGGCTGACCAAGCGCCAGGTCCCCAGGGGCGTCGCCACACTGGTGGTTCTGGTCACCGGACTGGCGTTGATCGGTGGGCTGCTGGGATTCGTCATTCAGGCGTTCATCAGCGGGTTGCCCTCGCTGCAGACCCAGGTCGGCAACAGCGTCCAGCAGATCCAGGTGTGGCTGCAGCATCCCCCGTTCGGGCTGCCGCCCATCAAGCTACAGAGCCTGCTCGACTCGCTGAGCCGCTCAGTGGCCAACAACCGTTATGCGATCACCTCGGGCGCGTT
>QHBZ01000222.1 GCA_003244055.1 Pseudonocardiales bacterium | reverse complement strand
GCAAAATCAGTGCTCGGCAACAGCCCAGCCGCTCGCGAGCCGGGTCCGCGGGTGACCTTGGTCCGGTGTCGTACGGTCTCGAAGGTAGATTCGATGGGGTTGGTGGTGCGCAGGTGAACCCAGTGCTCGGCGGGGTAGTCGTAGAACGCGAGCAGCTCCTCGAGATCATCGGTGATCTTGAAGACGGCCCGGTCGAACCGGGCGCCGTAGGTGGCCTCGAAGGCCTTGACCGCGGCCAGGGCGTGGGTCTTGTCTTCGGCGTTCCAGATCTCGGTCAGCGCCTTTTTCGCCCCGGGATGGGCCGACTTGGGCAGCGCCCCGAGCACGTTTGCGATCTTGTGTAACCAGCAGCGTTGGGCCCTGGCCTGCGGGAACACCTCACGTAGCGCACCCCAGAACCCGAGCGCGCCGTCCCCGATCGCGAGCACGGGGGCGCGCATCCCACGCCGCGCGCAGTCACGCAGCAGATCGGCCCAGGACTCGGTGGACTCCCGGTACCCGTCGGCCAGCGCCGACGAGCTCCTTGCGCCCGTCGGCGCGCACCCCGATCATGACCAGCAGGCACAGCTTGTGCTCCTCCAGGCGGATGTTGACGTGCACCCCGTCGGCCCACAGGTAGACGTAGTCCACCTCGGACAGGTCGCGGGCGGCGAAGGCGTGCTGCTCGGCCCGCCAGGTCTCGGTCAGCTTGGTGATCACCGAGCTGGACAGCCCAGCCGACGAGCCGAGGAACTGCCCCAGCGCGGGCCCGAAGTCACTGGTCGACAGCCCGTGGAGGTACAGCAGCGGCAACACCTCGTTGATCTTCGGGGTTTTGCGGCACCACGCGGGCAGGATCGCCGAGGAGAACCGCTGCCGCTCGCCGGTGTCGGGATCGACGCGCTTGTCGTTGACCCGCGGCGCGACCACCTCCACCGCGCCCGCGCTGGTGAGCACCTCGCGGGGCTGATGGCTCCCGTTGCGCACCACCAGCCGGCGGCCGCGCTCGTCGCGCTCGGCACTGAACTGCGCGATGTAGGCCTCGACCTCGGCCTGCAGGGCCTCGGCCAGCATCCGCCGCGCACCCTCACGGACGATCTCATCGATCAACGAGGAACCGTCGCCGGCACCGCGGGGGTCCTCAGCGCCGTTCGCTCCAGCAACTACGGTGAGCATCAGGGTCGTACCTTCCCGACCGGCGTTGGCGCGCCGGCCATGCTTGAGGGACCTGTTCAGGATGAGCGGGAGGTACGGCCCTCCCGTTGATCTTGCTCATCCACAGGTTTCAAGCATTGCTCCTGGCGTTGTTCCTTAAAGGTATGTGAGTTCGGGCGGCGGAGCCTCGCTTACGTGTGATCGTGGGGTGCCGGCAAGAGCGGCCTGGCCGGTAGAACCACAGATGTGGGAGGCCCCAGTGATCGGGAATCGTATGAGTGTCGGGTTTGGATGTGCACCCGCGGTCGGTCGTGGCGTGTGGCCTGGACGGGCAGGCCGCTGAGCTGTTCGAACGCCGCCTGACTCCCGATCATGGGGACGTCGTGGCGTGGGTGCGGTCGCTGCCGGGGCCGATCGGGGTGACGTATGAGGCCGGCCCGACCGGGTTCGGGCTGGCTATATTCCTGGCTGCGGAAGGCATCGGGTGTCTGGTGGCGGCGCCGTCGAAGTTGCAGCGTCCGGCGGGGGATCGGGTCAAGACTGATGTCCGCGATGCCCGGCATCTGGCCCGGTTGCTGCATCTCGGGGAGATCGTCGCGGTCACCGTCCCGAGCGCGGACAGGAAGCCGCCCGTGACCTGGTTCGGCCCCGGGAGGACGTCAGTGGGGGACCTGATGTCGGCGCTTCACCATGCCCCACTGACAAACCGCCCCCCATATCAGTCGTTGAGGGATGGTCGAGCCAGACGCGGCTCTTGGTTGGACTACCAGAACATGTACCTCGGAGCCGACTCTTCGACATCCGAGGACAGCGTTGCCCGAGTCAGGGGCAACTGAGACGGAAACTGAGACGAACCGCATGCGAGGCAGTCGCTATACGATCATGATCTCCGGTGTTTGTGCTGGTAGGTGGCGGAGGATGCGGGATTTGAANNAGGCGAATCCTCCGCTGCGGAGGGTACCGCCCGCCCCGCTACGGGCCAAAGCAGCTAGTCGGCCGGCTGAGACGGGGCGGGTGGCTGGGCTGCCGAGAGGGTGTCGTGGTCTGGGCCGCCGATACCCCTTAGACTGGGCGGCGGACCCCGCGCGGCGTCCATCTTGCGAACTCCCCCAGGGTCGGAAGGCAGCAAGGGTCAGCATGCTCTGACGGGTGCGCGGGGTCCCCTTTCATGCAAGGCGTGACGAAGTGCGAGGGGAGGCGGACCGCAACGTGAGCCAGGACAGTGGGGAGGACCACGGCGGTGCGCAGGCCCCACGGCCGGAGTTGGATCAGCTATGCGAGCGGATGACTGCGATCAAGGAAGAGGTCATCGCCGAGGTGGACCGCAAGTGGGGATCGCCGTTTTGAACCCGGCAGCTGTTCGGCCTCAAAGTACAGGCGAGACTGTCGGTAACGACGAGTACCGGTCGCTGCAGGCCCAGGTCAAGGAGGCCGAGGCCGCCCTAGCCGCGGGGCCGGGTGCTGCCGTGGAGACCGAGACGGCCGGCTAGGTCGCCTGACTCGTCGCCGTTGCTGGGCTGTTCCCGACTGGACGCCCTTGAGGAGAAGTCCGATGCGACCCCAGGTATCAGCCCGCGGTCGCGTCGCCAGCACCGTCGCGACGGTGGCGATGGTCACGCAGCTGACTCCCCGGATGAGGCGGGTCCGGCTCGTCGACGACAGCCTGGTCGGCTTGGCCGCCGTAGCCGGGCAGACGCTCAAGATCTACGTTCCAGACCTGGTCAGCGAGCTGCCGGTAGCCCGCGACTACACGGTGCGCGATTACGATCCAGCGCGCCCGAGCCTGGACATCGATGTCGTGCTGCATGGCCAGGGCCCCGCGGCCAACTGGGCGCGGCAGGTGCGCCCCGGTGAAACCCTGACATTCGTCGGTCCGAGCGGTCGCTACCGGCCCGACCCGCAGGCTGACTGGCACCTGTTCGCCGGCGACGAGACGGCCTTGCCGGCGATCCAGGCCTATGTGGCGATGCTGCCGGCGACCGCCAGCGCGTTGCTCTATTTGGAAGTCGCCGACGCCGCCGAGCGTCAGCCGATACCAGGAGTGGCTCATCCGACGGTGTGCTGGCTGCACCGTGATGACTGTGCGCCGGGTATGTCAACGGTCCTGTACGACGCCCTGCATGGCGTACCGCTACCGCCCGGGCAGGGTCGGATCTGGCTCGCCGGGCACACTCCGACGGTGCGACGGATCCGCTCGCACCTGCTCAACCAGCGCGGCCTAGATCGCCGCGCGCTGTATGTCAAGGGCTTCTGGGACCGCCAAGGCCGGTAGCCGGCCGGCTACTCAGTGATAACATCAATCGATGGATCGATCGATTGGTGGTGTCACATGGCCGGGACTGAACGCAGGATCAGCGCGACCGAGGCTCGGGTGCGCTTCGGTGAGCTGCTCGACGGGGTGACGGCCTCCCACGATGTCGTCTTCGTGGAACGGGCTGGGAAGGAGGTTGCCGTGGTGGTGTCTGTGGAGGACTGGGAGGCGGCGTGCCGTGGCCGGTCCGACAAATGGGCCAGAGCCAACGCGATGCTTGCCGAGTACCACGAGCGGTTACGGGCGGAGGGCGCGATCGAGCGACTGAAGGACTTCGACGTGGAGGAGGCGATCCGTGCCGGACGGGAGGAGCGGTACGAGCAGCTCTACCCTCGCGTGCGTTGACGCGAGCCTGGTAGTCGAGATCCTCGGTGTGGATTCCGCAGCTCTGGCCGGGTGGGAGCGGCTTGCTGAATTGGACGGCGACCTGATCGCGCCAAGCCTGCTGTACTACGAGGTCGCCAACGTGTTGCACAAGCAGACGCGGGCAGGAATGATCAGCGCGGAGACGGCTCAGGACGGGCTACGTCGCGTCATGAACCTGCCTATCGAGCTGCACGGCGATACGCGGCTGCACTCCAGGGCCCTGGAGATCGCCCACGAGCAGCACCTTCCGGCGACGTACGACGCGCACTATGTCGCGCTCGCGGAGCGTTTTCGGGTGCCGTTGTGGACGTGCGACCGCCGGCTCGCGGACGCGCTGGGAGACGGGTCGCCGGAGGTGTACCTCGTGCCGTGCGGACCGTCGTAGCCGCCGGGTAGCCTCGCCGCCGTGGCACTGGCTCTCTACCGCAAGTACCGCCCGGCGGCGTTCGCCGAGGTGGTCGGCCAGGAGCACGTCACCGAACCGCTACGGACAGCCCTGGCTGCCGGTCGGATCAACCACGCCTACCTGTTCTCCGGCCCACGCGGCTGCGGGAAGACATCCAGCGCGCGGATCCTGGCCCGCTCGCTGAACTGCGTGCAGGGCCCGACGCCGGACCCGTGTGGGACCTGCCCGTCATGTATCGCGCTGGCGCCCGAGGGCCCCGGATCGATCGACGTCGTCGAACTCGACGCCGCCAGCCACGGCGGCGTGGACGACGCCCGCGACCTGCGGGACCGGGCGTTCTACGCCCCGGCGGAGTCCCGGTACCGGGTGTTCATCATCGATGAGGCCCACATGGTCACCACGCAGGGCTTCAACGCCCTGCTCAAGATCGTGGAGGAGCCTCCCGAGCACCTCGTTTTCGTCTTCGCCACCACCGAGCCGGAGAAGGTTCTGGCGACCATCCGCTCCCGCACCCACCACTACCCGTTCCGGCTGCTGCCACCGAGCACCATGCGCAGGCTGTTGGAACAAGTGTGTGCCCAGGAGGGCGTAACGATCGAGCCGGCGATCTATCCGCTGGTCATCCGCGCCGGCGGTGGCTCGGCCCGGGACTCGCTGTCCGTGCTGGACCAACTGCTCGCCGGAGCCGGCCCCGAGGGCGTCACCTATGCCCGCGCGGTGGCACTGCTCGGAGTCACCGACGTCGCATTGATCGACGACATGGTCGCTGCTCTCGCTGCCCTGGACGGGGCGACCGTCTTCGCCACTGTCGATCGGCTGGTCGAAGCGGGACACGATCCCCGCCGCTTCGCCGCCGATCTCCTGCAGCGCTTCCGCGACCTGATACTGCTGCGGGTCGCCCCCGAGCCGGCCTGCCACGGGTTGATCGACGCTCCGCAGGATCAGCTCGCGACGTTGACCGCGCAAGCTGAAACCCTCGGCGCGGGCAGCCTCACCCGGTTCGCTGAGATCACGCACAGCGGGCTGGTCGAGATGCGCGGAGCTACCGCGCCCCGGCTGCTGTTGGAGCTGCTGTGCGCCCGGATGCTCCTGCCGGCCGCTGCCGAAGGCGATGGCGCGGTACTACACCGGCTGGAGCGCCTAGAGCGGCGACTAGCCATCGTCCCGTCGCCGGTCGCCCAGCCGCCAGCTGCCCAACCGCCGGTCGCCCAACCACCAGCCGCCCAACCGCCGGTCGCCCAGCCGCCGGCGCCCGTCGGCGCCCAGTCAGGACCCGCCCCGGATCAGCTCGACGCCGCCGCGGTGCGCCGGGAGTGGCCCGCCCTGCTGGACGCGGTGCGCGAGCAGAGCCGGACGACCCAGGTCCTTCTCAGCAACGCCACCGCGAGCGCGGTACAGGGCTCCACCCTCGTTCTGACCCTGCCTAACGCCCCGCTTGCCCGTCGGCTGGGTGACGACCGCAACGTGGAGCTGATCAGGGCCGCGCTGCGCACTGTCCTGGGTGTTGACTGGCAGGTCCGCTGCGAACACGTCGACGCGGAGGCCGGTGCCGGCAGCGACAACAAGCCGCAGCACGCTGCGCAGCGTGCCGGCCGCCCACCGCAACGCTCGGCGGAACGCCCCGCCTATCGCCGCCCGGCGACATCGCAGCCCGCCGATGACGCTATCCCTCCACCTCCGGAACCGGCGGAACCGGCGGATCCTGCCGCAGCAACCTCGTCTCACGGTCCGGTCGATGACGACGAGGCGATGCTTGTCGAGGCGGCCGGCATGAGCCAAGAGCAGCCCAGCCGGCGCGACCCCGAGGAGGTCGCCCTGGAGTTACTCGCCGAGCAACTCGGTGCCCGACGCATCGACTCGTGATCCCTTTACCGCGTTCTGGATGCAGACTGCGTCAAAAGGAGCCTGGTTTGCAGCAGTCTGCATCCAGAACGCGGTAGAGGGGGGCGGTAGGTAGAGCAGGGCGGTTGGTTGAGGCACTGTAGCGGCAGGGGGGTGTTAGTGCCACCACTGGCGTAGGGGCACGTGGGCGCTGCCGGTGCCGTCGGGGCGGACCGCCAGCACCTGGTGCAGCTGGATGCCGTTGCGCTCGAAGGCCAGTCGGGAAGAGCCCATGTACAGGCCCCACACCCGCGCGGTGGGCTCGCCGACCTCGGCCACGGCCTCGTCCCAGTGCTCGGCAAGGTTGGCGCACCACTGCTTGAGCGTCAATGCGTAGTGCTCCCGCAGATTTTCGACGTGGCGCACCTCGAAGCCGACGTTCTGCGCCTCCGTGATGAGCTTGCCAGCGCTGGCAAGCTCCCCGTCGGGGAATACGTAGCGGTCGGTGAACGCATCGGTCTGGGCCCGGCCGCGGTTGTCCGGTTGGGTGATGCAGTGGTTGAGCAGCCGCCCGCCGGGACGCAGCTTGGCCAGTAGCAGAGCGAAGTACGACCGGTAGGTGTGTACCCCGACATGCTCGGTCAGCCCGATCGAGCTCACCGCGTCGTAGTCGCTGCCCGGAGCGTCCCGGTAGTCCAGGTGACGCACTTCCGCGAGCCCACTGAGACCGTCGCGCAGGATCGCCTGCTGCGCCCACCGGGCCTGCTCCGCCGACAGCGTGACGCCCAGCGCGCGGACGCCGTGGCGAGCGGCGTAGCGCACCATGCCACCCCAGCCGCAGCCGACGTCGAGCAGCCGCATCCCGGACCGCAGCCCCAGTTTGTCGGCGATCAGTTCGTGTTTGCGCTCCTGAGCCTGCTCCAGGCTCGCCTCGGGGTGATCGAAGACCGCGCAGGTGTAGGCCATCGACGGGCCGAGCACCAGCTCATAGAAGCGGTTGGAGACGTCGTAGTGGTGGTGCACCGCCTCGGAGTCACGGTGGCGGGAATGCGCCAGCCCGGCGATCGTCCGGCGCCACCGGGGCTGCGACTCCTGCGGTGGCGGGGGCACCGGCCGCAGCCGCTGCCAGCCCAGCGAGCGGGTGATCAGCGCCAGCTCGGCCAGGGTCGGGCGCCGGAAGTGCAGCTGGTAGGCCATCACCCGCATCGCCTCGTACGGATCACCGGGGTGCACTCCCTCGGCCTGTAGATCACCGGCGATGTAGGCCCGCGCCATGCCGAGGTCGCCCGGCGCGGTGAACAGGTAGGTGGCA
Organism: Pseudonocardiales bacterium; assembly: GCA_003244055.1. GTDB lineage: Bacteria > Actinomycetota > Actinomycetes > Mycobacteriales > Pseudonocardiaceae. Next base: position 8,881 of record QHBZ01000222.1, on the reverse strand, counting down.
CCGCGCGGGGTGGCCAGGTGCACGCTGATCTCGGCATCGGGCGGACCGGTCGCGCTGCCGTCGTAGGCGGTGAATCGGACCGGGAACCGGCCATCGGTGAGCAGGTCCACGATTCCCGCCAGCGACAGCCGGTCATCCTTCGCCGGGTCTGTCGCGGGAGTGGGGCGTCGGAAGGTCGTCATTGACGTCGCACCGCCTTCGCGTAGAGGTCCAGGAGCCGTTGGTCCGGGTCATAGCGCTGTTTCAGTGCCGCATAGTGCCCGCCGCCGTAGCGGGCGTCGAACTCCTCGCGCGAGTAGAACGAGTCCGAGTACAGCGACTTGTGGCCGCCCACGGCGTCAACCCGGCCTTCGATCGCCCGGTTGGTATCGCTGCGGCCCCCACCGGGGGTGATTGCCACGCTGGCCCAGAAGCCGACGTTGACGTAGTCCCGGCCGCGTTCCAACGGATACAGCGGCCAGGTGCGGTCGCCGCGCAGCCGCAACGGGCACAGCCACACCGGCTCGATGCCGACATGCTCGACGAACCAGCGCAGGAACTCCGCGGTGCGCTCCAGCGGGATCTCGACGTCCTGGATCACGCGTTCCCGGCGCGCGCGGCCGCGCCAGGTCTCCCAGCGGTTCTCCAGGTCGAACCGGTTCGCCACCGCCACGATCTTCCAGTACACGTCGCTGCGGCGCAGCCGGGCCGGCCACAACGGTCGGATCAGCGGGTGCTGGACCCCGAAGGCCCCGGAGCACCAGAACCAGTCGGTGTCCCAGCGCCACAGGTAGTCATGGGTACTCAGGATGTCGTGACGGCGCTGCTGGATCGAGCGGTAGTAGATCTGCTGACCCGTGTAGTCGCCGGCCGGTCCGGTGTGATCGGCGCGCCGACCCAGCGTCAGATAGGACTCGGCGGGGCTGAACATCACGCCGTCGAGGTAGTCGACGTCCTCGCCGTTGCACTGCCGGGTCGCCATGATCCGCGCGACGGTGGAGCATAGCTCGTCCAGATCGTCGAACCGCAGGTGCCGCAACGCGACGTGTGAGCGCACCGGTTCGAGCTCGATCCGCAGCCGGGTGGCGTAGCCCAGGGTGCCGTAGGAGTTGGGGAACCCGTCGAACAGCTCGTCTCCAGCAGCGACGGTGAGGATGTCGCCGGTGCCCGTGAGCACGTCGAGTTCCAGGACCGACTCGTGCGGCAGGCCGTTGCGAAACGACGCCGCCTCGATACCCAGCCCGCTCACCGCACCGCCCAGCGTGATCGTCTTGAGCTGCGGCACGACCAGCGGGGTCAGCCCGTGCGGCAACGTCGCGGCGACCAGGTTTTCGTAAGTGCACATGCCTGCGACGTCGGCGGTGCGGCTGGCGGGGTCCACCTGCAGTACCCCAGTCAGGCCGGAGACATCCAGGCCCGGGCCCGTCGTGACGCGGGACCGGAACAGGTTCGAGGTCGGTTTGGCCAGCCGCACCGGCGACCCCGCCGGGATCGCTCGGTAACTGGCTTGCAGCCGCGCAACGGCATCGTGATGCCCGCGCCCCGCCCCGGTGAGCTGCACACGTCCACGCTACGGCCAATCCCGGCCCGACCGCATCGGTTTCCAGCGATCTGCACTTGACTACCCTGGGACATGGCGACCCTGGGACATGCAACCATGTGCGCACATGGGTCTGATACCTCAAGCGGGCCCGGAATCCACGAGAGGAGCCGCGGTGCAACCCGGCGGAGCGCCTGACATGCAGATGATCCTGCAGCAGGCCCAGAAGATGCAACAAGAGCTGATGAGCGCGCAGGCCGAGCTCGCTGAGGCGGAGGTCACCGGCCAGGCCGGTGGTGACCTGGTCACGGTGACGTTGGCCGGTTCCGGGGAGGTTCTCAGCGTGAAGATCGACCCTAAGGTGGTCGATCCCGACGATGTGGAAACCCTGCAGGACCTCGTAGTAGGTGCGATGGCCGATGCGCACGAGGCGTTGCAGGAGCTGACTCAGCAGAAGATGGGGCCGCTGGCCAGCGCGCTCGGTGGACCAGGCGGAGGTCTCAGCCTGCCCGGCATGTGACCGGCCTGTGACCGGGCAGTCCGCAGGCGGCATGATGGCAGCGTGTATGAGGGAGTCGTCCAGGATCTGATCGATGAGTTGGGGCGGCTGCCCGGCGTCGGACCGAAGAGTGCGCAGCGGATGGCCTTCTACCTGCTGGCCGCTGATCCAGCTGACGTGGCCCGGTTGCAGCAGGCGTTGCAGCGGGTCAAGGACGGCGTGGTGTTCTGCGCTGTCTGCGGCACGGTAGCCGAGAAACAGGTGTGCCGGATCTGCGCCGATCCGCGCCGCGACGCGCGGATGGTCTGTGTAGTCGAGGAGCCCAAGGACGTGGTCGCGGTGGAGCGGACGCGGGAGTTCGCCGGCCGCTACCACGTGCTGGGCGGGGCGCTCGATCCACTGTCCGGTGTCGGCCCCGACCAGCTTCGGATCCGCGAACTGCTCACCCGGATCGGCGCCGACGACGTCACTGAAGTGATCATCGCGACGGATCCGAACACCGAGGGCGAGGCCACCGCCACGTATCTCGCGCGGCTGCTGCGGGACTTCCCGGGCCTGTCGGTGACCAGGCTCGCTTCTGGCCTACCGATGGGCGGGGACTTGGAGTTCGCCGACGAGCTCACCCTCGGTCGCGCGCTGTCCGGCCGACGGGCAGTCTGACTCAGCCCGCACTGCACAACGCGCGGGCGCTACACCAGCCGGCGAAATCGTCGCAGGGATGCTTGTGGCGCTCGCACCCAGTCTCCCGAGCCTCCACAAGCACCCCTGCAGCCCCCAAACGCCCCCTCGCTCATATCAGTCCTCGTCCGGCGGGTACTCCACCAGCGTCGGAACGAAATACCAGTCCTGTTCGGACAGTGGACTGGCGCAGCGTGGGCAATGTCCCCGCTGCCGGCGTGCGGTGCGAACCGCCGACCACTCCTCATTCAACCTGCGGCGCTCCTCGGCCTGCCGGCGAAGCTTGGGCCGCAACGCCTGGGTGGCCCAGGTCGCTCCGAGCAACAGCCCGAAACAGACCAGCAGAACCGCGCCCAGCACGCCACCCAGCAGCGGGTTGGTCACCGTGCTCTGCGGTGAACCCCGCCACGACGCTTCGCTCCCTGGCCACGGCCCGCGGGCCGAGCCCCGGGGAGGCGTGTCGCGCTCCGATGAGATGTCGACATGATTGCCGTCCCCTTTCCTCATCGGTGTGAATTTTGCGGTGCGGGCTGGGGTCCACCCAGATCCCGATGCGTCTGTAGCGTGCATCACGCAAGCTGATGATGCAATTGCATGGGGAGATCTCTTGATGCGATTCACTGAGGCGGAGTAACGTGTCGGTTTTCCAGGCCCGTAGGTAGTCGGACATCCTGCTCAAACGGGCGCTGCAGGGCGGAGGCGCGCGATGTCCCCACTACGTGGTCCGGTGGTGCCGCGGCGCAGGCTCGGCGCTGAGTTGCGCACCCTGCGCGAGCAGGCCGACCTCACCATCGAAGACGTCGCCAAGGAACTCGAGTGTTCGGTATCCAAGGTCAGCCGGCTGGAGACCGGCCAAGGCATCCCGAAGAGTCGCGACGTCCGCGACCTTCTCGACCGCTACGGAATCACGGACGAGGCCCATCGGGATCGGTTGATGCGCTGGGTGCGGGAGGGCAACCGCCAGGGTTGGTGGGATGACTTCTCCGACGTGCTGGCGCCGGATCCCAGGGATCCACTACTGCCCGACAACCCCAGCCGGTACGTCGCTCTGGAGCAGGACGCCAGCGAACTGCGCAGCTTCGAGACGACCCTTGTGCACGGCCTGCTGCAAACCGAGGAGTACGCGCGCGCCGTCTTCAGCGCGATGTCCACCGCGGATCGTGAGGCCACCGACCGTCGCGTCGAGCTGCGGATGCGAAGGCAGGGCCGCCTGTACGCCGCCGAGGACCCGCTGACCGTGCACACGGTGCTCGACGAAGCGGTGCTGCGCCGCCAGATGGGTGGGGAGCAGGTGCTGCGAGCGCAGCTCAAGCGGCTGCTCGCCGACGCGCAACGCCCGAACATCACCATGCAGGTGCTCCCGTTCGGCAGTGGGGCACACCCCTCGGTGGCGGGGTCCTTCGCGGTGCTAGCGTTCCCCGATTCCGACGACAACGATCTCGTGCATATCGAGGGCCATCTCGGTGACCTCTATCTCGAGAAGGACCACGATGTGGCTGTCTACCAGCAGATGTTCGGCGTGCTGGTGGACATGAGCATGAGTGCTGAGCAGTCCGCTGAGCTCCTTGCCACCATTGTGCAAGGTAGTGATGACTAAGAGGGGGATCCAGTGACCGTTGAGTTGCAACCCGCACTGCTGTTCCGGACGAGCACCCGGTGCAGCTCAGGGGGATGTGTGGAGGTGGCGCCGCTGCCTGGTGGCGGTGCGGTGGTACGAGACAACAAGGACCGCACCCGTGCACCGCTCATGTTTGATGGACAGGAGTGGGCCGACTTCATCTCAGGTGTGAAAGGCGGCGAGTTCGACTTCTGACAGGTTTGCTCGCAGGGTCCATCGCTGATCCTGAAACCAACCTCCTTCGCCGGTGTCGCGGCGGCCGTTGTCATGTTGCATGCGGCACCGCCGTGGCTTGAAAGGAGGGGTCCCCGCGGCTACGGGAACCCCTCCGGTGCCGAACCGAATCCCACCCTGTGGAGTGGAAGGTAACGACGATGGGCGACCCTACTCGCCATGGCGACTGCTGGGCACATCTCCTTGAAAAAATCATCGAGTTCGTCGAGAAGATCATACAGCCGGGTGGTCCGCTGGGCCGCTTTGTGGTGCTGCTACTGGCTTGTACCCCCGTCGCGGGCGCCACCGCACTCGTGATCGCCGGAGTGATCGTGCTTTCCCGCTGAAGATCAAGAACGGGCGGCCCTGGGTGAGGAGACGCCCCACGCCGCAGGTGGACTACGGGCGGCACCGGAGTTGAGGCCGGCGGCTGGGGGTGATCAGTGTTTGTGTGCCGTGCGCTACATCTGATGTCGCTCACGGCACACAAACGGCGATCAAGAGCGGGTTGCAGTCCAACTAGCGCAGGGTGCGGTTCACCGCCGACACGACCGCGTTGAGCGAGGCGGTGACGATCGATCCTGAGACACCCACCCCCCACAGCACCTGTTCGTTGACGGTGCACTCGACGTATGCCGCTGCTGCGGCGTTGTCACCGGTCGACATCGCGTGCTCGAAGTAGTCCAGCACGCGGACGTCGAACCCCAGGGCGGCGAGAGCGTCGACGAAGGCCGCGATCGGACCGTTGCCTGACCCGCTGATCTGGTGTTCCTCGCCCTCCACCAGCACGCTGGTGCGGATCTCGTCATGGCCTTCACCGTCGTCGGACAGCTGGTGACGAAGCACCCGCAGGGGGGTGCGCCGATCCAGGTAGTGCTCGGCGAAGATATCCCAGATCTGCCGTGGCGAGACCTCGCCACCATCGGTGTCGGTGTGCTGCTGGATGATCCGGGAGAACTCGATCTGCAGCCGGCGCGGCAGATCCAACTGATGCTCGGCTTTCATGACATAGGCGACGCCGCCCTTGCCGGACTGGGAGTTCACCCGGATCACGGCCTCGTAGGTGCGACCGACATCCTTGGGGTCGATGGGCAGATACGGCACTTCCCAGTGATGCGCGTCCACCTCGACCGCAGCCGCAGCGGCGCCGGCCTGCATCGCCTGCAGTCCTTTGTTGATCGCGTCCTGGTGGCTGCCGGAAAACGCCGTGTAGACCAGGTCGCCACCGTAGGGATGACGCTCGGGAACTGGCAGCTGGTTGCAGTACTCCACTGTGCGGCGGATTTCGTCAATGTCGGAGAAATCGATCTGGGGATCGATGCCCTGGCTGAACAGGTTCATGCCCAACGTCACCAGACACACGTTGCCGGTGCGCTCCCCATTGCCGAACAGGCAGCCCTCGATGCGTTGCGCGCCGGCCTGGTAGCCCAGCTCGGCGGCGGCCACCGCGGTGCCGCGGTCATTGTGTGGATGCAGCGAGAGGATCACCGCGCCGCGCCTGTCCAGGTTGCGGTGCATCCACTCGATCGAGTCGGCGTAGACGTTGGGGGTGGCCATCTCGACGGTGGCCGGCAGGTTCAGGATCACCGGCGCCTCCGGCGTCGGCTGCCAGATCTCGGTGATCGCGTTACACACCTCTGCGGCATAGCTCAGCTCGGTGCCGGTGTAGGACTCCGGTGAGTATTGGAAGCGAAAATCGGTATCCGAGTACTTACCCGCGTACTCCACCACCATCTCAGCCGCAGAGGTGGCGATTTTCTTGATCCCCTCGCGCTCCTCCCGGAACACCACCCGGCGCTGCAGTATCGACGTTGAGTTGTAGATGTGCACGATCGCCTTGGATGCTCCTTCCAGCGCCTCGAAGGTTCGCTCTATCAGCTCCGGCCGGCACTGCGACAGCACCTGGATGCGAACGTCTTCGGGCACCGCATCCTCGGTGATGATCTCTCGGACGAAGTCGAAATCGGCCTGGCTGGCCGACGGGAACCCGACCTCGATCTCCTTGTAACCCATCCGCACGAGCAGCTCGAACATGCGTCGCTTGCGGACTGGGCTCATCGGGTCGATCAGAGCCTGGTTGCCGTCCCGTAGATCCACCGCGCACCACAGCGGTGCCCGGCTGATCGTGACGTCGGGCCAGGTGCGGTCCGGCAGGGACACCGGCTCTACAGCTTGCGCAAAGGGCCGATAGCGGTGCACGGGCATCGAGCTACCGCGCTGGACGTTCCAACCGGCCTGGTCTCTCGGAGCCGGTCCAGCGGGCTGCTGGACTCGGCTCATGCTGCCTGCGGCGAACGTGCTGGCGCTGATGTCGGCGGGTATGGGAGTAGCGGATGTGGGAGTCGCGGGTGTGGGAGTCATGGTCTGCTTCTGTGCCATCTCTCGGGCTCTCGGCTAGCCGGATATCCGACCGGCGGATGCGCGCAGGCAACTCCGCGACGGGGGGCCGGTCGTCGATCAGACCCCGTCGCGGCAGCGAAGCAGGAGGGCGCATGCCACCCGGTCACGGTAGCCGGGGCGACCCCGCAGCACGCAACTGGCTCCCGGATGGTGGGAAGCAGTCACGGCAGATTCTCAGGAACTTGCGGGGTGAGCATTCGTGCACACAACGTGTCGCTCGTGGCAGACTTCTCGCCATGGGCACCAGTCGCACGTCGGTCCGCGGGAAGCGGACCAGGATCTCCGCAGTCCTCGCGACCCTGATCCGGATCGTGGGCGGCCTGATCGTCCTGATCCTGGTGGCGCATGTGTTGCTCACGTTGGGCCACGCGAACCCAACCAACGGCATCAGCATGTTCGTGGCGTACTGGGCAGACCGGCTCCAGCTAGGCTTCCGTGATCTGTTCAACCCGGCCGACGCCAGGACGCGCCTCTTGGTCAACTACGGTATCCCGGCGGTCGTCTGGCTTGTCGTGACTTGGGTGCTGGTCCGTCTGGTGCGCCGCGTCGGCTGATCTCGCCGGGTCTCCGCGGATCGTCTGCGATTGGTACGGATTGCACGGTAACCGTCCGGTATCGATTACCGCCGGTGCCGGGCGGCGACACGCAGGCAAGCGACTATTCCGGGTGAATGACAGACTTTCCACTCATTAGAGTGATGGGTTAACTCACTGTAGCAGTAAGGCTGAAATCGTGCCCGACTTCGGTGTATTGCCGGAAGGCCGACGCACGTCAAGGTCACGTTAAGTCACTACCTGTGGGCGGTCGGGCAGGGGATGAGCGGCCATCCTGGCGGCCCCAAGGCTTGGATCACTCGCAGTGGTCATTCCTTCACACTCCGGTATCTGACCAGCTCAGAGCAGGTGTCCTGGAGATAGAGAGCGCTTCGAAAGCCACGTCGAAGCGGTCGGTGAGCGGGCGCGTGGAGCTTCTAGACGGGCTGGCACCGGCCTCGGCGCAGGTGACCTCACTACACTCTGTCCACACGAGTCACCCACTTGCTTTCTTGGTCGACTTCATCCAAGCTGCCGCGTACCTGACGGGAGCAGCTGCCCCGGGGAGGCGTGTTGATGAAAGGAGGCCGTCCAGCGGCGACGGCCGTTGCGGCGACACTCATTTGTCCCGCCACGACTCCCCGCCCAGCACGCTTCCCTAGCATGAAAAATCCTGCACTAAGGAAGCGGTGGTGGAGTTGGCTAGAACGGATGCTCGATCCAGGGGATCTGGAGGAGCTGGACTGTTCAACGTAGTCAGTGTGGTGATCCTTGTCGTCGGTGTCTTGGTCATCGGCATAGCGGCCGCGCTGCTCGCCCGAACCCTGGCGGCGGCGCAGAGCATCGACAAGAAGGCCCAGGCGATCGCCAGTAATGCCGGCAACATCGATGTAGCGACCAACTCGGTCATCCAGTTGAACCGGACCAACGAGGTTGCCGCCTCGATCCTGCAGAGCGCCAAGCCACTGCAAGGCCTGCTCAACACCACAGACGCAACCGCCCGGGACATCGACGGCTTGGCGAAGTCGATCAATACCACCGCGGGGACCATCAACGGCTCGGCCGGGACGATCAACGGCACGGCGACCACGATCAACGGCACGGCGCGCGACATCAACGGCAACGTGGGAACCATCAACGGAACCGCCTTCGCGATCAACAGCACCGCAAAGGGGATCAACACCCAGGCTGGACTCATCCTCGATGTGGCCGGCCGCATCGACGTCGACGCCGCGAACATCAATGACGCCGTCGCCAGGACCATCGTGATCGCCCGGAACATCAAGATTGACACCGGCAACATCCTGAACCAGGCGATCAGAGCAGAGCTGACGTCTCGCTGCATCGATGCCAAGGTGCGTCTTAACTTGATCAACCCGCCGCAGCCGGGCTGCTGAAGGAGGATGGAAGATGACAACAAC
>QHBZ01000221.1 GCA_003244055.1 Pseudonocardiales bacterium | reverse complement strand
ATCATCAGGGCTGAATGTTTGCGACAGGACGAGGCATTGCCCGCGCATTACATGATGAACTCTTGTTGGCCCGCACGGAATCACGCGCTACTCTACTAGTGGAGCCGGAAAATGCCACAGCTTATCGGGCATATCTACATTGGGGCTGGCGCAGAGTACCGCAATCGCGACCGGGATGGGACCATGCACCGACATTCGATGTGCTTATCTTGACGCTTGACAAAAAGAACAGATGAACAGCGAACGCGCGGGTACAGTAGCTGCGGCGCCTGGCGCGCATGCGCACCAGTCCGGTGGGACTCCTCATCACCGACATCAGCAGGCACCGTACGTGTCACCGGGGACGCGCTGACGGTGCTGCACACCGTGGTCATCGAGTGGTCCAGCTGAATGAACCCGCTGATCGACTTGGGGCGTCGACATAGCCCCGCTGCTGTCTCACACTGACCGCATGCCGCGCACTGCGATCCTCTATGCCCGGTCGAACCGTCGCGGGAACCTCGACCGGCAGGTGCGGGAGCTGGAGGATTGGTGTGACCGCGCTGGCGCTGTGCCGATCAGCACGGTCGCCGAGGTCGCGATCGGTGTCCGAGCGTCACGTCGGTGCAGGCAGGTCTGACCGACGTCGCAGCCGGCCTCGCGGATCTGGTGTTGATCCGGGATGTGTCGCGCCTGTCTGAGGACACCACCCAGCTTGAGCAGATCATCAGCGAGCACCGGTCCCGGCTCGCTATCAGCCGAGACGACCGGCACCACTGACGCACGGTTAGTCGTCGGACGATCGCTCCTGTGGTGTCGTGACAACTGGCGACCAGGCCGAACTGTTTCACCTGTTGGTTAACTAACCAGGTGGTGTAGCAAGATGACGGTCGACCAGCTCAGCCGAACCTTCGGGGCGCTTGCGGATCCCACCCGCCGGGCGATCCTGGCCCGGCTGTCCTCGGGCGAGGCATCCGTGACCGAGCTGGCCGAGCCGTTCGCGATGAGCCTGCCTGCGGTGTCCAAGCACCTCAAAGTGCTCGAGCGGGCCGGGTTGATCACTCGGGGCCGGGAGGCGCAGTGGCGGCCGTGCCGGCTCGACGCCGGTCCGCTGGCCGACGTCGCCGGCTGGGTGGATCGCTATCGCCGGTTCTGGGACGCCAGCTTCGACCGCCTGGACGAGCATCTGCGCGAGATCCAGCGAGGACCCGCTGGTTCGGCCCGCGCGGGCTGAGCACGCCGCGCTCCACCATCGACGTCGACCTGCGCCCGGGTGGGCGGTGGCGCGCCACCATGATCGTCGATTCGATGGCACCGAGTACCCCACCGGTGGCGTCTACCGCGAGGTGGTCGAGCCGGCGCGGCTGGTGTTCACCTGGGCCGATGAACCTGCCCACCGTGGTGTCCCGCGAGGAGTGGCTGGTCGCTCGCACGGCGCTGCTGGCCAAGGAGAAGGCGGCCACCAGGGCCAACGACGCCTTGAACGCCGAGAGTTGCCGATGGTCCGCGTCGAGAAGGATTACGTCTTCGACTCGGCCGAGGGCAGGCGCAGCCTGCTCGACCTGTTCGACGGCCGCCGCCAGCTGATCGTCTACCACGCGATGTGGCTGTTCGGCGACGACCAGCTCTGCCCGAGCTGCTCGCTACTGATCGACGGCCTGCCGCACCTGTCCCACCTGCACGCACGCAACACCACGCTGACCGCGGTCGCCCGCGGTCCATTGGACAAGCTGCGCGAGTACTGGCAGCGGATGGGCTGGACGGTGCCGGTGGTGTCGTCGGCCGGCAGCGACTTCAACTGGGACTTCAACGTCACCGTCGACCCTTCGGTGCGCCCCGCCGAGTACAACTACGCCCCGATGGACGGCGACTGGGCCGGCGAGCTGCCCGGCACCAGCGTTTTCCTCCGCGACAGTGACACCGTGTCCCACACCTACTCCAGCTACACGCGCGGCGGCGACGTCCAGATCGGCGCCTACAACTACCTGAACCTGACCCCGCTGGGTCGGCAGGAGGACTGGGAGCAGCCACCGGGGCGCAGCGACGGGCCGTTCATGTCCTGGGTCCGACGCCACGACGAGTACGACCCCACACGCTGAGATCTATCCCCGCACTCAGCAGGGTGAGAGCCCCCAAGTTGGTCTAGGTGGGTGACGTTGCGGTCCCGAGCCGCCGCCGCTGGCGTCGGCATCGGCGCCGGCAATCTCGTCCTGCTGGGCCGCTACGAAGATCGGTTGGAGGTGCCGGCCCGCTGCGACTCGGATCGAGCACACGCCCGACCGGTGCAGGGCTATGCGCGCTCTGTGACCTCGTCGGGTATGGCCGCGTAACCGGCGAAGCCGCCGACGAGGACGAGAGCGATGCCCGCCACCGTCGAGAAGAAGGCCACCGCCAAACCCGCCAGGAAGCAGAGCACAGCGAGGATGAGGCCGAGGTACCTAAGCGGAGTCACGCCGCCCCCCATTCCGGGCGATGCCGTACGAGAGCGCAATCAACACCACCGCCAGAGCGGGGAGACCGGCCCATCCAGTCGTCACTGCGGGAAACCGCGCAAGCCACCAGGTCAAGAGCGCGACCGCAACTCGCCCTCCGAGGTCCACGGCTTCGATTGTGGCCCATAAACGCCGCTGGCGGTGGAGCCGCGATCTATGCGCTGGAGGGATGGCATCAACTAGCGGACACACACCGGGCTCAAAGTGGTTATCGACGCGGATTTAACCCGTTGAGCCAGCTGAATGCGGTCGGTGAGCGGCGTCGCGCAGGCCCTGCGTCCATGCATGGAAGTGGGCGTCTGCGGTCGTCGACATCGATCCGCTCAGCGGGAGCGTTCACCGGCGCGCAGGGCAGCGACTGTCTTGGCGACGCGTGCGCTGCTCGTGTCGGGCTTCTTGGCATCCTCTATCCAGACTGCGGGTCGTTTACCCGAACCGAGCGCGCCGATGACGTCATCAGGGACCGGTAGGCCGGTCGCGGTCTTGCCGCCCAGTCCGACCGTCGTGCGGAACCTCATGCGCTGATTATGGGGCAAGCAGCGCACTCCATCGCGTGGTCGCGCTGCGATGCTTACAGCATGAGCATCTGGCCGCAGCTGACCGGGCGCGAGGAAGGCGAGCTCGTCGTGGTCGAACCGCTCGCCGCGGAACACGAGGAGGGCCTCTTCTTCGCCGGCCAGGACCCCGACGTCTGGCCGTATCTCACGGCCTTTCCCTACCCGGCCGAGACCCGCGAGCGCTTCGGTCGCTGGATGGAGCAGGCGCTCACCGAGTCTGCCGCCGGGAGGGAAGGCGCCTTCGCGATCATCGATCGACGCAGTGGAGCACCGATCGGCAGCACCCGCTACCTGGCCCTGCGCCCCGAGCATCGAGGGCTCGAGATCGGCTGGACGTGGCTGGGGCGTGCCTGGTGGCGGACGGGCGCGAACGTCGAGTGCAAGCTGCTCCTGCTCCGCCGGGCGTTCGAGACGCTCGGCTGCGAGCGCGTCGAGCTGAAAACCGACGCCCGCAACGCGCGCTCGCGCGCCGCCATGGAGGCCCTTCCCGCCCAGTTCGAGGGCATCCATCGCCGGCACCTGAAGATCCCCGGGGGGTGGCGCGACACCGCCTGGTACAGCGTGATCGCGCCGGAGTGGCCGTCCGTGTGCGCGGCCCTTCGACAGCGATTGGCGCGCCATGGTGTTGCGGCCTACTCCGACTGAGCACGGCCCTCGGAGTGAGGCGGTCAGATCAACCGATCGCCAGGCGACGGCGTCGGCGCCGCACGCTCGTCCTGCACCTGGATCTCGATGCGAGCGCGGACAGCGGCCGGATGCCACATCTCCTCGAACGGCCCCATGAGCGGGGTCATGCTGATTCCCGACCCCGAACGGCTGGACACCCGAGCACCCGTGGACCCCGCGATTCGGCGAGAGCAGCTCGGTACGGAGACCGCGGATGCCTTCGACGCCCGCCTACCCGCCGGACGCCTCGGCGTATCAGCTCGGAGCGGGTGGAGCATGGTAGCCACGGTCACCGGACCATATGGCATCTCGATGGGCAGCTACCAGGAGGTCACCAGGGCAGACCGGATCGAGGCATCGGGTCAGCCCGCATCGCACCCACCATCGCTATCCCGTAACCCATCGGTGTTTCGGTCATCAGGGGCGACGATGACGTGGTGCTGGCGAGCGGCCTTCGCTAGGGCGTCGTCGAACGTGGCCAGGGTGGAAGCGGTGGTCAGCGCGGTGTCCAGCGCGCAGCAATCGGGCAGTTTCAGTCCAGAGCTGATCCGCAGGTTCGCCAATCGGAGCGACTCGCCATCCTGCCGATCCGCGACGTGGATACCGATCGCTTCGAGGTCGGTGAGCATCTCCTGGCCGCGACCGACCCTCACCCCGCCGACGAGAACCTCGGCCAGGTTCAGCGAGTGGATGGAGAATCCCTGTTCTGCCGACCGGCGGAGATACTCGGTTGCCGCCTGGTGATGCGGATCGCGCGGGTACAGATGCGCGATCACCACACTGGCATCCAGTGTGATCATTCGGACCAGTCCTGACGCAGCTCGGCAAGGTAGTCATCACTGAAGGCATCGGCGTACTTGCCGCTGCTCGCGTCGATCGCATCTTGCCGCTTGTGGATCATCTCATTCTGCCCCTGCTCCAGGGCGATACGACCGGCATGGACCAGCCGCAGCAGCAGCGTGGAGCGCGGCTCGCTCGGCCACCGCCGTGCGGCAAGATCCAACGCGTGCGCGACGTCGGGTGTCTCGGTGATCTGGTGGCGTGGCCGGGCAGTCGGCATCCCCTAAGTGTACCACCTTCAGATGGGTGGTACACCTGCTTGGTCCCACCGACTCGCAGACCGTTTCACCATTGGGAGCGCCGGAGCTCCCCGCTCACGTCGAGGAGCGGTGCTGCGTGGATGTCCAGCCAGGATGCGCGACAGCGACTCCGTGTCGTCTCGCCGCGTCCAGCATCCGCTCGTCGTAGCTGATCATGAAGCCGAGAGCTGGGCCAAGGCGCAACGCGGCAGCCAGGTGAAGCGCGTCCAGGCTGCGCAGCTCCGCCGGGTCCAGCTGGGCCGCAGTGTCAGCGAGGGGACACGTCGAGCTCGACCACCGACACCGCAGCGAGCAGATCGGTCGCGAGGTGCACCGCGTCCGGGTCGGTCCGGGCGACCGCGCGCACGACCTCTGTATGGGCGAGGACGTTGGAGATCAACACCGGTTCGGTCTGCGAGCCGAGCCACGCCTCGAGCTCCGTGCTCTCCGGCTCCTCGAACACGAGCTTGACCAACGCTGACGAGTCACAGTAAAGGATCACGCTGAAGTTCACATCCGCTCGCCGCGCATCTCCTCGAGGTACTCGCTGGGCGGCCGCGCCCCTACCGGAACGCTGACCCGCCTTGCGCCAGGCCGCCAGGACCGTTGCGCGGGCCGCAGCTGGCCAGCGGCGATCAGCTCGGCGACCGCCGCGCGTGACTCGGGCAACGGGACGAGCATCGCGATCGGTCGACCACGGTCAGTGATCTCTTTCTGCTCACCCGCGCGGGCCCGCTCCAGGTAGCCGCTGAGCCGGTCACGCAGCTCGCGTATACCGACGCGCTCAATCACCCTCCTAATGGTACACATATGTGGCGTCTCGTGTACCTACTCGCGTACCGCTGACTTAGCGTTCGACACCAGCACACTTACCCGGCGATCGTGCACGTCGTGAACTCGACAGCACTCCGACCTGCGGTCAGGTCGCACCCGACGGACTTCCAGTGCCGACCGCTGAGAGGAGCGTGGGCAGGTGGCTTGCCCTCGCCTGTCGTCTACGCAGCTGTGACCCCCCGGGACGTCGCAGCGAGATCAGATGTCGCAGCACGGCGCCTCGCTGGGGCGCCAGTTGGCGGCGAGGAGCCTAAGCAGCAGGTGGTCGGTCCACTCGCAGTTGACCCAGATTCGCGTCCGCTGGCGGCCTTCTTCGACGAAACCCAGCCGGCGAAGCAGCCGTAGGGAGGACGTGTTGCGGGCATCGCATTGAGCGGAGATCCATCGCAGGTTGCGCGTGGTGAACAGGTGCTCCAGGACCTGTCCCACCGCCTCGGTGGCGTAGCCCCGGCCCTGGCAATCGCTGGCGAGCGTGAAACCGATCTCGGCCTGCATCCGGTTGTGGTGCAGGCTGACCCCGACGTCGCCGACCAACACACTGTCCGACAAGCGTTCGACCGCGTACTGGAACCGCCCGGGGCGCGTGAGGTTACCTCCTGCGAACACCTCGGTCAGCTCAGCTGCGGCCTCCAGCGTCACCGGGACATCCCAGGACTGGTACCGGGCCACGGCGGGATCCGACCGGTACGCCGCCAGGGCCCCAGCGTCGCCGCTACGGAAGCGACGCAGCACGAGTCGCTGGGTGACCAGCCGCACGTCAGCGGTCACAGTCACCTCTCCGAACTCGCCCCGGTCGCGCAGGCCGGGGTGTGTGCGTGTTCGGGGAGGATACCGACGCTCACCAGGCGCGTCATCAGTCTTGTCATCGTTCGGGTCTGGGGCATCCGGGCGAACAGGCTCGGCGCGTCACTGTCAGTCCTGTGCCCTAGTCAGCTTCCTGGCGAGTTCGCAACGCGGCGAGTTGCTGTCGTACCGTGGCGGTGGTCCGCCCGAGGTCTGCGGTGGCGAGCAGGTCGAGAAGGGCGCCGCGCAGGACAGCGAGCACCAGGGTCCGTTGCGTCTGGCCCGCGGCTGTGTCCCGCTGGTCGGGCGGCTGAGCGGCGGCCAGGACGGCGATCCAGTCCTCGACAGTGGCGCGGGCGAAACCGGTCCACGGGCCGCCGGGCTCGACGAGGGAGCGGGCGTATCCGTCGACCCAGAGCGTCAGCAGCGCCCGGTGCTGCTCGGTGGCCAGCCAGGACCAGACCCGCTCGGCTGTATCAGAGGGTCCGCCCTGCCCTGATCAGCCGGGATGGTCGAGTCGGCTCAGGAACTCCAACTCGTCAGCGGGGGCCCGCGCGAGCAGTGCGCGGACCAGGCCTTCCTTGCTGCCGAAGAGGTACAGCAGGACCCGCGGGCCGTAGCGAAAGGTCGGCCAGGCCGTGCTCTAGCGCGTACCGGTAGGGAGGCTTCCAACAGTTGAGTCCGTCGCGCCGAGGGAGTCGCCTGTGCGGGCGCCATGCGGCCAGTCTGACATTACTGAAACACTCGTGTCAGTAGATGGAGGTGGCGAGCAGGTCATGGACAGCGATGTGGGGCGGCGCGGTGCTGACGGAGCCGCAGACGAGATTCAGCTCGTCATCCGGCCGTTGGGGCGCCCGGGGGATCTCGGCTGGGTTGTGAAGGCCCACGGCGAGCACTATGCAGCCGAGTTCGGCTGGGACACCAGCTTCGAGGCCCTGGTGGCGCGCATCGTCGCCGACTACGCCGGCGGCCACGACCCCGCGCGGGAGGGCGCCTGGATCGCCGAACTCCAGGCAGCTGGGTTCGAGCTCGTCAAGCAGCAGCGCCACCACAGCTTCGGTCACGATCTGCTGGGCCAGAACTGGGCGCTCAGTCTGTAGCGGTCCGGGGTTGGCGCAGGGCCCCGGCGGCGGCCCCGGATCGTACATGGCGGCGTACCGCGTGTAGCGCGGAAAGTAGCGCAGTGAGCTGCTCGGGAGTCAGCGCCTGGGTGAACCATTGATCGATCGACTGGATGACGTCTGGTACGTGCTCGCTGAGCAGGTCGATTCCCGGTGGCGTCAGCACCGCTACTGACCCGCGTCGATCACCCGCGCAGGCTTCGCGGCAGACCAGTCCCCGGCGTTCGAGGCGGTCGACGATCCGGGTGATCCCGCTGGTGGACAGGCCCGTCTGCGCGGCCAGATCGCTCATCCGCAACCGCCGGTGCGGGGAGCGGGCGAGGCGGATGAGCGCGTCGAAGTCGGTGCCCGAGAGGCCTCGGCGAGAGTGCACCAGGTCCAGCTGGGCGATCAGTCCCCCATAGACCTCGACCAACAGGCCCATCGCGGTGAGCCGTGGGTCGTCGAAGGTGGCGTCCACGGTGACAGCCTACCGGAGTGCTTGACGCGCGGAACATCCGCGTGGCAACGTATGTGTTTGTAGCGTCAGAAGTCCGCGCAACAAACACTAGGAGGAAGACCGTGACGACATCGGAAGTCTCCAGGCAATCCGTGGGTGGGCAGGTGCGCGGCGGACGTAGGAAGAACGTCGCGCTGTGGGTCCTGCAGGTGGTGGCTGGGGCCGCGGTTCTCGGTGCCGGGGCGGCGACGGTCGCCGCCCTGTTCACCCAATCGAACAACTGAATCGGCTCCGGCCGGGTCGCTGGCAGGAACATCGCGCAGGCGCGGACTGTTAGTACGGAGCGTGAGCGAACTAACGATGTACTCGACCGTGTGGTGCGGCTATTGCCGGCGACTCAAGGCGCAGCTGGACCGTGCCGGCATCCCCTTCCGCGAAGTCGACATCGAGCACGACGAAGCGGCCGCCGCATTCGTGGCAGGCGCCAACGGAGGAAACCACACCGTACCGACCGTGCTGCTGCCGGACGGTTCGGTCCTGAGCAATCCCACCATCGACCAGATCACCGAGGCCACCGCCGCCTAGCTCACCGGGACGCGAGGCAGTCAGGGCAGGGTGCGCCGGTAACGGATTTCGTCGGCCAGCACTCCCCACACGTCTTCTTGGCGCCGGTGTCCGTCGGGGCGCCATCCATCGGCGCGGTAAAATCGCTGGGCTTGTTCATTGCCGGCGAGGACCCACACGATGGCCTCCACAGAACCCTGGCGGCATAGCCGAGCTCGGGCTTCGGTGATCAGAGACCGCCCGATTCCCCGCCCCCATACGGGCGGGTCGACATAAATGGTGTACAGCTCACCAGCGTCGGCCACGTCGTCGTCCCGGCACGGTCCTGTGGTGGCGAAGCCGCAGATGGTGGCATCGGCGACGGCGACGATGGTAGCCGGTCGGTCCGGGCGGGTATCGCCGAATGTGTATCGCGCCATCCGGTCCTCGACCTGCAGCCCGTCGAGGTAGTCATCCGGAAACAGGCCCCGGTAGGCCGCTTGCCACGAGCGCACGTGGACACCGGCCACCTCAGCAGCGTCCCGCGGTTGGGCATCACGTACGGTCAGCACTCGTCCAGTGTGCGGACAACAGACGCCGGGAGTACCCGATTTTACCCATCGGCCAAGCCCACCGCGTGCCGTGTTGCAACTGCTGCGATGACCAGAGCGTTGTCGTGGTCGAGTCCCTCCAGACGCGTCGATGATCTTCGTCGGCGACAGGGAAGTCATGCCTGATTGTGGGTGACGCGGTACGCGCAGGGACGGTAGGAGGTACAACATCCGCAGGGCCTCAGCGGCCACTCGCGGATGCCGGAGGATCACCGCACAGCAAGCTGCGAGAGACGCTTCTGACCGAGCCCTCAGTGCGCCGCCCAGCCGACCCATGATCACCGTTTCATGGGCGGTCGTCAGGCCGGCTGTCGCTGATCGACTCGGATCTTGGGCACGCTCCCGCACGGACCTGCGGTCATGACCGGCAGACCGCCGCCAACCGCTGTCATCGACCTGCGAGTAGGTCTCGTTCGTCGCGAGATTCGGCACCGTTCGCACCGCCGGGATGCCCAGATGCTCGGAAACCACCCGGGCCGGCCAGTTCGTCGCGTCGTAGACGACCCCGTCCGGGCGGTGGGTGCGGCAGCGTTCTTGGAGCACGGGATAGGTCGCCGCCAGCGCGCTGAAGAAGTGCCGCAGCCACAAAGCGACCACCTCAGGGCCGACGTCAGCCGGCGGCATGAACGGCTCCAACGCTGGCAAAGCGATCCACCGGGCTCCCGCTGCCGAGACTGCGTCGGCGTGTTCTGGACCTGTGGCGTACTCGATCCGATGACCCCGCCGGACAAGCTCCGCGACCAAGGGCAACGTTGGCGTGAGATGACCATGCCCGGCTAGGGCCACGAACAGCCGATGCCTCGACACGCCACGAACGGTAGGCACGGCTAGGTCAACGCGCCACCGCCGACCACGGCGTGTTTCCTACGCGAGGTGTCATGCTCGACGCTGGGAGTCGGAGGAGGAAATCAGCCGGCACCGCCACACGTGATCTTCGAAGCGCTCACCGACCCCAATCGTGACCCGGCACGCCCGTGGCTGGAGCTGTTGGACGACGAGCAGACCCCTCGGCTGGTGCGGGTTCTCGCTAGGCGTGCTGCCCGCGCAGATGCTGGCCCAGACGCGGCCGTGCGCGAAGGGAGCATTGCTGTTCAGTGGCTGCGTCCCGACCTCCGAGTTCGGGTGTCCATGGCCGCCGGGCGTCCCGCTCCAGATCCACGCGATGGACGCCGACGAACTGCCCGTCGCGGACGGCGATCTCGACGTCGCCCGCGATCTCGTCGAGACGATCGAGAGCGCGGAGCTGTTCCTGTATCCCGGCAATCAACACCTGTTCGCTGACAACAGCTTGCCCGACTATGACGAAAGCGCCGCGACGTTGCTCAAGCAACATGTACTCAGCTTCCTCGACAACATCGAGTAGCCACCGCACAGGCCTACCCTCGATCTTGATATCGGCTCTGGCAGAGCACCGGGAGCGGTCAGCGGAGCGCCGCGAGCACGGTATCGGTCCCCTTGCACCACAGCACATCGACTTCGCTGAACCCGGCGATGCGCAGGGCCCGCTCGTGCACCTCGCGGCTGGTCTCGGAGTGCTCGGGGTGGTGGAAAGCACGCCGGTCGCGCTCGGCCACCGCGTCGCCGAGCTCCGGGTCGTGCCGCACCGCGGTCCACCATGCGGCCCAGTCCTCGTCCCCCGCGCCGTGCCGTGCCGCCCGTCGCCGGTCCAGCTCGAGAGCGAGCTCGACGAGCCGCCCGCTGGCGCTCGTCCGGAGGTGGTCGCCGTTGGCGAGCAGTCCGCCAGACCGCAGCAGGGCGGCACAGGCGGCATAGACCTGGCGCAGGTCGGGCTCATTCAACCAGTGCAGCGCGGTGGTCGACACCACGGCGTCGTACGGCCCAGCGGGGATCTTGCGCACCCAGCCGGGCTCCCGCAAGTCCGCGTCCACGAGCGTCAGCCCGGAGGGCGTGGTCGACCGAGCCAGCGCCAGGAGCACCGGATCGGCGTCGACCCCCACGACCTCGGCCTCCGGCAAGCGGGTGAGGATGCGGGCGGCGAACGAAGCGGGCCCACAGGCGAGGTCAACCACCCGGGGGCATGGCCCAGCGACGGCCTCCACGAGATCGACGAGTACCTCGAACCGCTCCTCGCGGTCGGGCAGGTAGGTCTCCTGCTGCGCGTCCCAGCGCTGCAACCAGCTGGCCGGCGTCGCCACGACTCCTCCCAGAGTAACTGTCGTTATATGATTCGCCAGTGACGCTAGGACCTCCAACGGTAACTGGTCAAGTCCACTTCGACAGTCACGTCACCACCACGGTCGCTGTCGCGGCCGCCTTCGTCAACGCGCTCGCCACAGCCGAGGCCGGTGGCCGCCCGGTCGCGCTCCCTGCTGGTCCGGAGCAGGTGCGGGCGCGGGCCGAGAGGGCCCTACTGGAGGCGGGGGCGCGCCGGGCCGAGGTCGACGCCGATCAGGCCGCCGGTCTGCAGCGGCTCGCCGGACGCCTGCGGGAGGTCTTCGCCGCCCTCGACGACGGCCGCGAGGACGACGCTGCCGGGGTCCTCAACGTCCTGCTCGCCCAGAGCGGCGCCCGCCCCCACCTCCATCGGCACCCGCCGGCCCCCTGGCACCTGCACTTCCACCTGCCGGAGGCCGGCCCTGTGGAGGGCTGGACCGCGGGCTGCGCGACCGGTCTCGCCCACGTGCTCGGCAGCGAGCACGCCGGCCGCCTCGGCACGTGCGCCGCTCCCGCCTGCGAGCGGGTCTTCGTCGACATCTCCCGCAACGGCTCGCGCCGCTTCTGCAACACCGCCTGCCAGAACAGGGTCAAGGCGGCGACACACCGGGCCCGCAGCGGCCGGTAAGCCCGACCAGGAGTCCCACATCCCGACGGCACAGGGCGCCAACACCGGGGTTTCGCCCCGCACCCCGCGTCTCATGGGCCCCGTCAGTTGGCCGCTTCGGCCTTACGTGCCAGCAGAAGGCCATCTGGGAACCTGCCGCGCGGTCCGGGCTGGACCCGGAGCCGAGCTACCTCGGAGAGCCCCTCACCTCGCAGACGATCTGCGAGGGCATCGATGGACCAGCGGTAGGCCGGCGAAACCTTGTGATCGAAAGCCTCCCAGGTTTGCAGCGTGTCGTCGCCGCTCTGGAACGCCATCAGCAAGTATCCGCCGGGCGTCAGCACCCGCGCGAACTCGGCGAATGCCGCTGGCACATGCTCCGGTGGAGTATGGATGATCGAGTAGTAAGCCAGTATGCCGCCGAGCTCGCGATCCGCAAGGTCGAGATCGAGGATCGAGCCGACGTCGAAGGCGAGATCCGGCCGGTTGCGTCGGGAAAGTTCGATCATCGCAGGTGAGAGATCGATCCCACGCGCGTGCAGGTGCAGTCGGTCCAGGAGATCCGTCACGTGCCCTGGGCCACAACCGACGTCGGCGACCTTCATGTTGTTGCCGTGAGAACGCACGAGGTCGGCGAAGATGCCGATGAGGGCGCGACCGAACGGCTCGGCGTTGCACGGATCCCGAACGAACTCGGCGTAGCGATCCGCCATCGAGTCGTAGTCACATCGGACGGTGTCAAGGTGCGTCGCGTCGGCCACCATCGCACGGTATCCACTCACACCGACAACCTTGATCGATGCAAGCCGCGCCCACTTAGTAGCCGCTGGCCTTCCACAGCTCCTCGATCCGGTTCAACGACCACCAATCGACTCTCGATCAGTGCAGTACGGGTAGCGGAGTGTGCGTGGAGCGGCCAGTCGCGGCCTCAATCAGCTCGACGGCAGGGGCTAGAGGGCTGTGGCCGACGA
>QHBZ01000220.1 GCA_003244055.1 Pseudonocardiales bacterium | reverse complement strand
GGTGGGACGGTGTGAGACGGCTGTGTGCCCACTCATAACCCAGAGGTCGTAGGTTCGAATCCTACCCCCGCTACCACTGAAACAGGCCTGGCCTCTTCGGAGGTCGGGCCTGTTTCGTGCCCAGGGTTAGCGGATTTGGTAACGAAGCATCCGCAATGAGCCCGGGTAGGCCGCCGAGGACGACTGGCTTCGGCGTACCGTAGGCCGCGGCGCGGCTAATGTCCAGCAGCTCTGCCTTCGGGGCAGGTAAGCCCGCCCGCTCGGGGCCGATCCCGCATGGGGTCGCCAGGGAGGCGCCATCCGCTGGCGGCGCCCTACTATAAAGGCCAACCCACATCTTGCCGCTTGGAATCGTCGTAACTGGCCGAGGCTGGACGCGCACCAGCAGGGCGCCGGGGTCGATGCGCATCCGCATCCCCAGAACTCACCCATCGGGTCGCCGTCGAGTTGGGCGTGCTGTGGAGCCTCCGCGCTGATGATGACGGTGCGGCCTTGCCAGTGCTGCACTATCGGGTGGCCACGGCGGCGGCGGGACAACACCCGCGCGGTCACCGCCAGCCATCCGAGGATGTCCCTCGGCCCGATAGTCACCACATCCAGTAGCCCGTCGTCCACCTTGGCCGCAGGCATCAACACCAGCCCGGCGAGTAGCTTGCCGTCGTTGCCGACCACCACCGCGCGGACTCGATGTGGCGGATCGAGCCGGCCATCCACGGCGAGGGTGATCGGGAAGCGCGGGCCCTTCAGCGCGAGTGCTCCGGAGACGAAATACGCCAGCGAGCCTAGCCGGATCTTCAACGCGTGGGGCGCGCCGGCCATGATCGCCGCATCGAAGCCCACCCCGGCCATCACCAAGAACACGTGCTCTTCGGCGCGGTCGTCGATGTACACCCGACCGACGTCGATCGCGCGATTTTGCCCGGACAACGCAATCCGGGTGGCTTTGGCCGGATCATCCAGCACAATGGCGAGATTGCGGGCCAGCAGGTTGGCCGTACCCGTGGGCACCAGACCCAGTGGGGTACCTGTTCCGGCGAGAACCTGCGCCACGTGACGGACGGTGCCGTCTCCGCCGCAGGCGAGCACCATATCGGCGCCGGCGGCCAGCGCGATTCTGGTCTGACCGCCACCCGGATCCTCGACGGTGGTCTCAAGCCACATCGGCGGCTTCCACCCCAGCTCCGGGCACCCACTGGTGATCTGGGTGTGCAACCGGTCCAGGTCCGCGACGTGGATCGGATTGACCACCACTGCCGCCAATGGGCAGTCCGGCAGTGAGCGCGGCGCCGGCGTGGGTTGCACAGCCGATGAAGATACGCTACATAGCGCTGATCAGGGCCGGGGCGGCAAGGGTGGGGCCGAGGTCGACGGGCGGTCGTCGGTGGTCGGCGCGGTCGCCGCGGGGGTCTGCGCCAAGGCCGCTAGGGCCAGCTCTACTGCGGTGTCCAGTTGCGGATCCAGGCCCTGGGCCCAGGCCTGCGGCGGCACGGGCACCTCCACGTCCGGGTCCACACCGTGGTTTTCCACCGACCAGCGCCTGTTCACGATCCACATGGCGAAGCGGGGCTGGGTCACGGTGGAGCCGTCCACCAGCTTGGTACTAGGCCCGATGCCTACCACGCCGCCCCAACTGCGCATGCCCACGACCGGGCCGAGCCCGCGTTCTTGGATCATCGCGGTGACGATGTCGCCGTCGGAGCCGGCGTTCTCGTCGGTGACGGTGACCAGCGGCCCCCGGCGCACGTCTCTGGGGTAGGTCTGGGGAACCCTGCCACGGGGCACGAACCATCCGGTGAGCTCGCGGGCAAGCTTCTCCACCACCAGCTGCGAAGTGTGCCCGCCGCCGTTGCTGCGCACATCGAGCACTACCGCCTCGCGCGACATCTCGATGTGTAGGTCGCGGTGCAGCTGCGCCCAGCCCAACGCCATCATGTCCGGCACGTGCAGGTAGCCCACCCTGCCGTCGGTGGCCCCGTGCACCGCTGCGCGGCGGCCGGCCACCCAGTCGTGGTAGCGCAGCGGCATCTCGTCGGCCACGGGGACCGCGACGATGGTGCGTTCGTCGTCGGAGCCGACCGCCCGCAGCCGCAGCTCGATGGGCTTGCCCGCGGTGCCTACCAGCAGGGGCCAGGGACCGGTCACCGCGTCGACGGCGCGTCCGTCGATCTCGACCAGCGCCTCCCCTGACCGCACCGCGGCACCCGGTGCGCGCAATGGGGAGCGGCCGGCCCCCGCGGAGCTCTCCCCGGATAGCACCCTGGTGATCCGCCAGAGCCCGTCGTCGCCGCGTTCGAAGTCGACGCCGAGGTGGCCCAGCCGCCGCGCGGCCCGCGTCGGGTTCCCGGGGGGTGATTCGTAGGCGTGCGATGTGCCCAGCTCGGCCTGCACCTCCCAGAGCAGGTCGGAGAGGTCCTCGCGGGTGGCGATCCGCTCCAGTAGCGGCCGGTAGCGCGCCAACAAGGCAGGCCAGTCGTTGCCGGCCATGTCGGCCACCCAGAAGTCGTCGCGCATCATGCGCCCGGCCTCGTCGAACATCTGCCGCCACTCCGCGACCGGCCGCACCTGCACGCGCACCCGCGACAGATCGACGTCGAGTGCTGCCGACGGGTCGTCACGCTCGGCGTCCTTGGCAGCCGGGGCACCGGACGGCAGCACCCGCAGCTCCTGCCGGTCGCGGATCACCAGGCGCGTGCCGTCGCCGCTGACCCAGACGTCGTCGATGCCCTCGGCAAGCACGGTCGAGGTGCCGGTGGCCAGGTTCAGCCGCTCCAGCACCGGGCGCGGGGCATCGGCGTCGGAGGTGGCGAGGTCGTCACCGAGCTCCCCGTGCAGCGGCTTGCGCAGCCACACAAGGCCGCCCTTGGTCGCGATCAGCGAGGAGTACCGCGCCGCGGGCACCGGTACGGGCACGACCCGCTCGGCTAGGCCGTCGAGGTCCACCACGACTGTCACCTCGTCGACGTCGTCCTCGGTGCGCGAGCTGGCGCGACCCTGCACCGTGGGGGCGAACGGCGACGGCGTGCCGGCCGCCAGCGGCAGCAGCTGCGGGCGAGTGCCGGCGCAGAACGAGAGGTCGAAGACCTGCGAGTCGTACACGGGGTCGAAGGTGCGGGTGGACAGAAACGCCAGGTGACGGCCGTCCAGGGTAAACGTGGGCGTGGAGTCGACGAAGCGCAGCGCAGTGGCATCGACCACGGTGCCGTCGGACAGCCGCGCCAGCTTGATCTGACACAGCCGGTGCGGTCCGCGGTGCGTCCACGCCAGCCACCGGGAGTCAGGGGAGAACACCAAGTCCTCCGCCTCGCCGTACTCCGAGCGGGCCAGCTCGGTGTCCGCGCCGGTAGCCGGGTCGACCAGCAGCACTCGCCCGTCGTGCGTGGCGATCGCGAGCCGGTCGCCGTCCGGTGCGGCCGCGAGGCCCATCACCCGGCCCAACCGACCCGCCGCCAGGGTGCGCTGGCCCGCGCCGTCCCGGGCGGACACGACCAGCGCGTCCTCACCCTCGGCGTCGCTGACCCACACCACATCCTCGCCCAGCAGCCGGGGCAGCCAGGCACGCGCGCCCGAGCCGGCCGCGAGGGTGCGCACCGGACCGTCTGCGTGCGTCACCCACTGCACGCTGCCCCGCACCTCCACCGCGCTTGCCCGGCCGGTGCGGTCGACGGCGACCTCGCCCAGGTGCTTGCCCGCGGGCACCGGGACCGAAATGCGTGCCGCCCGGGGTCCCCCGGTGCGCAGCTCCAGCCGGCGCGGCTCGGAGTCGGCGGCGAGATCGTTGAGCAGCCAGAGTTCGCCTGCCGCAGCGTAGACCACGTGCTCGCCATCGGTGGTGGCATGCCGCGCGTAGTAGTCATCGTGGTCGGTGTGCCTGCGCAGGTCGGAGCCGTCCGGCAGCACGGAGTACACGTTGCCCACGCCCTCGTGGTCGGACAGGAACGCGACCCGCCCGCCTGCCCACATGGGCTCGGTGAGCTGGCCGTCCAGCTCCGGCAGCAACCGGACGAAGTTGCCCGAGCCGTCGCGGTCGATCCACAGCCGCCCAGCAGTGCCACCGCGATAGCGCTTCCACATCGCGGGGTCGCGCCGACGCCCGCCGAACCCAGTGCCGAGCACCACCCCGCCGTGCGCCGCGACGTCCAATGCGGTGACCGGACCGTACGGCAGGCGCTGAGCGGGTCCACCGTCCAGCGGCACAACCCGAGCCCACGTCCGGTGGCGTAACGGCTCACGCACGGCGGATGCCACGTGCACCCGGCGGTCGTCGGCCCAGCCCAGCACGCGGGCCTGGGAGTCGCCCCACCACGTCGTTCGCACTGAGGGTCCGCCCGCGGTGGCTACGACGTGCAGTTCGGGTACTCCATCGCGCTGACTGAGGTGAGCCAGGTGCTCACCGTCGGGAGAGAAGCGCAAGTCCTTGGTCGGGGCGTTGTCGGAGGTCAGCTGCCACGACCGACCGCCTTCCAGCGGGGCGAGCCATACGTCGTCCTGGGCGACGAAACCCACCAGGTCGCCGTGCAGCGTGGGGTAGCGGAGGTAGGAGTCATTACCGGGGCTCAGCACTCCCGCACCTTAGCCGCGCCGGCCGCGCGGAGCCGGATTCATGATGCCTGGTGCATTATCATTCCGCCCAGTGAGATCGAGTACTCCTTGGTCTGGTCATCGTAACGGACGCTGTATGTCGTCGGAAAATAGCCGCTGTGCTGGTAAGCTTGGGGCTGTTTGAGGTTTTCTCGGACGGGCTGCTTCGTCAACATCCATTCACGTGTCATCATCGGTTCGATAAATGTATACGTGCCGTCCCATGATCCGTTGATCAAAATCTGCGTGAAGTCGTACTTGCCCGGCACTATTCCGTCCGCGCTGTCGGTCCAGTGCATCCCCATGGCGGGCACCGTGTTCTTGGCTGCTGGACCGGGAGGCGGGACGTAACCCACCGGAACATACTTCGCATCGGGCAGATGTGCGGCTCGCGTTGCGAAGTCCGCGCTGCTCGGATCGATCTTCGCCACCGCTGCGGGGTCAACCATGTAGAAGTGCATGTCGAAGTGCGGCTTGCCGAATAGCACCGCGGGCGCATGCCCGTGGCTGTTCCAATTGAGCATAAGATGATCGAAGACCGTCGTCGATGCCTGCTTCGGCAGGTCGAGCATCAGCATCCCGGGAGGGACGGTGTCTTCCGCCGGAAGTCCGTCCAGCGATGCCGCCGACATCCGGAGGCCGACCTCGGTCGGCTTACCGGAATCGTCGAGCGTTACGTAGGACTTGGCCATACCGTTTCCTATGCTCTGGGGCGCGCCGAAGAATGTGCCGCCCTTGCTCGCTTGACCGTTACCGCACCCGGCGAGAAGTGTCAGGGTCGCGCAGACGGCAACGATCGGTCCCACATAGCGACGGATATAGTGGGAATGCATAACACGGCTCCTTCGGAGGTGTCGACTCACTGCGCGCACGGCTATTATGTCTCCCAGCGGGGTCGTTGGCAACAAACGTCGATTCCCGAGTCGTCTGATCAACGACGGTGTGAGAGCTCCGGGAGAGGATTGCGCAACGTGGTCCGGCCCTGGGCCCATCGACTCAGTAGCAGGTCGGCGAAGCGGTCGGCCAGCAGTGTGCTGGCCTGGATGCCGAACACCACGTCGCGGGCGAGCTCAGGTTCGGCGGCCAGTAGCGGCGCGATCACTCCGTGGCGGATCAGCTGCTCGTGTACCGCGTCCGCCTCGATATGTTCGGCGTAGAACTCGATCGCTCGGGGTCCGCAGCCCAGCCGGCGCATGGCTCGGACCAGTCGGTCCGAGGCGGGCGAGGAGGTCAGCTCAGCAGTGACCAGTTGCCCGATCAGCCCCCCGCGCAGCCTTCGGTGCAATCCGCACAGCGACATGAAGTTGACCTCCGCCAGGGCGGTGGCCTGGGCGGCGTCGAGATAGGCGCCGTACTCGGCGCAGAGTCCGAGCTCGGTCATCATGTCAGCGAAGAGTCGGGCGTGCATGCGGTCCGGGTTGCCTGAACCGTACTCATCGTGCTCTACGGAGACCAATGCCACCTTGGCCGGCCCGCTCAGTCGGGGGATCACCCAAGCCTGCGGGTCGGCCTCCTTGAGGTGATAGAGCGAGCGCTGCACGACGTACTCGCGTAGCTGCCAGAGCTGCCCGGCGTGGCGCAGGTGGTGCGAGACGCCCGCAGCGTCCACCGGCTCCACCAGCAGTGCGCCGATCTCGGCCGCGACGTCTGTTCCGCCCGCGACATCGGCCCCTAGCGCGGCGAGGAAGACCTGTTCCAGCTGCCGGCGCAGTCCGAGCAGTCCCGGATCCCA
Source organism: Pseudonocardiales bacterium (assembly GCA_003244055.1). GTDB lineage: Bacteria > Actinomycetota > Actinomycetes > Mycobacteriales > Pseudonocardiaceae. Next base: position 27,421 of record QHBZ01000220.1, on the reverse strand, counting down.
CTCCAGATCGTCGGAGACTCCAGCGAAACCTCGGTAATGCAGCTCATAGCAGCAGTAGAGCGCCAACTGCAGGTCCTCGCCGTACGGATCGGCCTGCCCGACAGCCCCCGGCGGTATCTCCGCGGCGTGGGGCGCCGCGGAGATACCGCGCAGGGCAGCGAGCACGGCGCTGGACAGCGGTCCCCGAGGCGCCGGAAGTGCGGGCGCCGTGACAGGTCGTGGTGAGGTACTGCTCAGCATCCGCGTCCCCCGCGATCCATTCCGGAACCGCTGCCCCGTGCGGTGACGTTGCGCACCCGTCGCCGGTGGCTGGTATCGCAGATCGGATAGCGGCTGCTGCGCAGGCAGGTGCACAGCGCGGTGACCGCCCGATCGGAGATCATCGTCTTGCCGTCAGTGAGGACGACCTCAATGGGTCCGTGCACCAGGATGGGGCCGTCATCAGTCAGGGCGATTCGACGTCGGATTGGCTCAGTAGGCATGTCAGGGGGCATCGCGGGCTCCGATGACTACTAGTTCCTCCTCGCGTTGCCCGGGTTCGACCAGTCCGCGAGCTTCGAGCATGGCGGCGCGGACACGCATGACGGGACCGAAGGGCACTGTGCACCGGGTGAGGACCTCAGCGTGCAGGCCGGCGCCGGCGAGCCGGTTGAGGGTGATCTGGTCGTCGCAGACGGCGGAGTGGACGAGCAGCATCATGCCACCGGGGGCGAGCAGGGCAGGTCCTTCGGCGCAGATGCGGTCCAGCAGGGCGCGTCCGTCGAGGCCCCCGTCCCAGCAGCGGGTGATCCGGTGCCGGCGCAGGACGTCGGTAGCCGTCGGGACGTAAGGCGGGTTGGCCAGGATGAGATCGAAACGTTGGCCGGTCACGGGTCCGAACAGGTCGCCGCGCCGGACGGTCAACGGAAGGCGGTGCAGGCGGCTGTTGAGCCACGCGGCCGCAACCGAGCGCAGCGAAAGGTCCACCGCGGTCACCGATGCGGCGCCTGCCCGGGCGGAGGCCAGTGCCAGCGCGCCCGTGCCGGTCCCGATGTCCAGGACACGACAACCGGCCGCGTAGCCGCCTTCCCGCAAGACGTCGATCAATAGAGCGGTGTCACTATCGGCTCGATACACCCCAGGGGGCCGCAGCAGCAGCACAACCGTCCGGGTACCCGGAGCGTGACTGGAATAAACGTCGTGTTCACTTTCCGGCAACGCTCAGACCGAGCGGACGAACAGAAAGATGCCGTACTGCCACACCGGGTCGATCCACTGCGCGCTCAGGTCGAAACCCCGCGCGGAGACGTCCGCCACGAATTGGGGGCGGTGGAATTTGTAGGAGAAGCCCGCGTTCAGCGAGTCACCGCGCCGGAGGACCAGTTCGAGGTCGAGCTCGCGCAGTACCACGGACTGGTCCTCGGTCGCGTAGAGATGCGCCTGGACCGCGGTGGTTGTGGCGTCGTAGTGCGCCCGCGGGTAGAAGTACTCCAGGGCGAAGTCGGCACCGAAGCGCCGGTTGAGGTGAGTCAGGTGGTTGAGCCGGAACTGCGCGAAGGCTGACCGGTCGAGCGGGTCGTTGTAACAGGCTCCCAACACCTCGGCCGGCTTCTGCAGGTCCGCTGACACCAGGAATCGGTCACCGGGCCGGAGCGTGGTCGCGATCTCGGTGAGGAGTCCATGTCGCTCGTCGGGCGTGTTATTGCCCAGGTTGCTCCCGAGCAGGGCCACTGTGACCGGCTCAGGCTTGCCGTCCCGCAGCCAACCCAGGCCCGCCTCATACCGACCCCACAGCCCCTGCACGCGCAACCCGGGCAGCTCGGTCTCTAGCTCGTGCGCGCTCAGCTCCAGCATCTCGCGGCTGACGTCGATCGGAAGGTAGCTGGTCGGCCGGCGTTGGACACAGGCCGCCAACAGCAGGCGGGTCTTCTTCGCGCTTCCGCTGCCCAGCTCGACTATTCGCTCGTACCCGATCAGGTCGGCGATCTCCTCGGCGTGGCGCTGCAGCAACCCGAACTCAACCCGGGTCGGGTAGTAGCCCGGGAGTTCGGTGATCGCCTCGAACAGCTCGGATCCGATCGCGTCGTAACCAAGGTAGGCGGGTACTCGTGGCGGGGTTTCCCGCAGGCAGGTCAGCAGGCCAACCCGGTCGTCCCAGAAGTCGCCCCCGCCATCCACGGCCACGATCTCGATTTCGTGCTGCGCCACGATGGCGACTATATGGTGCTGGCCGGCCCTAACGGTGCCGTCGAAACCGCCGCGGCGACCACCTTCGCAACCTCGACACCCAGCGCTGCGTCCCGGCTAAGAGCGCACGGATGATCCAAAAGCTTGTGCGTTGCCTACTTTCCGTGACGTGCGCGACGCGGTACCGTTCGGGTTGGACCGCGTACGGTGGGTGACGTCCCTCCCGCCCCGCGGTCCGGTCCGGCAGGGAAGTGCGCTACGGGGTGGGTGCGCTGCCCAGCTGCCGGTCACCGGGCCCGAGCGCGATCAATATCCAGATGGGGGGAGTGGACATGATCCAGCTTGAGAACGTTACCAAAGTCTACCGGATGGGCAAGGTCGAGGTGCAGGCGCTCCACGGCATCGACTTGACTATCGACGACGGCGAACTGGTCGCCATCATGGGTCCATCGGGATCGGGCAAGACCACGCTCATGAATATCCTGGGCTGTCTTGATGTCCCGACCAGCGGTCGCTATCTGCTCGACGGCACTGACGCTAGCCGGCTGTCCGACAACCGGCTAGCCAAGATCCGCAGCCGCAAGATCGGGTTCGTCTTCCAGTCATTCAACCTGGTTGCGCGGACCAGCGCGGTCCGCAATGTGGAGCTTCCGTTGGTCTACGCAGGGATCCGGGGCCGGCGCAATCCTGCCCGGCAGGCCCTGGCTCAGGTAGGTCTGGGCGACCGGGAGAAGCACATGCCCAACGAGTTATCCGGTGGTCAGCAACAGCGGGTGGCGATCGCGCGGGCGCTGATCAACGATCCCACGCTGCTGCTCGCCGACGAGCCCACTGGCAATCTCGACACCGCGGCCAGCGCCGAGATCTTGAGGCTACTCGGCGCGCTGAACGATCTCGGCCGCACCGTTGTGATCATCACGCACGAAGAGGAGGTTGCCGCGTTCGCCAAGCGGGTCGTGCGAATGCGTGACGGGCGCATCGAGAGTGACCGGGTGCAGCGGAGCCGGACGGAGGCCACCGCATGAACCTGCGCGAGGCGGTGCGCATAGCGTTGCGCGGACTGCGCGCCAACCGACTGCGCTCCGTGCTGACCATGCTCGGCATCATCATCGGCGTCGCATCGGTGATCCTGCTGGTCGCCATCGGTAACGGCGTGCAGTCCTCGGTCAACGAGAAAATCCAACCACTGGCCAACCTGATCACTATCGTGCCGTCGGTCGGCAACGTGCCGGGCGGCGCCCCCCCGAAGGATCTGATCGACGCCGACGTCGCGGCGCTGCAGGACCCGGCGATGTCCCGGGACATCGCCGCGGTGATCCCCGCTGTTTCCGGCAAAGCGTTGACCGAGACCGACTCCTACCGGTTCCGGACGACCGTCATCGGCTCCACCGACCGCTGGCTCGACCTCAACAACGGGGATATGTCGGCGGGATCGTTCTTCGACGACGCTCAGGTCCGCTCCACGGCCAGAGTGGTGGTGCTGGGACCCAGCGTGGCGAGTTACCTCTTCGGCAAGGATCCCGCGGCCGCGCTGAGCCACACGGTCCGGATCAACCGCCAGACCTTCAGAGTCATCGGCGTGATGCAGTCCGTCGGCGAGCCGGGGGACAGCATCGCGGTTATGCCGCTGAACACAGCGCGCCGCTACATCTTCGGCGGCGGCGACAAGGTCAATCAGATCATCGCGCAGGCCACCCAGGCGTCTGCGGTGCCGGCCGCTGAAAACGACGTGATTCGGGTGCTCAGCGATCGGCACCGGATCAAGGATACGGCGAACAGAGATTTCGAGGTGCAATCTCTGCGCAGCCGGCTCGACACCTTCAACCAGATCCTCCGAGTCCTCACTCTGTTCACGGCAGCAGTCGCAGCGATCTCGCTTTTCGTAGGTGCTATCGGAGTCCTGAACATCATGCTGGTTTCGGTCACCGAGAGAACCCGTGAGATCGGCATCCGAAAGGCGATCGGTGCCACTCGACGGGCGATCCTCGAGCAGTTCCTCATCGAGTCGCTCGTGCTGGCCGGCCTCGGCGGGATCATCGGCATCGGGTTGGGGGTTGGGCTGTCGGTGCTCGGCTCGGTGCTCGCGCCCACGCTTGGCCCAACCTTCGCCACCTTCGCTCCGGCCGTGACCATCCCGTCTGTGGTGCTCTCGTTCGCGATCAGCCTCGTGATTGGACTCGTCGCCGGCGGCTATCCGGCCAACCGCGCCGCGCGGCTGCGACCCATCGAAGCCCTCAGGTACCAGTAGACCAACCAGTAGGTCCGAGCCTCAACCGCATCCACCGGCCGAGACTCAACCGCATCCACACGTGAGACCGCGTAACTCCCTGCGTCCTGAGGCGTTGCACAGCGTGAAGCCGAAGACACAGGGGGACATCGCTGTGACAATGATCCTGACCAGCAAATCTTCGCTATCCTCAGCTCGACGCGCGGGTGTGCGAGTCTTGGTGGCGCTAGGGCTGGTCGCCGTGCTCGGTGTGGCGGCTGGGTGCGGCGGCGAGCCGCCACCGCCGCCGACCGGACGGGTGGAGCGCGGCGCGGTGGTGACGAAGGTGTCCGCCTCCGGCTCGTTGACTGCCATAAGGGAGCAGAACCTGGGCTTTCCGAAAGGTGCGCAACTCACGCAGCTGATGGTCAAGGTCGGGGATCGGGTCACCGCGGGCCAGATAGTGGCGCGGGAGGATGATTTCGGGTTCCGCCAGACCTTGAACCAACTGCAGGGACAGCTGAACTCCCAGCGTGCGTTGTTCGGCAAGTTCGTGGCCGACCCGACGGTGCAGGGCGCGCAGGCCACCTTGGATCAGACGCATGAGATCTTGGAGGCGACGCAGAAGTCGGTCGACGCGGAGTTGGCCGCGGATACGTCGGCAACCAACCAGGCGCACAAGCAGTTGGACTTTGACAGCTATCTGCTGGATAAGGCTCAGGAAGCGCTGCGTGCCGATCAGGTCTCTTGTTCCGCTACCGGAGGAATTCCCTTCACTCCACCCGCACCTGCCAATGGTGTCGGCGGTACAGGTGGTCCTAATTCGTCGGTCGGGGTGGGGCCGGCTCAGGCGGGTGTGGACGACCCCGCCCGGGTAGGCCCCGTGTTCGCGGGCAGCACTGGGTCAGGTGGGTCAGCTCCGGGAGGTTCGCCTGGCGGCGGCGGCAACCCGGCGTGTAACCGGATCCCCACGGATCAGCAAGCGGTGGTCAACGCTCGCCGCACGGTGCTGATGGATAAGGCGGTGTTGCAAGCCGCCCAGCAGAAGGAAAACGTCGACCGGACCCAAGGGCTGGTCTCGATAGAGAATGCCCGTCAGAGCGTGGTTACCGCGCAGAACACCCTCGACGCCGCAGCCACCGACCGCCCGTTCAATATCGATCAGCAGGTTGCGTTGGTGGCCAGCATTGCGGCTCAGGTCGAGGCGGCCCAGAGGGATGTCGACAACACCGTATTACGCGCTCCGGTCGCGGGCACCGTGTCAGCGATCAACGGCCTGGTGGGCGAGTACCTCCAACCCAGCACGGGCGTCAGTGCATTGGCTCCGGGTTCCACCTCTCCCATCCCCGGCCTCAGCGGCACCTCGTCCAACAGCAGCTTGTCCTTGGGTAACCCGGCTACCGGCGCTCAGCGCCCCGGTGGTACGCAGTTCATGGTTCTCGACAATATCAATACCTTCCAGGTAGTTGTTCCGTTCGAGGAGTCCGACGCCGCGAAGGTGGCACCGAATCAAAAAGTTGATGTGACCTTCGACGCCGTCCCTGATCTCACCCGGGCCGGTACCGTTGTCTCCTTGTCCCCCACTGGAAGCAACATCTCCAGCGTTATCAACTACTACGCCACCGTCGTGCTCAACGAGACCGATCCGCGACTCAAAGATGGCCTGACCGCGCAGGCGCGGGTCATAACCAACCAGGTCCAGGACGTTCTCACCGTTCCCAACTCGGCCGTTCGTAAGAGTGGCGATCAAAGTACCGTCACCATCATCGATGCCAACGGCACGCAGCAACAGGCAAGATTCCAGGCCGGTCTCGTCGGCGATGACCGTACCCAGGTCATCTCGGGCCTCAGGGAAGGTCAGGAAGTCGTCCTTCGCCAAGGTGTTTAAACGCCGTTAACTAGCGAAGCCACCCTGTGCACGCGCACAGGGTGGCTTCGCTAACGGACCTGGTTCGCCATCAGGCGGGGCTGTTGTCGCTCTGACGGAATCCTGGTCGAGAAGCACCGTCCACATCCACGACCGGCCCGTTGCCTGCCGAAGTGTTACCGGTCACAGTGCAGCCAGTCGAGCCATCAATGATCAACATCGCGCGCAGCAGGTTAGGGCCGGAGAACTTGTTCTGGCGTATCTCAACATTGGGCCACCGGCGTAGGTTGATCGCCTGAGCACCGTTGGGGGCGCAGGTGTTGTCGACGAATGTGATCGACGGGGCTCTGCTGGGAGCACCGTTATCACCGGGCTGGTCGTCAGTGGCGATCAGACATTGCGCGTCGACGTTCTGGCAGGTGTTGCCCGAGATGACGACGTCGTAGGTCGATGGATTGTGGTCGTAGGTTTGGAAGCAGTCCGGGTGCGGGGGAGCCCGATAACCTCGTTCGGAGATGTCCCGAATGGTGTTACCGGTGATCCGATGGCCGGTGCCGAAAAAGCGCATGCCATCGGCGTCGCCATCATCGCGAGCCACGGTGTCGGTCACCGTGTTGCCGGCCACCGTGATCCGCTGCCCGGTGATGTAGATCCCGGCCGTGGAGACATGGTGGACGGTGTTTGACGCGATGGTCGAGTCGGTGCACGGCATACAGGCGATCCCGTCGCGCTGCGTGTCGTGGATCGTGTTGCGCTGTGCAGTGATCCCGGTTCCCTCAAGCAGGATTCCATCGCCGCCGGTGACGGTGAAACCCTCGATCACGACGTGATCGGCGCTGACATACACATTGTGGACGGTGGCGCCGTCGGCGATGAGTCTGATCGGCGACCCGGCGGTGCCCGACCTGGTTATCGTCAGGTCAGCGTCGATGAGGTCGTCTCCGGTGAAGCAGAATGTGTTGCCTGGCGAAGCGTTATCCAGTGCTGGGCGCACCTCGTCGGATTGCGTGATAGTGCGAGTGCAGTCGGGCCGGAGACCCCGTCGATTCGGTTGGCTCTGGTCTGGCGGGGCGGTGCATCCTGCGGTGAGTGCTAGGCCCAGTGCCATGGACCAGACCGGCAGTGTGCGGACACCCCCTGGGACTGTCACCTCGGAAGGATAGATGCCCGTTGCGCCACAGTGGAGGCAAAAGTGACAATCCGCTACGTTCGGGTGACAGTCAGTTGATGCAGACGGGGGAAGCCCACCCGCTATACGAGTGGTTCGCCCATCCCGCAGTAAGGCTCATCGTGTGGCGGAGGTTGCTCCAACTCAGCGCTGGCAGCCGCCACGGGGTCGGGCGTTCATGGATCAGCAGCTCGTAGCCCGATAGCCAGGCGTAGGGGACGTCCTTGCCGTCCATGGCCCGGATCCACCGCGGGAAATGTGCGGCTGCGGCAAGAATTTCGGCGTGCGCCGAGTCTGGGCCCCGCAAGCTGGTGGGGCGAACGTAGCGCCCCGGCTCGAAGTGAGCCGCGAGGTCGACGGTTACTCGGCGGATGCCGGGCCGGTGGACGAGACCGGCGATCAACCGCACCGGTTTGCGGCGCTGTTCCCACCTGTCGGAGTACCAATCCCAGGACCAGCTGTGCGGCTGCTGCGCGGCGGCCACCGTCCACAACTCATGACAGGTGCGTTGGACATCGTCCATCTCCGCGCCATCGCGTAGATAGACGGCGATGAGGTCAACGACGAGTGGATCGTTCCCAGCACGGGGCGTGAGGTCGACCGAGTGGAGATCACTGGCGCTCAATCCCCATCCTCGCTCCTCGTTCCAGCGCCGGATGTTGGCGAGCTGCTCGGACAGCGGTGCGAACATGACCTCCGGCGGCCGGGCCGCGATCCGGGCTTCGCGCGCTGCTACCCGGCCATTGCTCAACGTGGCCATCTACCCCGCTCGCCTCCCACATCGACCCAAGCCGCCGCTCGCGAGCGTACGGTGCCGCTTGCTGGACCGCAGCGAGGTCGTCAACCGCGTGGCGTCGCTAGCGTGGCCACGGTCCACGAACGGGGGTGGGCCAGTTCCCAGCTGAGCACTGTGGTGATAACGGCGACGGCAGACGTCTTCAGCGGCTCGGCCAGCCCGGTCAACAGCGTCAGGATGTCCTCGAGCCCGGGATTGTGGCCCACCAGCACTGCGGTCGAAGCGCTGAGCGGCAGCTCCTGGATAACGGTCAGCAGATCCTGAGCCGACGCGTCGTAAAGCCGCTCGTCGTGGCGGACTCGGGGGATCGCGTCCAAGTGGACGGCCACAAGATCCCAGGTCTGCGCGGCCCGGACCGCGGGGGAGCACACCACCTGGTCGATCTTGAAGGCCTGCGCGTGCAGCCAGCGACCGACGGCTGGGGCGTCGCGGAGCCCGCGTGCGGCCAGCGGCCGGGCAACGTCAGCGGTGTCGGCCGGAGAGGCCGACTTCGCGTGCCTGAGCAGGATCAGCGTGTGTGTCATGGTCAGTCCAGGGCGAGAGTACGCAGCACCAGCCGAGCTGTGTCACCACCGGACTCCTCGGCGATGGCGAGCGCGGCGGGGACGTCGAGGTCATTGACCAGGGCAGCGGTGACGGCGTCGGCTGCGGGTCGCGAGCTGCGTGCTGTGCCAGCCGCTGAGTACAGCCGGTCAAGTTGGTTGGTCTGGGCAGCGATGTCGCCGGGGTGGAAGTCCCAGCTAGGTTGCCACGGCCGGTTGAGCAGCAGCAGCCGCACCGATGTCGCGGGATGCTTGCCGAGCAGATCTGAGACCAGCACCAGGTTGCCCGTCGACTTTGCCATCTTCGCTCCGTCGATGGTGACGGTGCCGACGGGGAACTCGCCCCGGGCGAAGGGTCCGACGCCGGTGGCCGCCTCGACCATGGCGGCCTGATATGCGTGGTGCGGGAAGCTCAGATCGGCGCCGCCGGCCAGGATGTCGACGGCGGGGCCGAGCACTCCCAGAGCGATGGCGGCACACTCCGCGTGCCAGCCGGGCCGCCCGCGACCCCACGGGCTTGGCCAGCCGGGCTGGTTGTCGGCCGACGGCCGCCAGACCGGAACGTCGAAGGGGTCGTCCCGATCCAGATCGCCGAGTCGATCACCGAACTCGGTCGCGAGTTCGGTGGCGCGCTCCTCTGTCAGCCCGGTCTTGGCCGGGACATCGGCGCCCCGGAAGTACACCGCACCGTCGCGCAGGTAGGCGTGACCAGTGGTGAGCAGGGCCGAGGCCAACTGCACGACACGGCCGACGTGGTGACGCGCGCGCGGCTCGTGTTCGGGCCGGCGCACCCGCAGGGCGGCCATATCCCTGCCGAACAAGTACTCCTGCTCCAGCGCGAACTCGTCGTAGTGCCGGCCGCGCTGCGTGGCGGCCCGGGTCAGCACATCATCGACATCGGTGACATTGCGGCAGGTCACGGTCTCCGCACCGGCCAGGCGAAGCACGGAGGCGGCCGCATCAGCCCAGACGAACGTGCTGGCGTGCCCGAGATGGGTCACGTCGTAGGGAGTGATCCCGCAGAGGTAGAACCGGGCCGGGCTGATGACGGGCAGGGCGGAGCCACCCAGCCGGATCCGGTCGGTGTATTCGCGGCGGCCGTGGTGGTCCATGCGCCTATCCTGCCCGCGCCTGGCGAAGATTCTTACCCCAGGGGCGCATTGCAGGCCATCATGCACGGATGGACAGCCGGGATCGGGACCCCACCGGACGGGCCCGCAACGCCCGTCCCCGAGACGCCCAGGGCCGGCCGCTGCCGCACGGCACGCAGGGGGTGGACCGGGTTGCCGAGGACGTGGTGCTCAGCCCGGATGACGCGGTCCGCCAAGCTCAGCGGTTGATCGATGATGGCTATCCCTTCCACGCCCACGAGGTGTTCGAAGGAGTGTGGAAGGCGACTTCGGGACAGGACCGCGAGCTGTGGCAGGGCCTGGCGCAGCTCGCGGTCGGCTTGACCCACGCGCAGCGGGGCAACTCGAAGGGCGCCGCGGCGTTGCTGCGGCGTGGCGCAGACCGCATCGATCCCTACGCTGCCGAGCCCCCACACGGACTGGACATCGCAGGCGTCGCCGCCCACGCCCGTCGGCTTGCCGCCCGGATCGAGGGTGACGGTCTGGACGTTGCAGCCGACGACCTGCGGCCGCGGCTACGCTCGTAAGCGCCCGACGTGATCAGCGGGCGCACCTCATCGACGTCGTGGTCAGCACACCGCTAGCCATCACCGAGGACGAGTACATCGCTACCGGGCTGCTCGACGCCATCCGGCCGAAGTGGGCGCTCTACATCGGCGGCATGGGCGCGAAGGGTCGCAATTTCTACCATGACCTGGTCTGCCGCTACGGGTTCAAGGCCACAGCTACGACCTGCTCGACAACGGCGGCCGGCGCAGCCCCCGCCAGCTCACACCCGGCGCCGATGAGCTCGCCGTGGGCCAGCATTTTCTCGTGTTTGAGATCACCGAATTCGAGCCCGGCAGGCACATATCCGGCACCGGACGCCATCCATTCATTCGCATGTTCGGCCCCTTGGCCGGGACCTACGCCGTCACCCCACGCGGCACGAACGCCGCCCGGCTGGTCGTCAAGCTCAACGTCGGCAACGACGGCAGGTGGCAGCGGGCCCGCTACGCGGCCCTGGCCTGGGGTGATCTGATCATGATGCGCAAGCAGCTGCTCACCCTCAAGGCCCTCGCCGAAGGCCACCATCGACGAACTCTCCCTGGGCAGGTTGCGTCCCGAGACGCCGGCTGATCGAGGACCTGCTCCACCGCTGCTTGAAACGAGCTCTGCCACAGTGGACAGTCGTGCTCGACCAATGTGGACAAGCTCCAGGCGGGCGTGGCACCGTGAGTGGATGCGCGACCTGAACGCCACGTCGGCCGCCCTGCTCGGATTGCTGCACACGGGCCCGATGACCGGCGGGCAACTGGTCGCGGTCGCCGATGAGCGATTTGGGCCGTTCTTCGGGGTCACCCGTAGCCAGGTCTACCGCGAACTGCCCGTGCTCACCGAGTCCGGTCTGCTCCGGCTCGGCAAGAGGGGAGCACGGTCCAGCCAGCAGTACGTCCTCACTGCCGCCGGCAAGCGCGCGTTCAAGTCCTGGCTGAACTCCCCGTCGGGGTCGGACAACCTGCGCAGCCCGCTGATCCTGCGACTCGTGCACGCCGGGCAGCTGACCCCCAAACAGCGCGCCAACCTGGTCAGCACCGCCCGGGCCGACTACCTCGGTGCTCTTGACGAGGCCAGGGCAGACGCGAAGGCCGCCACCAATCCCTACACCAAGGCTGCCGCAGACTTCACGGTGGCGCATCGGCGCGCTGTGCTCAAGTTGCTCGACGCCATCCCGAGGGACTGAGCCATCCCGAGGGATTGAGCCATCCCGAGGGATTGAGCAACGGGGGCGACTACCCTGGCTCGACGTGAACCCCGACGTCGCCGCAGACCTCAAGGATCTAGCCAACACCCTCGCCGGGATCGAGGCTGTCCTGGACATCGACCGGTTGCAAGCTCAGGTAGCCGAACTGCAGGAGCAGGCATCCCGACCTGACCTGTGGGATGACGTCGAACACGCCCAACAGGTCAACAGCAAGCTCTCCCACAAGCAGGGTGACCTGCGGCGGGTGTTGGGTCTGCGGCAGCGGCTGGATGACGTGGAGATCCTCTACGAACTGGCCGAGGAGGGCGCTGACGAGGGCGCCCGTCGCGAGGCCGAAACCGAGCACCACCGGCTGCGCAAGGAGATCGCGTCGTTGGAGATCCGGACCTTGCTGGCCGGCGAGTACGACGAGCGGGACGCGCTGGTGACGATCCGCTCCGAGGCGGGGGGAGTGGACGCGGCCGACTGGGCCGAGATGCTGATGCGGATGTACCTGCGATGGGCCGAGCGGCACGGCCACCCCACCGAGGTCTACGACATCTCCCCCGCCGAGGAGGCCGGCATCAAGTCGGCTACGTTCGTGGTCAAGGCACCCTTCGCCTACGGCACGCTGTCGGTTGAGCAAGGCACCCACCGGCTCGTCCGGATCTCACCGTTTGATAATCAAGGCCGCCGGCAAACATCCTTCGCCGGCGTCGAGGTGCTTCCGGTGACCGAAACCACCGATCACGTCGATATCCCGGAGAATGAGATTCGTATCGACGTTTTTCGATCTTCCGGACCCGGCGGACAGAGCGTCAACACTACCGATTCCGCAGTGCGTATCACCCATCTGCCGACCGGGATCGTGGTGTCCTGCCAGAACGAGAAATCGCAGATCCAGAACCGGGCCGCGGCGATGCGGGTACTGCAGTCCCGGCTGCTGGAGCGCAAGCGCCAGGAGCAGCAGGCGGAGATGGACGCGCTCAAGGGTGAGGGCAGCTCGTGGGGCAACCAGATGCGGTCCTACGTGCTGCATCCCTACCAGATGGTCAAGGATCTACGGACCGAGCACGAGGTGGGCAACCCGGCCGCGGTGCTCGACGGGGACATCGATGGCTTCCTCGAATCCGGTATCCGGTGGCGTCGCCAGCAGGAGGCGCGGGTGGCTGGCTGAACCCGGTAGAAATCTGCTGGCGTGCCTTCGCCGTGGCGCCGGTCAAGTACCCGGCCTGGATGAGTAGACTCGCCGCTCGTGATCCGACTCGAGCACGTCAGCAAGTCCTACCGGACTTCTACCCGACCCGCTCTCGATGACGTCACAGTCGCGGTGGGAAAGGGCGAGTTCGCGTTTCTCATCGGACCGTCCGGATCGGGCAAGTCCACTCTGTTGCGGCTGTTGCTGCGCGAGGAGGTGGCCAGCACAGGCGACGTCTACGTGGCGGACCTCAACGTCGGCAAGCTCTCCCAACGTCGTATCCCGCAGCTGCGGCAGCGGGTGGGCTGCGTGTTCCAGGACTTCCGGCTACTGGGCAACAAGACGGTCACCGAGAACGTTGCGTTCGCCCTGGAGGTGATCGGCAAGCCCCGGCACACCATCCGCAAGGTGGTGCCCGAGGTGCTTGAGCTGGTCGGGCTGGAGGGCAAGGCGGACCGGATGCCGCATGAGCTCTCCGGCGGAGAGCAGCAGCGGGTGGCGATCGCCCGAGCCTTCGTGAACCGGCCGCTGGTGCTGCTGGCCGACGAGCCCACCGGGAACCTGGACCGCGACATCAGCCACGAGATCATGCTGCTGCTGGAAAGGGTCAATCGAACCGGCACCACGGTACTGATGGCCACCCACGACCACACGATAGTCGACTCCATGCGTCGTCGCGTCGTGGAGCTCCATCTCGGGCAGCTCGTCCGGGACGAGAGCCGCGGCGTGTACGGAGTCAGCCGCTGACACCGGCATGCCGGGCCGACGCATTGGTACTGTGCCCCCCGTCCCCAACCCGAGGAATGTTCACTTCCCATGCGCGCCAGCTTCGTGTTCAGCGAGGTCGTCACCGGCCTACGCCGCAACGTCACGATGACCGTAGCGATGATCCTGACTACGGCGATCTCACTCGGCCTGCTCGGCGGGGGTCTGCTCGTGGTCCGCACCATCGACCGGATGCAGCAGGACTACTACCAGCGCGTCGAGACCGTGGTGTATCTCAGCGCCGACATCAGCGCGAATGACCCCGGTTGCACGTCGAGCACCTGCTCCGCCCTGCGCGGGCAGTTGGAGTCGGCTCCCGGAGTGCAGACCGTGATATTCGAGAGCCGGCAGGCCGCCTTCGCGCGGTTCCAGCGGATCTTCCAGGGTCAGCCGGAACTGCTGCAGCTGGCCAGACCCGAGGCGCTGCCGGCGTCGTTGCGGGTTCAGCTGTCCGATCCTGCCCGGTTCCCCTCCATCGCCAAGGCGTTCACCGGGCGCCCCGGTGTGGACCGGGTCACCGACCAGGGTGAGTACCTCCGGCAGCTGTTCCGGGCCCTCGACGGGTTGCGCAACGCGACTTTCGTGATCGCGCTGATCCAGGCTCTCGCGGCGCTACTGCTGATCTCCAACACGATCCAGATCTCGGCGTTCACCCGGCGCGCCGAGGTCGGCGTCATGCGCCTGACCGGGGCCTCCCGTTGGTACACCCAGCTACCGTTCCTCCTCGAGGCGGTGGTCGCCGGAGTGGTCGGGGGTGTGCTGGCGATCGTGGGCCTGGTGATCGGCAAGGTCGCTTTCGTCGACCGGGTGCTGGCCGGCGTTTTCGAGGCGGCGATCGTGCCGCGGATCGGCTACGCGGACATCTTCTCGGTGGCGCCGATCCTGCTGCTGGTGGGTGCTTCGGTCGCCGCCCTGACCGGTTACCTGACGCTGCGGCTTTACGTGCGGACATGATGCGGACGCCATGAAGGAGCACGGCCGCAAGGTGATCGCGTCGAACCGGCGGGCCCGGCACGATTACGAGATCATGGACACCTACGAGGCGGGCATCGTGCTCACCGGCACGGAAGTGAAGTCGCTGCGCGCCGGCCGTGCCTCGCTGACGGACGCCTTCGCCAGCGTCGAGGATGGCGAGGTGTGGCTACGCGGTCTGCACATCCCGGAATACACCCAAGGTAGTTGGACCAACCACGAGCCCCGACGGACCCGCAAGTTGCTGCTGCACCGCAAGGAGATCCTCCGGCTGATCGGCAAGACCAGGGAGAGCGGGCTGGCGCTGGTGCCATTGTCGATGTACTTCTCCGACGGCAAGGTGAAGGTGGAGATCGCGCTGGGCCGCGGCAAGCGGACCTACGACAAGCGCGCTGACCTGGCCAAGCGCGACGCGAACCGCGAAGTGGCGCGAGCTTTGGGGCGGCGCGCCAAGGGCATGGGGTGAGTTGACACCGGGTGAGTTGACACCGGGTCAGTCGGCACCGGGTCAGTCGACACTGGTGAGCCGCGATCCGGTGACCGTGCCGCCCGTCGATGACGCCGATGTAGCGCCTTGGACGGCGGCGCTGGGCTCCGGCGGGCTGATCGACCTGCACGTGCACTTCCTGCCCGACCAGGTGATGGCCAAGGTGTGGGCCTTCTTCGACCAGGCCGCAGAGCACTACGGCACGCCGTGGCCGGTGCATTACCGGCTTCCCCAGGAAGATCGCGTCGCGGTTTTGCGCGCGATGGACGTGCGAAGGTTCGCGCCATTGGTCTACCCGCACAAACCAGGGATGGCGGACTGGCTCAACCGCTGGGTCGCCGAATTCGCTGCCGCGGTTGCTGAGGCCGTGCCCACAGCCACTTTCTATCCCGAACCGGGCGTCGCCGAGTACCTGCAGCGAGCGCTGGTCGGTGGCGCGCGCTGCGTCAAGATGCACGTGCAGGTAGGTGGTTTCGACCCGCGTGATCCGCTGCTCGACGCGGCATGGGGACTGCTGGCCGAGGCCGCCGTGCCGGTCGTGGTGCACTGCGGCAATGGGCCCGTTGCCGGGCGCTACACCGGGTTGGGCGTGTTCGGCGAGGTGCTCGCCGCCCATCCCCGGCTGGTCGCGGTGCTGGCTCATGCCGGACTGCCCGACTACAGCGATGCCCTGGAGCTCGCGCTGCGCTATCCCGGCGTGCACCTCGACACGACGATGGTCGGGGTGCCCTTCACCGACCTGCTCGCCCCACTCCCGGCGGACTGGGCGGCACGACTGGTCGACGTGGCGGACCGGATCGCGCTGGGCACCGACTTCCCGAACATCCCCTACGACTACGCCACCCAGTTGCGTGCGGTCGCGGGCTGGGCGGCCGCCGATGACCGGTTGGGTGCGCCTTTCCTGCGCGCGGTGGTGCACGACACGCCCGCCCGGTTGCTGCGGCTCGACGTCGCTGGGCATCGGGGATGAAGACTGGGCCTCCAGGCGTTACTCTAGGGTGGTTAAGCAGCCCGACGAGGGGGTGAACGGTTTCGACTCTGGACGTTGAGTCAGTGGGAAGCGTGCCGGTGCAGGCGAGAGACCACCGTAAGCGTCATCGCACACCAATAAGCGCCGATGCAAATCGCGCTCAGTTCGCCCTCGCCGCCTGAGCGAGTAGCGACTGTGTCGGACCGGGGGCGTCCCCGCCCCGGACCCCGGCACCAGTAAGGGGACTCACCGCCAGGCCCGGTCGCGGGGTCTGGATGGGACACCTACAGCGACTGGGATCGTCACACCGGCTTGTCTACGTGACCGGTGGGTCCGAGTAGAGGCGTAGTGGACTGCGCACGGAGAAGCCCTGATGAGACGACGGAGGACCCGGGTTCGATTCCCGGCACCTCCACCGTGAATGCCCAGGCTGATGGCCTGGGCATTCACGCTTCTCGGGTGTGCGAGTCCCCTTCTCTTGCCGCTACGGAAGAGAGTCACGATCCGCATCCCGTGTTTCCCAGCGCTGGGTCAGTTCCTGCAGGAACTGGCTGGTGTCGCCGGCGAAGCCCGCGTCGTTGATGCCGTACCGAACCACATCGACCTGCCGGTGCGGCCGAGCCAGCCAAGCATGATCCTGCCAACCGAGCGCTCGATGCGCACCTCAGCGAGATCGCGGCCGGAGACTATCCTCCGAGGTCAGAAAGACACGTCGAGTCGACATGCTTGACAGGTGAGTGCGGTTCTTCCCATCTAAGCTGAGACCAAGCCTGTCAGGTTGGGCTCAGCTGAAGCGCTTCGCGAAGTAGCTCATCAAGCTCCGCGCCCTGTACCGCACCGGTTTCCAACAGTCGGGCTGCGACGAGCTCAAGCCGTACCTGTTGATCCCGGAGATAGCTTTCGACTTGATCTCTAATCTCGATGGTATTGGTAATTCCCATTTGGTGACATAGGCCATGCGCCACCAGTAACTCATCAAGTTCAGGCGGTGTAACGGTAGGCCCCCATGTTCTGAAGACCACTTTTTCCGCGAATGGACCGCCATACAAAACCCATACCCGGTCGAGTTCTGATGGTGGTTCGCGCAGCCGCATCGTGCCCTCACCGTCGTTGCGGTGCAGCTCAATGATGGCGACGGCAAGCCCTCGATAGGAGGCTAGGAGGGCATGCCCCGCTTCATGCACGGCCGCCCTGTTCCGTTCCGTATCAGCAAAGCCCATGCGCGGAGCCTAGCCTTAGCTGCATCATCACCGTCAGCGGATCTCATCGGGCCGGCTGTCAGGAACTCGGCAGCTGACTGTCCTGCTCTGGTCACGAGCGACCGGCGGCGAGTTGGTTTCCGGAGTGCCGCAGTCTTGCGAGCCGGCGCCGTGGCCGCTCGGTGTCAGCCGTTGCGTAGATTTCGCGGACAGCCTACGGGACGTCGCGGCTGCGGCTCGTCGCGCTCGCATGAACTGACGTGCCTGGCGCCGTGGGGCTGTTGAGCCGGACTGGGATCTCGTCGTAGCCGCGGAGGACCCGGGTGGGGCGTCGGTGTGGGGTGCCGGCGAGCGCGAGATCGGGGAACCGGCGGAACAGGGTCTGTAGGCCGACTTCGCCTTCCATGCGGGCCAGGGCGGCGCCGATGCAGTAGTGGGTTCCGCTGGAGAACGCCACGTTCTGGTCTGCCTCGGGGCGTTGAACGTCGAACCGGTGGGGATCCGGGAAGATCCCGGGATCCCGGTTCGCGCCGCCCAGCAGCAGGATGATCAATGAGCCGGCCTCGACCGGACGGCCGGCCACCTCCGTATCCCGTAGCGCGACGCGGCCGGTGCGCTGCACGGGCGACTCGTGGCGCAGGATCTCCTCAACGGCGCCGGCCCACCGCTGCGGTTGGGCTCGCAGTACGGCCAATTGCTCGGGGTGGCGCATCAGCAGCACGGCACCGTTGCCCAGCAGGTTGACCGTGGTCTCGAAACCGGCGGCGAGCACCAGCATCGCGATGCTGCTCAGCTCGTCAATGGTCAGATTGCCCTGGTCGTGGGCCGTCACCAGGGTGCTGAGGACGTCGTCCCGGCGGGCGCGACGAACGTCGGCGAAGTGGCCGAGCATCCATTGGTGCAGTGCAGCTATGTCGAGTTCGGAGCGGCGGAAATCCCGGTAGCTCAATCCGATGTCCAAAGACAGCGCCGCGCCCGCCCCCCAGTCGAGGAACTGGCGACGCATCGCGACCGGCGCGCCGAGCATCTCGGCGATCACGGTGGCCGGCAGCAGGCTGGCGTAGCGCTCCACCAGATCTACTGTCGAGCCAGCGGTCGCGGCCCGGGCGACCTCGTCGAGCAGATCCTCGGCGATCTCCTCGACGCGGGGCCGCATGGCCGTGATGGCCCGCGCGCTGAACGCCCGGGTTACCAGCTTGCGGTAGCGGGTGTGCTGGGGCGGGTCGGTCACCAGCATAGATGGTGGTTCGATCGGCCCCAGCACCGAGCGACCACCGATCTTCATGCCCAACTTGAGGATCCCGGGGAGCAGGTCCAACCGCATCTGGCCGAAGTCCGGGCTCCTTAGCACGGCCAGGCAAACGTCGTGGTGCGCGGACATCATCGCGAGTCCGCTCGTGACGATTCGACCCTGCGAGCGCAGCTCGTCGTAGTACGGGAATGGGTCCTCGCGGATCGCCGGGTCGATCATCAGCCGCGAACCCAGGTCACCGGAGCGCACCTGGCGTTGCACCGTCAGTCTGATCAACCCGTGCCGGACCACCCACCGGATCCTGCGTCGTAGCGCCATCGTGACCTCCACCGCCGACCCCGCGACGACGATACTACGAGTTTAGACAAACGTATGTATAGGGTAGACAGGTTCCGTGTCGCGGCTGCGAGAGCTGCGGCTCGGCCGCAGCCTCGTACGATTGGGGCATGCTGGCTGATCATGTCATTGTCGCGACGACCACAGCCAGTGAGCAAGCTGCCCAGGTTCTCGGGGCGGGAGTGATTGAGGCGCGGCTCGGCGCCTGCGCCCAGATAGTCGGGCCGATCACGAGTGTGTTCCGGTGGAATGGCGAGGTGCAGACCGAGCAGGAGTGGCGGCTGGAGATCAAGACCACAGCCGATCGGGTCACCGCGCTGACGGCGCACATTAAGGTCAATCATGGCTACGACCTACCCGAGGTCATCGCGACCCCGATCACCGGCGGCAGCGCTGAATACCTGTCCTGGTTGGTCGCAGAGACGCGCGGCTGAGCGGTTGAGAGCTACGCAACGTAGCTAGCGAACGTCAGCTTGCGATCTGAAGCTGCGAGAAATTCCGCCAAATAGGTGATTGTGCAGCCTAACCTTCCCTTCGTTAGGTGATGTCTGGCAGGTTTTTAAGAGAAATATCAAGCCTAATCCAACCCAAACGGCTGACGAACTTTTGGCATTCGGGAGGCTTCGATGTTGACCATTATGTGGCGAAGCGCAAGTCTGATGCTGGTGGCTATCAGCGTGGTTGGACTTCCAAGCTGCTCCAGCGGTGGCGACACATCGGCGGTGGCCCCGTCGCCCACGTCGGTTGTCGCAGCGCCCGAGCATCCGGTGACGGCGGCTGACGTCGCGGCGAATCTGCGCAAGATCGAACAGATCGCCGGCCAGATCGCCCAGTCCGCGGGTACCGACAAGGCCGAAGCCATCAGTCTGGACGGCCGGCTCGAGCCGATCTGGAAGCAGATCGAAGGCACTGTCAGGCACAACAACGAGGACACCTACCTCGCGATGGAGGACAGCTTCGCGGTGCTGGAAAAGGCGGCCGACCAAGGGAACGCAGCGGCGGCGGCCAAGGGTTCCGCCGGCATCACCTCGGCGGTGCAGCCTTACCTGGCGAAGTACTCGGGATGATCAGACGCCGACTGCTCGGGTTGTTGCTGGCGCTCGCCGTCCTGGTGCCGGTCGTGACATCGCTGGGCGCTGCACCCGACATCGCGGCACCGCAGGCCGCGGCCCAGCAGCAGGCGATCACGCGTGAGGAGGCGATCCGCCAGCTGGCCGGGGTGCGCGCGTCGATCGACCAGACCCTGGAGCTGGTCAAGCAGGGAGATATCGAGCAGGCCTATGCGCAAGCCAGGACCGGATACCTGGATCACTTCGAGTATGTAGAGGTGACGCTGCGGGTAGCGGCTCCCGATCTGACCGCCGACGCCGAGACGAAGTTCGCGGAGATTCGCGACCTGATCAAGTCTGGCGCACCGGTCGACGCTGTGCGGACCGATATCGTCGAGTTGCGACGGTTGATCGATGACACCGAACGGCGGCTGACCGACACCGGTTTCGACGCGGTCGCAGTGGTGGCCGGGCAGTCGTTTTTGATCATCTTCCGGGAGGGCCTAGAGGCAGTGCTGCTGCTGACTGCCTTGCTGGGCTATCTGGAGGCCACGAAGGCCACCCGGTACCGCAAGCCCATCGCCTGGGGGGTGGGCATCGGGCTGGCGGCCACGGCGGTGACATACCTGATCCTGCGGTTCGTTCTCGCTATGTTGCCGGTCGGGCGGGAGGTGCTGGAGGCGGTCGTCGCCACCGCCGCGGTCGCGGTGCTGCTGTACATCTCGTTCTGGCTGATCGCCCGGCTGGAGCACCGCCGCTGGATGGAGTTCCTGCGCAGCCGGCTGTTCAACGCGGTCTCGGTCGGGTCGACCACAGCGCTGGTGTTGGTGGGATTCACCGCGATGTACCGGGAGGGCCTGGAGACCGCACTGCTCTACCAGGCGCTGGTCGAATTCGGCCAGGGATTGGGCTGGTGGATCCTGGTCGGGCTGGCAGCCGGTCTCGCCGCCTTGGCAGTCGTGTCCTACCTGATCTTCCGGCTGGGTCGGCGGCTGCCGGTGAAGACATTCCTGGTGGGCGCCGTGGTGTTGTTGATGGCGACGTCGGTGGCCTTTCTCGGTAACGCGGTGCGAAGTCTGCAGACCGCAGATCTGATCGGCCTCACCCCGCTGTCCGGAGTGCCGCGCGCGCCGATCTTCCTGTCCCAGGCACTGGGCTACTGGCCCAGCATGCAGACGCTGGTCAGCCAGGTGGTGCTGGTCGCCGTCTATGCGGTGGGGGCGGTGTGGTTGTTGATGGTGCGGCCCCGCCGGGCGCGGGAGGCGCGATGGGTGTCCGGGTAGGCGCCGACGTCGGTGGCACCTTCACCAAGGCGGTCGCGATCGATTCGGTGACCGGTGAGCTCGCCGGCCGTGCGGTGGTCCCGACCACCCACGACCACCGCGACGGGGTGAACTGGTCACCCACTCCACCACGCAGGCGGTGAACGCATTGCTGGAGGGCGATACCGTGCCGGTCGGTGTGCTCAGTCTGGCCCGGGCCCCCTACCTGCGCAAGGCCCGCAACCGGACCACGATCAGCGGGGCCATCGCACACGAGTTCCTTGATCTGTCCGCCGGCTTCGATGCCGGTGCGGCCCGCCAGGCGCTGATCAGGCTGGCCAGCGCCGGCGCCCAAGCGGTGTGCGTGGCCGAGGCGTTCGCCCCCGACGACTCGGCATGCGAAGACGCGGTCGCGGTACTCGCCGCCGAGCTCGGGCTGCCGGTGACCACCTCGTCGGGGCTGACCGGCCTTTACGGCCTCGAACTGCGTACGGTCACCGCCGCGCTCAACGCCTCGATCCTGCCGATCGCGCTGCGCACCGCGGAGGTGGTGGAAGCCGGGGTAGCGGGCGCGGGGTTGACCTGCCCCGTGATGGTGATGCGTGGGGACGGTGGTGCCACCGATCTCGCCGGGTTCCGCGCCGCGCCCGCCCGCACGCTGCACTCGGGGCCCGCGGCCTCGGTGGCCGGCGCGCTGCGCACGCTGCGCATCGGCGACGGGGTGATCGTCGAGGTCGGCGGCACGTCCACCAACGTCGCGGCGATCACCGCCGGTCGTCCCGCGCTGTCCTACGTGCGGGTCGCCGGCCAGGCCACCGCGGTCCGGGCGTTGGACGTGCAGGTGGCGGGGGTAGCCGGGGGATCGATGCTCCGGGTGCGACGGCGCCGGATCTACGGTGTCGGGCCGCGCAGCGCGCACATCGCGGGGCTCACCTATTCGTGCTTCCTGGCGCCTGAGCGGTTGTCCGGGGCCCGCCCGGAGACTCTCGCGCCGCGGCCCGGGGACCCGGCCGACTACCTGGCGTTGCGGCTGGCCGACGGCACGATGGCCGCGCTGACCAACACCTGCGCCGGCAACGCGCTCGGCCTGGTTGCCGACGGCGACTACGCCGCGGGTCGCCGACGCTCCGCGACCGCGGCACTGGACATCGCCGGGGCGGCGGTGCGCCTTTCCGGCAGCGAACTCGCCCGCCGGATGATGCAGGCCTCCACCGAGGCGCTGGCCGACCTCGTCACCGCGGTAGCCGCGCAGCACCGCCTCACCCAGCCCACCCTGATCGCCGTCGGTGGCGGCGCCGGCGTGCTGGGCCGGCCGCTGGCCGGCGTCCTCGGGCTGGACTGCCAGATACCTCCAGGCGCCGAGGTGATCTCCTCGATGGCCGAAGCCCTCGCCGCTGGGGCGTCGCCGACCTCGCTGCAGGTGCAGGTCAGCCAGATCACGCAACGCGGCGCGATCCGAGCCGTGGCGGTGGGAGCCCTCGTGCTCGGCTCGGGTGTGGTGCCCGGCCGGCCACCGCTGAGCCGCGAGGCGATCATCGACGTGGCCCGTGCCGCGGGCGGCTCGGAAGAGGTCGACCCGGTCGGATGGTTCTGGCTGAGCTCACTGGATGGCCGGGTACTGGTCTTCGACCGGTTCGGGGACCCCGCCCTTGACGTCCGGGGCGAAGCGATCCTCGTGGACGGCTCGCCCGGTGCGCCGCCGCTGGAGGCGACCATTGGACCCGCGGTCTCCCGGCATGTCCGCAACGTCGGGCCGATCACGGTCCAACCCACCACCTGGGTAGTTCAAGACGGCCGGATCCGGGAGCTGGCCGGCCCGGATTCGATCGCGGACACCGTCGGCACCGGCGCCGCCGCGGTGATCGTCGGGCGGATCTGACCATGGCCCTTTACACGCCTCAGGCCCAGCGGCGCCGGCAACTGGCGATCCTCGCGACAGCGGCGTTCGTCCTCGGCGGGGTGCTGGGCGGGTTTGTCGGCCGGTTCACCGCACCGGCACCCGCGGACCGGGTGGCGGCGGTGCGCGAACAAGCCCGGCAGACGTCTTCGCAGCTGCGCGTGTTGTCGTTGCACGTCGACGCTGGCGCGGCGTCGTTGGGAACCGACGGCGACGCCGGCGCCGCCCTCGCTCTGCAGCGCGCCGACGCCGACCTCACCCAGGCGCTAGAGCAGGCGCCGTGGATCACCGCGCAGAGCCGCACCGCACTCAGTACGCACCTGCACGATCTGGAACGCACGGCGAGCTCCGGAGCCGCGACGAAGCCGTTCGCCGCCAACGTTGACAGCCTCGCCACCGAGATCGACACCACGTTCGGCCTCAGCCCCGCGTCCTGAACCGCAGGGCTGCCGTACCGCGAGAGCGGGAATGCGCCTGCCCGCGCCACTGGTTGAGCACAGTGCTGCTCTTAGTGTGGCTAACAAGATCGGGACAGGGTGGGGTTGTGGACGCGGAGCCGGAGCTGACGTCCACGAGCGCGGCACCGGCCGATTCCCGGCTGCCTCGCGAGGTCTGGGTCCTGGTCACAGTCAGTTTCGTGATCGCGCTCGGCTTCGGAATCGTCGCGCCCGCACTGCCCACCTTCGCCCGCAGCTTCGACGTCAGCGTCACCGCGGCCTCGATCGTGGTCAGTGCTTTCGCGTTCATGCGGCTGGCGTTCGCGCCGATCAGCGGCAAGCTGGTGTCGGCATTGGGGGAACGCCCGGTTTACATCTGGGGCATCATCGTGGTGGGTTTGTCGACCGGCGCGTGCGCATTCGCCGCGAACTACTGGCAGCTGCTGATCTTGCGGTCGCTGGGCGGTGTCGGGTCGACCATGTTCACCGTTTCGGCGGTCGGGCTGTTGATCCGGCTCACCCCACCGCCGCTGCGCGGGCGGTCCACCAGCTTGTGGTCCAGCAGTTTCCTGCTCGGCGGCGTCACCGGACCGTTGGTCGGCGGTGGGCTGATCGGCATCTCGCTGCGCGCGCCGTTTGTGGTCTATTCGATTGCGTTGTTCGTCGCCGCCGCAGTGGCTTGGTTGTTCCTACGGCGCTCCCCGGTGGTCGGGGTGGTATCGGCCGTAGATCTCCCGGTGCTGACGGTACGTGCAGCTTTCGCTCACCCCGCGTACCGCGCAGCGCTGTCATCCAACTTCGCCAATGGCTGGGCGGTCACTGGCGTGCGGGTCTCGCTGGTGCCGCTGTTCGTCGTCGAGGTGCTGCATCGTGCGGAGTCGCTGGCCGGATTGGCGCTCTCGGTTTTCGCCGCGGGCACCGTGGCCGTATTGACGTTGTCCGGCAGGCTCGCGGATTCCTTCGGGCGCCGCCCACCGATGTTGATCGGGCTGGTCGTCACCGGTAGCGCGACGATCTGGCTGGGTTTCACCAGCGGTGTGCCGGAGTTCCTGGCCGCCGCGCTGATCGCCGGGGCCGGCACCGGGCTGATCACGCCGGCGCAGGGCGCCACGGTCGCCGATGTGATCGGCTCGCACGCCAAGGGTGGCCCGGCGCTGGCCATTGCTCAGATGACCGCCGACATCGGTGCGATCCTCGGCCCGATCGCGACCGGCCTGGTCGCCGACAAGCTGTCCTACGCTGCGGCCTTCGTGCTGACCGGCATCGTCTCGCTGCTCGCCGCGGTCGTCTGGTTGCGCTCGCCTGAGCCGCTGGGCCCCAAGCAGACTCAGCGCGTGCCGGCCCCGATCAGGGCACCTACCAGGTAGGTCGCCACCGCGGCGATCGCGCCGAACCCCACCTGGCGTAGGCCTCCCAGCCACCATGAGCGGGTGGTGAACCGCGACGAGACCGCCCCGGCCACGAATAGCCCACCTGCGCCGGCGGCGAGACCTGTGAGCAGTGAGGCGAAGCCGAGCAGGTAGGGGATCAGCGGGACCAGCGCGCCGATCGCGAAGCAGAGGAACGACGATCCGGCGGCTACCCACGGAGAGGGTCGATCGTCGGGGTTGACGCCGAGTTCCTGGTTGATGTGCACTCGGATCGCCAGCGACGGGTTGGCGTGCACTTCCTCGGCCACCTGCTTCGCGGTTTCGCGAGTCAGCCCCATCTGCACGAAGGAGGCGACCAGTTCGGCCTGCTCCGCGGCCGGATGCCGGCGTAGTTCGTCGCGTTCCACCTTGACCTCGGCGCGCACCGAGTCGTTCTGCGTCTCGACCGACACGTACTCCCCGAGCGCCATCGAGAATGCGCCGGCCACCAGCCCCGCCATCCCGGTCAACACGATCAGGTGCGCGCCCGCACCGCTGCCGCCAACTCCCGCGATCAGTCCGATGTTGGTCACCAGGCCGTCCATCGAGCCGAATACGGCTGGTCGGAGCCAGCCTCCGGAGACGTCCTGGTGGACGTGACCGATCTCATCACCCGGCTCGACTGTCATCATTGATCCCCGCACCTCAGCGACACCCTCGTCACCACGGTACGGAGAGCGCCGCGCAACGGCCGTACTCAGGTTCGCCTCGCGATGGGCAGCCTCGCTTTGCCTGCGAGTGAGTGGATAGTCTGATCGGGTGGCTCGCCTATCCCGCTCGGCCGTCGATGGGCTGGGCACCCTGGTGCGACTGGGACTCGCCGCGGTGTTTCTGGTCTCCGGAGCACTCAAGGCGGTAGACCCGGCTCAGACCCGGATTGCCGTGCGCGCCTACGAGCTGCTGCCGCCGGACCTGGTCGGGCCGGTCGCCACCGCGTTGCCGTTGGTGGAACTGGTACTGGGAACCCTGCTATTGGTGGGTGCAATCACCCGGTGGGTAGCCCTCGCCTCGGGGGTGCTGCTGGTAGTACTGATGACGGCGGTGGCGCAGGCCTGGGCTCGCGGATTGTCCATTGACTGCGGATGCTTCGGCGGTGGGGGGGCTGTGGCCAAGGGGGACACGCGCTACCCGCAGGAGCTGGCTCGCGACGTAGGTACGTTGCTGCTGGCGTTGTGGCTGGTGGTGCGGCCCCGGACCGTGTTGAGCGTTGACAGGTGGCTGCGTGCGGATCCTGGTACCGCGGATCCGGGTGCCGCGGATCCGCCAGATGCACCGTGGCGTACCGCCGGGAATCCGGTCAAATGAGCAAGAAGGGACGTGTCGTGGGCGGCGGGGAGAAGGCCGAGGACAAGCGCAAGCGGCAAGGCGCGCAGGCGGTGACGGCGGCCCGCGGGGGCGGTCGCGGGAACCGCGGGATGATCGCGGGGGTCGCCATCGTCGTGGTGCTCGCCGTTGTCATCGGGGTCGGGCTGTGGCTGCAGAACCGCAACAAGCCGGGTGCCCTGCCGGTGGCGATTCCGGTCGCCGCTGCCGGGGTGCAGTACCCGGTGGCCGCTCAGGGCGACGCCATTGTGACCGGAAGTCCTCAGGCGCCGACGACCATCGATGTCTACGAGGACTTCATGTGCCCGGTCTGCGGGCAGTTCGAAAAGCTCTACCATCAGCGGCTCACGCAAGCCGCTGCTGACGGCAAGGCCAAGGTGGTCTACCACCCGGTCGCGATCCTCGATGAGCTCTCGGTCCCGCCCGGGTACTCCACGCTGGCCGCCGGTGCGACCTACTGCGCCACTGCGGCCGATATCTTCCCTCGCTTCCACGACAGCCTGTTCGCCGCGCAACCGCCGGAGGGCGGTCACGGGTGGACCATCGCCCAGCTCCAGCAGCTCGGCCGCTCGCTGGGAGCCGGCGACGCCTTCACGGGTTGTGTGCAGGCCGGCGCGAAGCAGCGCGTCACCACCGCAACAGCGAACGCCGGTCAGTACATCCGGGGGCTGCGACCCGATCACCGATTCGGCACTCCGAGTGTCGTCGTCAACGGTGCGATCATCGACATCAGTGACGAAGGATGGTTGGACCAGGCACTCAGCGCCAACCGACGCTGACCCAGGGTCCTGTTCAGGGATCACCGCAGGCCTCGTGTACCGTGGCCTACGCGCCGCGGTGGGTATTGGTGATCGCTGAGGGGCTGTAGCGCAGCTGGTAGCGCACCGCACTGGCAGTGCGGGGGTCACGGGTTCGAATCCCGTCAGCTCCACTTTTTTGAAGGTCGGCTTGGATGAGCGCCATGGGGACGGCGGGTTTCACCAGCCGGGCTAGGTGGCTGGCCTCGGCCGTGGTCGCCTTGGTCTGCTACGGCGTGGCCGGCTATCTGTTGTTCGGCTTCAATCTGGTGGACGCGGTCTACCTCACGGTCTCGACCCTGACCACCGAGGGATTCGCCACGCCCGTGCCGCTCTCCGACGGCGCGAAGATCTTCACAGTGAGCTTGTCACTGTTCGGGGTATCGGTGTTCGTGGTGGCTCTCGGCGTGCTGGCTACAGCACTGGTCGACGGGCAGCTCGCCCAGGGGTCGAGGAGGCGCTCGATGCAG